>JAYTYM010000118.1:0-3880 GCA_043742365.1 bacterium | reverse complement strand
GCTTATTCTAACAGCTTTTTCTTACAATAAGTCACTATATATACAAGATTGCGCTCGTGCTGCTTCTTCTATATAGTGGACGGCATGTCACTACGAGATTTTTTGCGTTTTATCGTGCTTGCGTGTGTCTTTGCCACGCCTTTTATTTGTCTTATTGTTGCAGAGAATATGTTCTTTCCGTTCATTACCGGCAAGAACTTTGCTTTTCGTATATTAGTCGAGGTCATGCTCGGAGCATGGGCACTCCTTATGTTTGTTGATGTTACGTATCGCCCGAGGTTTTCTTGGATACTGGTTGCGGCCGGCTCATTCCTCGCAGTCATCGCAGTTGCCGATTTTCATGGCGCCAACCCATACAAGAGCTTTTGGTCCAACTATGAGCGCATGGAAGGACTTATCACCACCGCGCACTTATTCCTCTATTTCATCATCTCGGCGAGCGTGCTTGCGACTGAGGAAATGTGGAAATGGTTCTGGCGCACGTCGCTCGGTGCATCGGTCATTGTTTCGCTCTATGCTTTCTCCCAACTCTCTGGTTCTGCTGCAATACACCAGAGCTCGGACCGTCTCGATGCGACATTTGGCAACTCTGCCTACCTCGCAGTGTACGCACTCTTCAATATTTTCATCGCAGCATTTTTGTATTTCCGCTCTGATAAGAAAAGCGGTTTACAGTGGTTCTACCCAGTTATCGCCGTCCTCAATCTCATAGTCCTCTACTATACCCAGACTCGTGGTTCTCTTCTTGGTCTTGTTGCAGGTGGTTTCCTTACCATGATTCTCGTGGCGATACTCGAAAAAGACAGCCCAAAGCTTCGCCAGTATGCGATTGCGGGAACTCTCGGAGTCGTACTTTTTGTTGGCCTATTCATCGCATTCCGACAGTCATCATTCATTCAATCTCACCCAACACTGCAGCGTCTCGCATCAATCTCTGTTTCAGATGGAACGACTGGTTCACGTTTCATGATCTGGGAGATGTCATGGAAAGGATTTAAGGAGCATCCCATCCTCGGCTGGGGACAGGAGAATTTCTTATATGTTTTCGCCAAGTACTACAACCCCAAGATGTACAATCAGGAGCCATGGTTCGACCGCTCGCATGATGTGTTCTTCGACTGGCTCGTTGCAGGCGGTGCGCTTGGACTTTTGACCTATCTCTCGATGTTCGGAGCGCTACTCTACTATTTGTGGTTCACCAAGAGACATCACTTCTCAGTACTCGAAAGGAGTATCTTTACAGGAATGCTCGCAGGCTACTTCATTCACAATGTTTTCGTTTTTGATAATCTCACCAGCTATATCATCTTCTTTGGGCTACTCGGGTATATGCACTCGCTTTCTGCAGAAGCGCCTATTCTAGATAGTGCGAAGGATAAGGCAGCACTTCGCAAGAAGAACAAAGACGGTGAGCTTGAGGCAGGCGACCTCGCTATTGCAGGCCTCGTTATCTTGGTCCTCACAACAGGAATGATCTATTTTGTGAATATCCGTAACATGAATGCGAACATCGCGCTTATTAACGCAATTCGCCCTGATGGAGTACTCATAGATGATGGTCACGGTGGCAAGAAGATAGCTATTCAGGAGGTACTTGACCCCGCACTCTTTGGAACAGGGGAGGCACGTGAGCAGCTCGCACAATTTGCTGTGCAGACTCTTGACCCTCGTATCCCAGAAGGAGTGCGCAAACAATTTTACGACCTGACATCGACGCAGTTCGAAGAAGAGCTCAAGAATGACCCGATGAACGTACGCACTCAGTCGTTCGCCGCCACATTCTATGCGCGATTCCAGCAATACGATAAAGCACTTGAGCATTACAAGATGGCGATTGACAACTCGCGTTCGCGCCAGTCGACCCGACTTGATCTCGTGATGATGTATCTTTCAATGGGTCGCTATGCAGACGCCGAGACAGAAGCGAAGATTGCATACGACCTACTCCCAGTTAACAATGATGCAGGAATAGCATATGCATCCGCACTTATCTACAACAAGCACTTTGATGTTGCAGGAGAGGTTCTCGTCAAGATGGGGGACTCAGCCTTCGATAGCCGCATTGTAAATGCTTACGGAAATGCCGGCGCCTATGAAAAAGTTGTACAACTCGTCAACGAAAAAATAGCCAAGGGTCAGGCAGTAGGCCGTGACTACTTCGCGCTCGCAGGCGGGCTTGCTTCTCTTGGACAGAAAGAGCAAGCACTCGCAGCGGTACAGAAAGCAGTCGCCATGGATCCAAGTTTGAAGGATCAGGGAGATCAGTTGATAAAGCAGATAGAAGCTGGCCGCCCACTGTCAAAATAGGAATAGTTAAAATTGACGCACTACTTGCCCTTCCCGCATCAGGTTTGGCGAACGTACCAGAGTACGCCCACTCAAACACTGATTTGGTCCAGGGCACCACAGAGAGTACTTCCATTTTTCTATGAAAATACTCAAGAAAAATTTGGTCGCTGCGTATTGCATTCAATTTAACCAATTCCTAAACTTTCGATTCCGCAATTAATTAAATTCAATTGCCAACAAACCCCTACCCACAAGGAAGGGGTTTTGTTTTCCTCTGTTACAATAAAGAGATGATCATTCGCGAACAGGTGCTGCTTGCGCCATACACCACCTTTCATATTGGCGGGTATGCACGATATTTTGCTGAGGCAGAGTGCGATTCGGATATTGTAGAAGCAGTTAAATTTGCGCATGCCCACGCACTCCCAATTTTCATTCTTGGTGGAGGGTCCAACCTGCTTATCTCAGATAGGGGTTTTGATGGCTTGGTCATACACATGACAGGCCAGGCACTGCAATGGGAGGAAGAGGATGATAATACTCTAGTGATAGCTGATGCAGGCATGAACTGGGACAAGCTCGTTGGTGTTTGTGTCGAAGCAGGATTATGGGGGATAGAGAATCTCTCCGGCATCCCTGGCAATGTCGGCGCCACTCCTGTGCAAAACATCGGCGCATATGGCGCAGAGGTAGGAAGCTTTATTGAGTGGGTCGACGTCTACGATACGAGTGAGGGCGTATTCAAGCGTTTAAGGAAAACCGAGTGCAAACTAGCTTACCGCGATAGTGTCTTTAAGCACGAACAGGGAAAGAATTTTATCGTAGTTCGTGTTGCGTATCGACTCTCTCAGAGCGGCAATCTCAATACAGAATACAAAGATCTCATTGCCTATGCACAAAATGAGCACGCATTAGCTACTGTTAGTGATGTTCGTAACGCAGTGCTCACTATCCGTGCACGCAAATTCCCCACCTACGATGGTATAACCATAGGTACTGCTGGCTCGTTTTTTAAAAACCCCGTGGTAAGTAGCGAAGCGGGGGCAATATTCACCGCTCGCTTCCCAAACGCCCCTATGTTTCCTCAGGAGGGCGGCAATAGCAAGCTTTCTGCGGCATGGATCATTGATAATATTCTCAAGATAAAAGGAGTACGCGAGGGAAATGTCGGTACGTGGGAGGCTCAAGCGCTGGTGATGATAAACTTTGGCGGCGCAACCGCGACAGAAGTTGCAGCCTTTGCAAAGCACATCACCCTCTGTGCACAGAATGAAGCAGGAATTATTTTAGAACCGGAGGTTGTGTATGTAGGTGATATTTAAATTTATAAATGACAATGATGCGACAAAAATAATTTCAAAAAAATAATTTTATAAAAAAATCTTTATCGATCACTGTTACAAAAAATATTTTTTTAAAAAGTTATCCACATCTTTCTTTGAAAACGTATTGAGTGTGATTGAGAGTAGGAGGATAATGATGACAGGAGTGTTCATTGCATTAAATGCAAAAAATATTTTTTCAAGAACACTCGCTCAATCATTTATGCTTTGAGGTCGAAGCATAATTTTATAAGCCTCTAAACTTCCAA
>JAYTYM010000117.1:0-5842 GCA_043742365.1 bacterium | reverse complement strand
GGTCACCACCACGTCATTTGAGAAGGGCAACATCTTTACGGTTTTGGTATTACTCTCAACAGGTGGAAGTGCCTGTGTAGGGAGTGGCACGTCATTCTCAGGTACCACAGTACTTGTGACGCCAAACGCCTTGCCGACACCTGCAACATACGATGCGGTGTTAAGCTTGCCGCTAAGATCACCAGTGAGAACTCCCCCAGCGAGCACAAAAGAAGAGACGAGTAGCATGACCGCCGCGACGTTGAAGCCGACACTTTTCGTGAGTGGATGCGCTTCGCGCACAAGCATGTGGTGCTCTTGTGACTTCATTGGAAGGTTCTTTTTCTCTTCCATCGAAACCTGTGGCATTACGCGCATCATCGGAAGAGGCTCCTTAGGAAGCAGTGACGCATTCGTAACCGGCTTCATGGGGACTGTTGAGACTATTGGGACTACGGGGGAAGCAACACTCGCAAGCTCGCTTGTGGTAGGCATCACTTGCGGCATGACTCTGGCTTCCGCTTCAGTAACAGACTTTATGCTAGGTGGTACGACTGACTTGGGAGTGGCATCGCCATCGATTTTAATATGCTGGAGCGCTGCAGCGGTTGCATGACCAGGAAAGGCTTCAGGAGCAAACACCATCACCTTTTGACCTTGGGACGGAGTTGCACTTCTGTCATTCTTTTGATCATCGATTGCACTCTGTTTGATCGGAGGAAACAACATCCCATCATCATGATGCTCTGCTGCATCGACCGAGGTCTTGATAGGGCGATACGGCGATGGCACGTCAGCCAATGAAGGTCTCACTGGTTCAACTAACTCGACTTTCGTCTCCTCGATTTTTTCCTGACCCAAAAGCATGTTGTCCCAATCATCTGGCTTTAGAGCAGCTTTCTTCGCATCGTCTATTGGGCGTTCGGGAATAATTATGCGCGCTTGCTTGTCTGGTGCTACGGGGATGTGCGTCACCGTATGGGGAGTTACCTCAGATTGGCTTTTAAGGATTGGTTTTTCGACAGATGCAGGCGAGATAGGAATATGCACCGAGTGATGTATCGCTTGGGGTGTCGGGGCTACTGTTTCCAAGACAGGTGCTGGGGCGGTCTTTATTTCAACTGGATCTTCTTTTTTTATTTCCTGAATGGGTTCTGGGGCAGAGACCGGAGCGACCACCTTCACCTCTTCGCGAGGTAAGTCTTCATCCATGGTTACTTGGCGCTCAACAAATGCGTGCGGCGTACTTAAATGCAGCGACTCATTTTCACCGGGACGATCTGGATCCGAAATAACAGCGCGGCCGACGTATGAGAGAGATTTGCTGCCAAATGCACTACCACCAAAGCGAGGTACTGGCTGCGCGCTTCCTACCCCATAAGAATTTTCATCTTCATTTTTTAATTCAGGTGGGCTCTGTATCATTGGTGCAGCTTTGCTCACATCATTTAATGCAGACGCAAGAATATTCCCGACGACCTGAGGAGTTGGATCGGTGAGCTCGCTCTTGTCGACAAAGGTAATACCTTCATACGAAAGAAGGATGGTGTGTGTTTCGTTGAGTAGTGACTCGAGCTCGACAACAAAGGCACCATTATTCCAGATGCGATAACTGACCTTGTTCAGACGGCAAAGTCGCTCAAGATATTCCTTGGTATAGCCTGAGAGCTTGCTCCCCATCTCAATGGTGATGAATTTTGCCTCCTTATTTTCAAGAGAAAGCTGAGCGAGCGATTGAGCACCTATATCCATTCAATTAGCATACAACATAAGCCTCAAATGGCAATGTGAAATGTGCGTGAATATGAAAAACTTGAGACTTGTTGATTGCTAATTCAAAAGATCTCTAAATATCTCACTTAGTATTTGCGGATTTGCCGAGCCTTTACTTGCTTTCATTCCTTGCCCAATTAGAAACTGTAACGATGATTCCTTACCTGCCTTGTACTCGGCAACCACTTTCTCGTTTACCGCGATGATCTCTTTTACTATCACCTCTAGTGCCCCAGCGTCGCTCTTCTGAATAAGCCCGTTGGCTTCAGCAATTGCTTTTGCATTTCCGCCATCCTTATATAAGAGCGCGAGCGTATCTTTGGCGCCGCGCGAGGATAACTCCCCTGCTTTTATCAATTTGATAAGGTCAACAAATGAGGTTGCGTCAATTTTTCCAAGTGAGCCGTTATTTGTTTTCAAAAGCGATGCAAAATCAGAAGAAATGTAGTTCGAAGCAAGTTTCACGAGCTCACCATCTCCTGTGCATAGGGTGACTACTTCATCGAAAAATTTCCCTAGGGTAAAATCGCTCACATAAATTTCAGTGATGTGTTCTACGAATCCATATTCTTTTTGTAGGCGCTCACGCTTTTGCCAAGGAAGCTCAGGCAGCGCTGGAAGTTTTTCGTAGTCCTTACCAAATATCTCCGTGATCATCATCTTTGGCAGATCAGGGTCTGGGAAATAACGGTAGTCATTGGCGCTTTCCTTTTTGCGCTGGCTGAAGGTCTTGCCGGTGTTCTCATCCCAGCCGCGAGTCTCTTGCACCACCTTTTCTCCGCGGGCGATGACTTCGGCGTGGCGCTTGATTTCAAATGCAATCGCGTCACCAACGGATTTGAAAGAATTAAGATTCTTGACCTCGACTTTGGTACCAAATGTTTCTGTCTCAGAAATTGAAATATTTGCTTCGACGCGCATCTCACCTTTTTCCATGTTTGCATCGGAAGCCCCAAGATAGCGGAGCAAGAGCTGCAACTCCTTTGCGAAGCGCATCGCGGTTTCAGAATCATGAATGACCGGATCAGTCACGAGCTCCATAAGTGGCACTCCCGCACGATTGAGGTCGATGAGCGAATAGTCCCCCACATCATGGCGCGAGCTGCCCGTATCTTCTTCGAGATGAATGCGGGTGAGTTGAACTCCACCAATGGAACCTCCCTCAACAAGAGGATATTTATATTGGCTTATTTGGTAGTCCTTAGGGATATCAGGGTAGAAATAATTCTTTCTGTCCCACTCGGTAAAATCCGCGAGCTTAGAGCCTACTGCCTTCCCGACACGCAGCACATGCTCGACTGCTTTCTGGTTGATAACCGGGAGTGTTCCGGGTTGTGCGGTACAAACCGGACAAATATTCCAGTTGGGGCGCGTCTCATCAGGGTCGTTCTTGCATGCGCAGAACATCTTCGTTTGCGTCTTAAGTTCCGCGTGTACTTCGAGACCGATTGTTGCTTTGTATGCCATATTTGAGTTAAACCGATTCTAGCATAAAAATAATCAGCCGCCACTTGAAGTCCAAGTAGAGTAACACTTGTGCCCTTCCACCCAGCGTGTTAATTTCAAAAGTGGATAAACTCGTACAGAGAGGTCAACATGCATATTCGCTCACTGATTTGCTCGGCACTTATTCTCGCTCCGGTTCTCACCTTGGCGGCACCTACCCCGTTTGCACAATGCCTTATCGAAAAAAAGGTCATTGTCTACAGCGCATGGTGGTGCCCGTACTGCTTCCTTGAGCTCCGTGCGATCGACCCGTCATTCTCGGATCGACAGATGATGAAAGATTCGGCGGCGGTTGCAGCCCGATTCCCATTCCTGAAAGAATGCGGTGGCGTGGCTTTGGGGTCTCTCACCCCCAATTGCGTGCCGGGAGAATTAAACAAAGACACTGGACGCACCAAGCTTGGAGTTCCTACCAATCAGCTTGCCGACGGCACACTCTCGGTCGGCTCCATGGACCTCGAAGAACTCGCCGACTGGAGCGGCTGCCCGCTTCCCAAAAAATAATCAAAACCGCTTTCTTTAAAGCGGTTTTTTGAAAAAAGTTACTCAGGGAGATGGGGTAATAAAAGATGGTGGCATACGACCGTGATCCGGGGGGCTCAATTTATAATCAAGACTTTTCGCGAGAAACATGTAACCCACCAATATGAGATATAAAAATACCAGACTTATCCCGATCCACATCCATTTCTTTGTCCATTGTTTCGGCGAATGCTTTATGGAACCATAAATATGAACACCGAAGCTCACAATAAACATGAGTGCCCCAAGCAAGAAACATGCAAAGATAATATCTTTAATCCAGGCATGACCCTCGATAAAATTATAGAAACCCTCAGTCAAGGGCAGTACCAAATTTAAGAATTGAAATATTGAGGAAATCACACTCACGTTATTAAATATCTTTCGTCATACTCGAAGATATATCTATTTTGCAAGATCTTGCAGCACGCACACCGCATGCCCTTCGGGTTTCACCTTTCTATAAATTGCTTCGAGTTTACCCTCAACGCCTATGACAAAAGTTGAGCGTTCGATGCCCATGTATTTCTTGCCGTACATGCTTTTCTCTAGCCATACTCCGTATGCCTCTGCGACTGCATGTTCTGTATCTGCAAGTAGCGGATAGGTAATGCTATCGCGTACGATGAACTTAAGGTGGCTTTCGATTGAGTCAGGACTAATGCCAAACAACAGCACGCCCTCCTTGGCGTACTTGGTAGCGATAGCTGAGAACTCGTGCGCCTGAATGGTACATCCACTAGTCATGTCTTTGGGATAGAAATAGAGCACGACTTTTTTGCCACGCAGCTTACTGAGAGTGATCTCTCCCCCGTCTGTAGATAGTAGTGTGAAGTCAGGTGTCATCTGCCCCACAGCGATGTCGGACTTTTTATCCATTAGTTTCTATTGCTTCCTTATCGCGTAAAATTTTTACGAACTGATCAGCGAATACTTTTATCGCAGGGTCGTCATACACGGAGATAGTGAATACTTTTTTCTTCAATTTCGATAATGATTTTTTTGCTTTCTCGACGGTCTCCTCGTCGACCATGTCTGTTTTTGTAAGGAGAATGATCTCTTCCTTAGCGCCGAGTTCTTTGTCATAGACCTCGAGTTCTGTACGGATGGTCTTATATGCTGCAAGCACGTCTTCGTTCTCAAGTGAGATAAGATGCGCGATCATTTTCGTGCGTTTGATGTGGCGAAGGAATTTATGCCCAAGCCCCTTACCTTCTGCAGCACCTTCGATAAGTCCGGGGATGTCAGCGAGAATGTATCCATAGAATGCGCCGAGATTAGGTTCGAGTGTGGTGAACTGATACGCACCAACCTTTGCACTCGCATTGGTGAGGACATTAAGAAGCGACGACTTGCCAGCATTGGGGAATCCCGCGAAGCCAACGTCCACAACTAGCTGCAACTCTATATAGAAGTCCCCCTCTTCGGCAGGGTAACCAAGTGTTACCTTATCAGGAGTTTGATTGGTCGAGCTCTTGAAGTGCTCGTTACCAAAACCGCCGTCACCGCCCTTAAGCAAGAGTACGGGGTCGCCTTCGTTCAATATCTGGATGACCTTGCCGGTTGACTTGTTGGTGATGATAGAGCCTACCGGAAACTTCACGATAAGATCCTCGCCGTTGGCACCATGCAAACTGTCTTTCTTGCCAGCTTCTCCTACCTCTGCGTGGAATTCTTTCGCATGTCGATACTTGAAAAGCAGCCCGAGGTCGCGAGTACCGACGACATAGACGTCACCACCCTTGCCACCGTCGCCACCTGATGGACCTGCGAATTCCTTACCCTTCTCATGTCGAAGACGCATGACTCCGTCGCCGCCTTTGCCCGCACTTAAATGTATTGTCAGTTCATCAACGAATGCCATAGTTTAAAATAGTAGTTAGTAAGGTTGTAGTGTTATTTAAAAAGTCGTTCATCAAGACTATGCATTTAATGCCATCTCTGCAAGCTTCAGTGCGCTTGCTTTGGAACCCGCGACCGCAATGAAGCCTTTGTTGTGGCAGAACACCGCGTCAGCAACTCCCGTCTTCTCGGCGAGCTCTTCATCGCGATAACCTCTCCA
>JAYTYM010000116.1:0-5862 GCA_043742365.1 bacterium | reverse complement strand
ACTTATTGTGACCACGCATGTAATCAACGATAACGGCGGACCGGCATTACCGGGCGATTTTCTCATGACAATAAGCCCCACACTTAATGCCTCCCCCTTTAGTCCTTTTGCGGGAGTAGATACCACTGGGGTCACGGTAATGCTTGATCCAGGCAACTATGTTGTGAGCGAGACGAGTAGTTATGGCGGATATGTTGAGACAGACGGCTTTGGCTGTTCGGGAACAGTCGCAGCGGGGGATATCGTCACTTGTAATGTTACCAATGATGATATTCCACCCCCACCTCCACCACTTCCACCCCCACCTCCTGGAATCGCAATAGGGTCTTGGGAAGAAGCTTCTTCTACTTCCCCATAGCCGAATACTCTGGAGTAGCTTATGGTTTACAACTTGGTTGCCCCACTCAAGTATGCGAGTTATAATTTCAGTATGTTCAACATATTAAGTATATTACTGCCCGAAGTCGCTGAAGCGGCACCTCCGCCAATTCCTGCTCCAGTTTTAACATTTATAGGAAAGATTAGTACCGAAATTCTTAATCCGCTCATTGCAATAATGTTTGCTGTGGCTACGGCATACTTCTTCTTTGGAGTTGCTGGTTATCTGTGGAATCCCGACAATGAAGAAATGCGTGAAAAGGGAAAAATAAGCATGTTCTGGGGTGTTATAGGCATGTTCATCATGATCACCGTATTCGGCATTCTTCGCTTTATTATTGACTCAACCGGCGCAGACGTCGGACTTATGAACTATGTCTAAAATCAACTCAAGATCAATTTTCGCAGTTGCGATCATAACTA
The DNA here is from genome assembly GCA_043742365.1 of bacterium. GTDB lineage: Bacteria > Patescibacteriota > Minisyncoccia > Phycocordibacterales > UBA6899 > MHLP01. Next base: position 5,061 of record JAYTYM010000116.1, on the reverse strand, counting down.
CATTCCTATTGCCTGCAATAGCTTTTGCCGCAACTCTCGACAGCTTGCTTAATGCACTGATCTCCGTAGTGCAGACGATTATCCCCGTCATAATGGCATGCGCTGTTCTCGTTTTCTTCTGGGGTATCGTTAAATTCGTCAACAATGCAGGTGATGAAAAGGCGGTCGAAGAGGGTAAAAGTTTGATGCTTTGGGGAATGATCGGACTTTTCGTCATGGTCGCCTTGTGGGGGATAATAGGTTATTTCCAGCAACAGCTTGGCTTGGATGTACCCACCGGCTCCCTTGGTGGTCTTATGGAGCAAGACGACGCAGTGCCTACGCCGTAAATAAATCCTCACATTTTATAAAAAATGAACCTCACCGTGGTTCATTTTTTGTACCCCAGAGAGGAGTCTTGAATCTTACGGATTCTGTACACCCTTCGTATTTCGCAGACGAAATATACTCAGGGTCTTCAAGTCCTCCACGCGAGCGATGCTCGCTCTGGTCAAACTCGACGACTCGTTGTGCCCAGGAGAGGACTTGAACCTCCACCTCTTGCGAGACCAGTTCCTAAGACTGGCGCGGCTACCAATTACGCCACCTGGGCAGGTGATAGATAGCATGGTAACTTATAAAAGCATAAATGCAAATAAGTATTCAATTTGATTGATTATTTTATCTTTTTTGCTACAATGCTAAAGTTCGTGAAATAGTGAGTTGGACACTTAATAACGCATGCCCTCGTAGCTGTCTCGGTAACTCGAAAGCTTGGTGTGTAAGCTAGTGCAAGAAAAAAAAGAATTAAATAATGCCTTCGTAGCTGTCTTGGTAGCTCGAAAGCTTGGTGTGTAAGCTAGTGCAAGAAAAAGAAGAATTAAATAATGCCTTCGTAGCTCAGTTGGTAGAGCAGCTCGCTCTTAACGAGACGGTCGCAGGTTCGAATCCTGCCGGGGGCACCAATAAAAAAGACGCGTAAGCGTTTTTTTTGTGCTCCCAGCAAGCAAAGCTTGCGGGCAGGATTCGAAAAGGTTCTCCCGTATTTTTGAAAAATTCTAATTTAGAAAAAATGGGAAACCTGTACTGACCAAGTAGTGTTCGAAACTCCTGCCGGGGGCACAATTACAAAAACACACCTAAGGGTGTTGTTTTTGTTTGTGCCCCCGAGAAAGTGCCCTGCGGCACTTTCGTGCAGGATTCGAAAGATTAGTGATGTTTCGTCCTCGAAACCACTAATCACGCGCGGTCAGCGAGAATTCCTGCCAGTTGCTCGCGGGCAGGATTCGAAAACCTTATCCCATATTTCTGCGGGTTTCCTAACCCAATGAAATGGGCGACCAAGAAAATAAGAGCGGAGCGAATATATTTTCTGAAGTACTCTTGTGGTGAAAGGTGTACTGATCGTGTAACGATCGAAATTCCTGACCGATTTAACAAGTGGCCGTCAGACTCGGCTACCGTCGCAGGTACTTTTCGGACTAGATGACTCTTAATCGAAAATCTTTCGACTCCGGCACCCAAACTGCCTTGGTCACAAATCACTAAGCAAATGCGGAGTAAGCTCCTTATTTGCAAAGTGCACCACAACGAGTACTTCCAATTTCTAATTCCTTATAGTCATAAAAATTTTGGTCGTTCGCGACCCCACCTCGTGGTTTTTAAAAGCAGTAAAGAAAGCTTTTAAAAACATCACTGTGGTTCACAGTAACTAAAAATCTGCCGCAGGGCAGATTTTATTAACGTTACTGTGCCCGAGGCCGGAGTCGAACCGGCATACCTTTCGGCGGGAGATTTTAAGTCTCCTGTGTCTACCATTTCACCACCCGGGCAATTTAATTCATCTGGGCAGGAATTTCCCCTTACTGGGGCAGTACACCTTGCTGGTTTATAGGAATAAACATCATCAAGGTTTTCAATTCCCTAAGAAGCTCAAGAAGTTGAGCTTCTCCCACGGGAAAAACTTCCGTTGAAAGTTTTTCTTGAGGCGTGGGCGGGAATTGAACCCGCGCATGTCGGTTTTGCAGACCGAAGCGTTACCACTTCGCCACCACGCCATTATTTACATATCAATATTATCAACCCTGCTACCAAGGTCATAGCGAGTACTATATCAGGTCTTATTCTGCTCATCCAGTATCATTCAGAAACTGGGGGCGTGTCGGAATCTAAGAGTTCGCTAATGCGCTGGCGATTTTGCTCGCCAAGATCAGGGAAGAACTCAATGCGAGGGAGATAATGCAGACGAGAGTTCTTTTTGATGTAATCCATGAACTCCTTTCGGTGGCGATTAGCAAAGTCCACAGCCCCATGCTCTTTTTCGCGTGGCATTACCGAGAGCAAAATCCGCACGTACTTGAGGTCGTCAGATATCTCGATGTTTGTGACGGTCAAGAGTGCATTGCGTGTCGATTCGCGGTTCAAGAAGGCAGCCGCAAGCGCGCGTAATTGCTCTTTTAATCTTTCATCCTTGATATTCATGGAATTATTGCTTCCTCGTCTTTGTATAGGGGATAAGGATGTCCCTTTCAACGATAGTGAACTTTGATTCAACCATCATTCCGCACTCAGCACCCTCAAGCACTTCCTGGCATTTGATCTTCTGCTGTTGGAGCTCAGTAACCTTACCTTCACCTATGAAAGCTTCGCGTCGCATGATCCTAAAGCGCGCGCCGTTTGTTATCTTTCCAGTCTGCACCTTACCACCGATGACTTGCTTGTCCTTTTGCTGGCTGAAGAATCGAAGTACGCGTAGTTCGCCCAAGTCTTCTGTTACTTCGATGTGTGGAGCGCGCTCAAGGATGATGCTCTCTACCCACTCAGTGAGTTTGTAGATAATATCGAAATGGTGTATTGCAACATTGTTGCGAGAAGCGAGTTCTCCTGCGAGTGGCTCCGTTTTCGTGTGGAATCCGACGATGAGCGTATCGGGTGATCCCAGTCCTGCTTTCACGTCCACTTCTCCTATAGCACCTACGCCTTTTTGGATTATCTTAATCTTCACGCGCTCATGCTTGAGCTTTCCTAGCTCGCTTACGATAGCCTCAAGCGTGCCCGCAACGTCTGTTTTGATGATAAGAGGAATCATGACAACACCGATCTCTCTTCTCTCGTCTGGGCGGTCTGTAACAGGGGACTTAAGCGCCCCGCTCACAACTGCCTCAGCATCCTTCTTGTTTTCATATGACGTCACGATCGCACCTACTGACGGAACATTGCTCCAACCAGTAAGGCGAATAGGGGAAGAGAATGTCGCGGTGTCTATTGATTTGCCCATGAAGTTTTCCATCATTCGCACTGGAGTGAGGCTATCCTCAGCAACCACGAACATTCCTTTATTGAGTGTCCCGTCTGTTATCACAAGTGTCGCAACGATACCTTTCTTGGGGTCCATGCGTGACTCAATGATGATTCCTTCTGCGGGTTTGTGTGTATCGCCCTTAAGCTCAGCAAGTTCGGCGACCAAGAGCATCACATCGAGGAGCTCTGGAACACCTGCGCCAGTCTTTGCAGAAATAGCTACCCATGGCACATCACCACCATAACCCTCGACATAGATCTCATTTTCAGTCAGTGTTTGTTTTGTCTTTTCAACGTTTGCGTTTGGCTTGTCTATCTTGTTGATGGCGACGATATACGGCACTCCTGCTTCTTTGATGGACTTAAATGCTTCGATTGTCTGCTCCTTTACTCCGTCTTCTGCGGAAACGACAAGCACGGCAATGTCGGCAACGCGTGCACCGCGTGAGCGCATGCCCTTGAATGCTTCGTGCCCTGGGGTATCTAGGAAGGTAATACGCTTATCTACGCCTGCTGCGTTCTTGTGCGACACCTCATAAGCTGAGATATGCTGCGTAATACCACCTGCTTCACCAGCGACAATGTTTGATTTGCGAATATAGTCGAGCAGCGTCGACTTGCCGTGGTCAATGTGACCCATTATTACGACAATAGGAGAGCGCTCCACGAGTTTTGAGGATTTTTCTGACATATTTAAGATAGTGTGGATACTACCACGCTATCATTGGATTGTCACGAACCAAGGCCCTATTGAGGCTTATTTGAGCACCTCCTTTTCTTCGTCTGTGAGATCGAACTCTGATGCTCTGTTTTTTATCGGTTTTGCAAACACGCTGACTTTTTCGCGAGAGTAAAGGGAAGAGATAACAACTCCATCGCCTTGCTCGTCCAGAAACGCCGTAGCGAAGCTTTGGTTGCCACCTGAACCTGTGCCGTGAAAGGGATTAAAGCGAAGCGTCTTGGCGCCATGCAGCTTCTTCTTGATCCGGTCATTGATGCGTGAGAGCTCAGCTTCAACAGCCTTTCTAAAAATGATGAGATCTTCTAAGCCTTTGCGATTTGCAGATATAGCATCTTCAAGAGATGCCCCATTCTTGCCGCCCAAAAGTGCATTGATACGTTTCTCAAGTAGGAATATCCATGCTACGAGCAATATAACAGCAACTCCCAAGATCAAAATACTTATAAACTGAGGATTCATATGCATCAATGATATATGAAACTAGGGTTTTATCCAAATTAATGAAAAACATTTGAAATTAGCGAATCTCACAATATTTTTTGTCTAAAATCCATATATATTCTAGACTGCAGATATGAAAAGAATTTATCTTGACCATGCCGCCGCAACACCCATAGATAGTCGCGTAAAGGAAAGCATGGAGCCATATCTTAGCGACACCTTCGGCAATCCGAGTGCAATTCATAAAGAAGGAGTAGCTGCGAAAACTGCACTCGAATCAGCTAGGAGTGAGATAGCTCTGCAACTGCATGTACACAGCAATGAGATAATTTTTACTGCAAGTGCAACGGAGTCTGTAAATCTCGCTATTTTGGGCTCGGTCCGCAGGTGGCAAGAAGTTCACCCCGAAAAAATTGCCAACGTGATCGTTAGTGCTATTGAGCATGACGCAGTACTTGAATCGGTCAGACTTCTTGAAAATCAGGGAGTTAAAGTCGACCGAATACCCGTTTTAGAAAGTGGAGTCGTCAACCTCGAGGCCCTTGCAGAAAAAATTAAAAATAACACAGTTGTTGTTTCAGTAATGTATGCAAATAACG
>JAYTYM010000115.1:0-12300 GCA_043742365.1 bacterium | reverse complement strand
GTAGTTTCTCGTGCTTTTATAGGCGAGATTTGTACTATCATGTCCGTTTCTTTGAGTAACAGTGTTTCATTCGCGTACTTCAACTTCTTTACACAGGAGCTACACCATGACAGTCGCACAACGAGTGCATCACGAAGCCGTCCCCAACCTCGCTCTTGCAGATGGGCTGGCAGGCTTCAAGGCAGCACGTACCGTCTCCGAGTCACCCGCCGACACCACCTCTCCGGTCGTCGACAACAACGCATCTTCCGAAGCTCGTTCGGTCGAAGCGCTGCATGTCGTCCCCCAAGTCGATAGCCCCACAACTTCGACCGCCCCCGATTTGCCGAAGCAGGTGAGTCAGGAAACGGCAGAGAATCGTGGGCCACGCGAGACGCGGCCGCAAGATCGTCCGCGCAAGCAGAAACCTTCCTACCCCGCACGTGGCGGAAGCAGGATGGTGGAAAATGTGGTTGCATCTGCGACTCAACCCGCACGTGCACCACAGCAGTTCGAAGAAATGCCGCTTCGGGCACTGCGCTACGTCGACCTCTGTGCTCGTGTCGCCATGCAGAAGGAATCGGGCGTCACGTGCCGATTCATTTTGCGCGACGGCAATTCTTTCGCAGCGTTCACGCTTTCGGTGGTTCCGACCAACCGAGTGCGTTTCACCTGCAAGGAATCGACGGTCAGCTTCGCCCCCATCTTCGCGGTGGGAAGTGAGTTGTTCCAAGACGAGATCTGGAAGATGCGCGATCCGAGTCCGGAACGTCAAATGGCAACGGGAGTCTTCCAGCAGGTTCTCGACGCCATCGACAAGCGTTTAAACGAGCGTCGAAACGAACGCAATCAAGGTTCGCAAAATCGCCCGCAAGCACGCCCCACCAACGTTCGCTAAACCATTTCCACGGTCGAGCGATCGACCGTGGAACAACCTTTGAAGGAGGCTTACATGCCGAATTCCGTAGTTGCCGAAGTTTCCGTTCCTCGGGTGTGCCAGCGTAATGTGGCAGAGTCGATGAGCACCGAAGAAGTGTTACGTGAAGTCGAAAGCCGAGCCGATCCCAGGATTTGGCTCGCACGTCACGGAGTTCCCGGGGTGTATCGCGTCGATACCGAAGACGAAACGTTTTTCTTCGAGGTATGGTCCCGCTACATCCTCGAACAAGGGAGGCGAGACATTCGCGTTTTCCCCGTCGCATACTGGAAAGACAATATCCGCGAGGATTACGTCGCGCCACGGCAGAAGGGAGAGCGCCACGCACATCTTCCGTCCTGCATTCTCTTCGGCAAGTTCGATCTCGAACGCATCCCCGAAGACCTGCGCCATGACCTCAGTTTTTGGGCAGAAATTTGCCTCGATGGGGTCAAACGCTACGACGAAGAGCGCAAACAATCCCGCCATCGCCGCAGTCACTGATCGTTCTTTCTCTCCGACCCCACCCGCAAGGTGGGGTCTTTTTCATCTATGATGTGAGCTTTTTTCACCCAAAGAACCGATATGGTCAGTTCTTTTGTCATCCTTGACTAACGCCAGTAAAAGCATATACTGTAACTAATTGAATAAACGCCTCCGGGCGTTTTTTCTTAGGGGAAACGCCGAGGTGGCTCCCTGTCCTCCGAGTCACATCTCTTGAGGAAACTGCTCTTTCGCGCGACTCGGTATCTATCGTTATTATATTTTTTACTTTTATGTCTACACTCATTAATTATCTTCGTGACGTGCGTGCTGAACTCCGCCATGTGAGCTGGCCAACACGATCGCAGGCAATAAACTACACGATCATCGTGCTTATCATTTCGGTCGGAACTGGTCTTTTCCTCGGGCTTCTTGATTTCACTTTCAGCATGGTGCTCAAGCGCTTCATTTAAAGCATGACGCTTCTCGGTCTTAATAAAAATTAACTATCAATTATGGAAGAAGAACAAACAACAGCCCCTAAGGCATCTCCAACACGCCAATGGTACGCCATCCACACCTACTCTGGTTATGAGAATGCGGTTGTGCGCAATTTGAAGCAGCGCATTGAGTCCCTCGGCATGGAAGACAAGATCTTTGAGGTCGTTGTCCCCAAGGAGAAAAAAATCAAGATGAAGGCAGGTAAGCGCGCCGAGATCGAAGAAGAGATCTATCCAGGATACGTACTCGTGAACATGATCTACGATCCAGACTCGTGGTATGTCGTCCGCAACACTCCTCGTGTTACCGGCTTCGTCGGTGCAGGTGTCGTACCAGTGCCGCTCGACCAGAAGGAGATAGACTCGCTCTTCGCACGTATGGGTTCAAAGAATGTGAAGCACACTATCGATCTTATCGTAGGCGAGTCAGTCATTATCACCGACGGTCCGTTCAAGGAACTTGAGGGACGCGTAGGAGAGGTGGACGAGGAGCGCGGAAGAGTGAAGGTGATGGTGCCCATGTTCGGTCGCGAGACGCCCGTTGAATTAGATTTTTTGCAGATCAAGAAGATCTAAATATAAAATATCCCCACTCGGGGATATTTTGTTTTAATTACGTACTTGAGCGCACACTCCGCCATTCATATTACACAGATATTGAACGTCTTTTTGCGTGACAAGGAGTAACGTCGCGCCTTTTTCAGCGGCACTCGTGTATTGGGTATACGCGTGAAATGATCGTCCGCTTGAAGTTTTTATAGTACTCAATATTTTTGCATCGATTTGCTCTGAGTCAACCTCAATAACTTGTCCGAGATTCGTAGCACCAGTCGGCACTCCGCTTGCGTGAACACATGGTGGAATGGTGAAGATGAGCGAAAATAAGATTTGTTTCATAAAAACCTTTCGAGAACAGCCTTAAGCAGATTACGAGGATTATGAAGCAATGGCAAGATTTGTCACAGGGATACCTTGCCTTTTTTCAGGTTTTTCAGTAATATCATGCAATTGGAATGCGCATTATGGACATGCGGCTTCTCGTTCCGATTTGTGGATTTTCTACTGTTTTTAAATACTATAATTGTAATTTCTCACTCATATGGCTAAAAAAGTAACAAAAAAATTAAAGCTGCAGATACCAGGAGGAAAAGCTACTCCTGCTCCTCCCGTAGGTCCGGCCTTAGGTCAGGCAGGTATCAATATTGGTGACTTCGTGCAGAAGTTTAATGCCGCGACTGCGTCTCAGATGGGCGAGATCATCCCTGTCGAGATCTCCGTCTACGATGATCGTAGCTTTACCTTCATCACTAAGGTCTCTCCAGTCTCTCGCCTAATTTTGAAGGCACTCGGACAGGACAAGGGCGCAAACAAGCCTGGTACCCAGAAGATGGATGGGATCACTAAGGATCAGATCCGCCAGATTGCAGAAAAGAAGATGCCTGATCTTAATGCCGCTTCTATCGAGGCTGCGATGAAGACCGTAGCCGGCACTGCTCGCTCTATGGGGATTAAGGTGCTTTGAATAGCACCTTAATCGACCTTTTCAGGTTTTTCACAAACGAAGTGAAGAGAAAAATCGAAAAGGTGTACAGCTCCTGTAAGGAGTTAAGGTAAAAGAATAAATCCTTTACATGAATCTTAAACAAAAAACAGGCTACTCGGTCTGTTTTTTGTTGGGTAGCTTATATTTTTTGGAATCAAAAGTCCTACGATAGATGTAGGACTTTAATTTATGTGCTGCATGTCGGCGCTTAGCTGCGGTTGGTCGGCTGGCCACCGGAGGCTACGAGGAGAAGCTTTGCAATGCCTTTCTTTTTTTCGATCAGGCGAACCTGGACAGCGGGTTTCTGGACGAGTAAGGCAGTTGCGGCTATCGCACCAAGTGCGAAGATCAAAAGCGATTTCATGGCGTGCTCCTTTAGTATCAAAAATGCCTATACTAAGGATATACCTCCTACACATGAGGGTCAACAGTGTTATTACGCAGAGAATATTCTATTTATTAAAGTGGCATTGAGCAGTATATGACGCATGCTATACTCATAATATGAAAGAGCAAAAAACCCACCAGCGCCCTTCATGGGACGAATATTTTATGCAGATTGCCGAGCTCGTAGGTAGCCGCGCAACATGTGACCGCGGACGAGCGGGAAGTGTTGTGACCCGCGATAAGCGAATTCTGACCACGGGCTATGTCGGAGCTCCCGCAGGCGTCAAAGATTGCGACGAGTCAGGGCACGAACTGCACATGGTCGAGCATCCCGATGGAACGAAGTCGCAGCATTGCGTGCGGGGTACGCATTCAGAGCAGAATGTTATCGTGCAGGCTGCACGCATCGGAGTGTCCTTAAATGGCGGAACGCTCTACACGCATATGGCACCATGCTACGCCTGTGCAAAGATGATCATCAACGCAGGCATCATTCGCATTGTCGCAGGCAAAGACTATCATGGCGCAGCGCGCAGCAAAGAAATATTTCACGAAGCAGGAGTAAAGTTTGAATTACTTTCGAAAGAAATGGAAACTTATCCTGATATGGATGCTGTAGAAGAATAAACTTTTTTAAGATTGTTATGAAAAAACTCATACTTGGATTTACCGGCGAGATGGCAAGTGGCAAGGGAACCTGCGCCGCATATCTAAAAGAAAAATATAATGCCGAAACGTTTCGGTTCTCCACGGCACTCTTTGATGTTGCGCATCGTATGCACCTAAAGGATGATCGCGATACGCTCCAGAAGATATCGACATTTTTCCGCAAAGAGTTCGGTGAAGATACACTTGCAAAGGTCATGTTTCAGGATGCGAAAGACGCACAGGCCGAACTTGTGGTCATCGATGGCGTGCGCCGACTTGAAGACGTGAAGTATCTGCGTGAGCTACCCGAATTCAAGCTTGTGTTCTTAAGCGCTCCCATGCGCACGCGCTACGAACGCATGGTCAAGCGTGGTGAGAAAGCCGACGATAGTACGAAGACCTACCCCGAATTCGAAGCAGATCACAAGCGCGAAAGCGAGCTCGAGATAACGAAGCTCGAAGCCTTTGCACAAGAGGTCATCGACAATAGTGGTACGATGCCTGAGCTTCAGGCTGCGCTTGACGCCATCATCAAGAAATACGGTGAATAAGCTCTCCTCTCTCTTGTGTTGGGTATTTATGATATAAAACTGTAAAGAAGTTCTACGAAGGATGTATATGGATAAACAAGCGGACAAAAAAGGAATCCTTGCTGTCATCGATGGCGTCGATGGTTCAGGAAAAGGCACGCACACGAACATGCTTGTCGAGCGCCTGCAAAAGGAAGGCCGCGATGTAGTCATGATGGATTTTCCTCGCTACGGAACGCCCTCAGCGCTTTTCGTTGAGCGCTATCTGCGCGGCGAGATGGGCACCGCTCTCGAAGTCGGACCATACCGCGCATCAGTCTATTATGCGGAGGATAGAGCGGCCGCCGCCCCCGAGATAAAAGCAGCACTCGCTCGTGGCGCTATCGTGCTCTGCAATCGCTACGTGTCTTCCAACATGGGGCACCAGGCAGGGAAAATTGCAGACAGAGTTGAGCGCGAGCGCTTTCTCCTGTGGCTTAAGGAGTATGAATACGAGGTGCGTGGCATCCCAGTCCCCGACATTAACATTCTTCTCTATGTCACCCCTGAAATGGGACAAATACTTGTCGACAACAAATCCGCCCGTGCCTACACCCAAGGCATGAAGCGCGATATCCATGAAGCGGACTTAGTGCACCTGCGACACTCATCTCTGGCGTATCTTGAGGTGGCTCGAAAAGAAAACTGGAAGATCATCAGTCTTATGGCAGGTGACGACGCGCTTCGTGATAAGGCAGACGTACATGAGGAGATATACGCATATCTGCGATCCGTAAGTGCTATTTAATATCGTAAAGAATCAAAAAATTGCTCGACATCAGTCGAGCTTTTTGTTTATACGAGTGGCTTTTATTTCAAGGCTCGTATGTTACTATCTGTTTATGATAGAGATAGAAGAAAAATTAGCAGAGCTTATCGAGCACGCGCTTGCCGAGCTTGGGGTAATGAATGCAAAAGTGTCATTGGAGCACCCTGCAGAGATCGCGCACGGTGATTATGCTACCAACGTAGCTATGGTAGCGGCAAAGGCTGCGGGCAAAAATCCTCGTGCGCTCGCCGAGGAAATTGTCACCAAACTAAAAGAGGGGAAAACTGTGGAAATCGCAGACGTCTCCATTGCTGGCCCCGGTTTCATTAACTTCAAGCTTTCAAATGCATATTTTACAAATGCACTGAGTCAGAGCCTCGACAATGCAGATGCATTTGGTAAAAACCAAACCCTTGCGAACACCAAGGTAGTCGTAGAATATACCGACCCTAATCCCTTCAAAGAATTTCATATCGGGCACCTGATGAGCAATACGATCGGTGAATCTATCTCTCGTCTCGTCGAAGCCTCAGGCGCCGAAACAAAACGCGCTTGCTATCAGGGTGATGTAGGGCTGCATGTAGCGAAGGCGATATGGGTCCTGATGAAACAAGACGAACAGATACTCAAAGATAATCCTGACATTGCCCCACATCAGATTACGTACAACTGGAGTGAACTCCTTAAAACAGGAAAACTATATGCAATAGGAAATAGGGCATACGAGAATGACGAAATAGCGAAAAATGAGATCATCGATATCAATAAAAAGTTATACGGCAAGACTGATGCAGAACTTACTCTCCGTTACGAGGAGGGGCGCGACAATAGTCTTGCATATTTTGAGACGATGTATCAACGACTCGGAACAACACATGGCGAGACAAAAGCATTCGACTTTTATTTCTTTGAGTCTAGTACTGGTGAGTTCGGCAAGAAGGTTGTTGGAGAGCATAAAGATATATTTGAGACAAGCGAAGGTGCTGTGGTCTATAAGGGCGACGAAACAAAAGGCTTACACACGCGCGTATTCATAAGCAAAGAAGGGTTGCCCACTTACGAAGCTAAAGAGCTCGGACTTGCCAAGATAAAATACGACGCGTATCCGTATGATGCGTCGATCATTATCACCGGCAATGAGGTGAACGATTATTTCAGGGTACTGCTCGATGCTATGGCAAAAGTATTTCCAGAACTTGCCGCAAAGACCGAGCATTATTCACATGGCATGCTGCGCTTGCCCACAGGCAAGATGTCCTCGCGCACAGGCGATGTCATTACCGCAGAGGCGCTCCTTGCTGCTGTGAAGTCACGTGCGATAGCGAAAATTACAAAGGATAATTTTACTGAAGAAGAAAGATCTGACATCGGTGAGTTGGTCGCAGTCGGCGCCATCAAATATAGTATTTTGCGCCAAGCATCCGGCAAAGATATTATTTTCGATATTGAACAGTCACTTTCATTTGAAGGAGACTCGGGTCCATATTTGCAGTACACATATGCGCGCACACGCTCGCTGCTGAAAAAAGCTGGTGAGAAGAAAGGGGATGCACAGGCAATGACCTCGGTGGATGTCGTATCGCTCCATAAATACATATTGCGATTTCCTGAGGTGGTCTTGCGTGCACAACAGGCGCGAGAGCCGCATTTTGTCGCTACTTATCTCATCGAGATAGCTCGAGAATTCAATGCATTTTATGCCAACAATCCGATATTAGATGGCTCTGCTGATGAGCCATACAAGCTTGCCCTTGTGGAATCAGTATCACATATCCTTAAGTACGGACTTTGGTTGCTTGGTATCGCGGCACCAGATAGAATGTAACGTATGGAGAACCAAGCAAATCCGACACCAATGGTAAATGTATGGATGGTGGTCTTTTGCACAATGCTTGCAACGGCATTGTTCGGTTACGTTTGGCACACAATGGGCATGAGTGAGGCACGCCTTGCAGATGAAAAGGAGTCACTCGTCGTAAAAAACGACATTGCCCGCCTCAACGTCTATCGCGACCAACTTAAGGCCCAAATGGCGAGCTCAACTGCGAGTACAACTGGGAGCACAACTCAATCAACCTCCTCATCAACCACTAATAGTACTAAAAAATGATCATATGAGTGAGAGAAAAGAAGTACTTCAATTGAATGGCTTGACGATACTTGTTGTCATCACCCTGATAGCAAATTTTCTCATCGTTGGATTTTTTTACCGCTTTCACAGCTATAAATTATTCATGCAAGAAAAGAGACATGGCGTTGAATACACCCATCTCCTAAAGACGCAGCATGACTTGCATCTTGAAATAGCTGAAATGGAGGGTGTAAAAACTTGGAATGAAACGGGTTATATGAAGAATCTCAATATTGGCGAATTCGGTAAATGATTTCGCGGTCTTTCTGCGATTGATTCCAACCTGCATTAATTGTATGGTCAACTTGTTTGACTTTCAAAATCCCTTACCATGAGCGAAGATAGTTTTTCTTATGGTGAAGGAGTTGGTCATGCAGGGCCTTATGATAGGGGTTACCGGAGAATTTTTGTCGGGGAAATCAACGGTCGCAGACATCATCAAGCGTCGTTACCCTGGTACGCCATCTGCGCGTTATTCTGACTCACTGCGCGAGTTCGTGCTATGGGTAAAGCGAGAGCTCGTCGGTCATCAGGTCATCTTTCCGGCCCGACACACGCAACTCGCGCATGTGCTTCAGGATATCTTTTATCCTCAAGTACTCGATCGCACCACGGCCGCGCACGCAGTTGCTGCATTCGCATTTTGGTTGACTGAGCATTGGGGCGGAAAACATTTTTTTCGTGTCGAATTAGATCGCAAGCATCTGCAAGATCTTTCCACTTCACTGCGCAGTATCTTTGCTGAGAACATTCTTGAGCGCGCCATCGCTTCGCGTATCGAAAAGATGCACAGCCCATCACCCATTTCAGGCATTATTGAAGGTGTACGCAGGTTTGTCGATATCGGCACACTGTTGCGTGACCCGCTCTATGCGCCGCGTTTCCGACTGCTGTATCTTGAGTGCGACCCCAAAGTTGCATTCAGTCGCATGCAAGATCGCAAAGAGAATAGCGATGACGCGACGATGACATGGGATGAGTTCCAAAAATTCCGTGGTGCTGAAGCCGAAAATCAGATCAAGCTTTTGCAGCCGCATGCGCACGCGATCGTGCATAACAATGAGACACCAGATGCACTCACAGTGAGTGTCGAGCGCGTCGTTTCTGAGTGGATCCTCGCATAAACAGCATTCACTCTGCAATTGTCTTGCCCCCGCCTTGGGGGCTTTTCTTTTTTGCGGAAGCGGATAGAATGCCGATATAGTCAATGTGGCTGAATATAGATCCGTCATGTTTGCTATGGAGGAACTTCTGCTCCAGATTGGAGCTATCATTGATCTTTTTATATTAAGGAGACATCATGCTCAGCATTACCGAGGAGGCGGCACTACATATCCGCAAATTCTTTGAAGGCGCAGGCTGGTCTGGCGAAAACAAGTTTCAACCTGTCCGGCTTTCACTCAAGCCCACCAAAGCGTGCGCCGACCTTAAGCCACTCTTCACACCAAACGCAAAGGTCGATCCTGACGAAGATACGCTGATCGAGGTATCTGGGTTAAACCTCGTGTGCGACATGCATAAGCTTCCGGTCGGCATCACTGACCTCTCAGTTGTGCTTGAAGAGCACTCGCTCGGAAAGGTTCTTGTGCTTCGAGGTAATAACCTCGAGTCCTGCGGGTGTGGACAAGCTGTTCGCGTCAGCACCCCTCTTTAATCACAAACAACAACGCGCACTCAGAGAGTGCGCGTTTTTTTTTAAAAAAATCAGAAGTTCTAAACGAATTCCAAGAAGGAGATCAGCACTCCGAGTAGGTAGCCGACTCGGATCAAGGTGATGAGTCCGTCACGCAGGTGGGGCTTGTTTGGATCATGCCTCTCGACCTTGAGTGGCTTGATGCATTTCTTGATGAGCACCCAAATGCTGCGGTGGTAGAGCATAAGGAGATACTCAGGTCTTTTGAGGACGGCGCTCCAAGAAAAGAATAGAAAAACGAATGGCAACCACGCGAGGTACATTTCGCCGCTTTGGATCGTTTTGATTGACCAAACGAACGAGAGCCCGAATGTGAGCGCAAAGACAAAGCAGCAAGCAAAGAGCAGGGCGTGCGGCCCCGAAAGGAATGATGCCAAGCGTCTCCCAAGCGCGCTGATGCGTTTCTGTAACATATGTCTCTCCTTATCTATAGAATGGACGGAACTTTCTTTGCGGATAGTACCGTGAAATAAAGCCTTTTGTAACTTCCGCTAACAAGAAATATAGTGCGGAATTAAGCGACTCGGTGTAGTATAATCGCTACTATGGATAAAAATGACGAAAAAAAACAGCAGAATGGCAGTCTCAACAAAGAGGGGGAGATGAGCGTGTCCGAGCGCGAAGAAGTCATTCAAAAATTCTGGAAAGACAACTCCATCTTCGAGAAAACCCTTGAAGCCAACAAGGATAAAGAGCCATACGTCTTCTATGACGGTCCACCATTTGCAACCGGTCTTCCACACTACGGGCACTTGCTTGCAGGCACCATTAAAGACGTGGTTCCTCGCTTTCAGACCATGCGTGGCCGCTATGTGAGACGTGAGTGGGGCTGGGATTGCCACGGATTACCTATCGAGAACCTCATCGAGAAAGAGCTTGGGTTTAAGACCAAGAAAGACATCGAGGACTATGGTATCGAGAACTTCAATCAAAAAGCGCGCGAAAGTGTCCTTACGTATGATAAAGAGTGGCGCGCTATCGTCCCACGCATGGGCCGCTGGGTCGACATGGACAAAGAGTACAAGACAATGGACGCCACCTATACCGACTCTATCTGGTGGGCATTCAAAACCCTTCACGACAAGAAGCTCATCTATGAGGGATTCAAATCCATGCACGTCTGTCCGCGCTGCGAGACGACGCTCGCAATATCGGAAGTGGGCATGAACTATAAAGACGTGAAAGATATTTCTGTATATGTGAAATTCGAGCTCGTTGATGAGCCGAATACTTTTCTCATTGCCTGGACGACAACGCCTTGGACGCTTCCTGGAAATGTCGCACTCGCAGTCAATCCGGATATTGATTATGCGAAAGTAGAGGTGCACACTGGAACAGAAAAATATTTTGCTTATATCGCCAAGGCAATTGTTGAAAAGTATGAGCAGGTAAGACCCGGCGTGCATGTCTTTCCGCATAACAAAATGGAGTTGACCCTCGTGGGGGATGCAATAAAAGGCAAAGATCTGGTTGGGAAGTCATATAAGCCGCTGTTTGACTACTATGCATCCGATGAAAAGCTTGAGAATCGCGAGAATGGCTGGAAAATTTATGCGGCGGACTTCGTGACCGCAGAAGATGGTACGGGTATTGCGCATGAGGCGCCGGCATTTGGTGAAGTCGATATGGAACTCGGAAAGAAAATGAAGCTTCCGTTCATTCAGCACGTGAGCATGAACGGTGAGATCAAGCCTGAGGTCAAGCATTTTGCGGGAATGTCAGTAAAGCCAAAGTCCGAGGACGATAAGGTCCGCTTGGGCACTGATATCGCAATGCTTAAGTACTTGCAAGAACACGGGCTATTTTTTGCAAAAGAAAATATCAACCACTCCTATCCGCACTGCTGGCGCTGCGATACGCCTCTCCTTAATTACGCTGCCTCATCGTGGTTTGTAGATGTCATCAAGCTTAAGCCACGTCTTATAGAAGAGAACAAAGAGATCTCGTGGATACCTGAGCATATGGGTGAAGGTCGCTTCGGTAAGTGGCTCGAGGGCGCGCGTGACTGGGCAATATCGCGAACTCGCTATTGGGGTGCGCCTATTCCGGTTTGGAAATGCAACAAATGCGCAAAGACCGAGGTCGTAGGCAGTGCAGAAGAGCTTAAAGGTAAACTCTCTTCAGGCAACTCATATTTTGTTATGCGCCATGGTGAGTCAGAGAGTAATGCCAAAGGTATTGTCAGCTACAAGCCAGAAGATCCATTTCCGCTCACGGCCAAAGGAGAAAGCGAGGTTAAGGCTACTGCCAAGAAACTCGAAACGCTCCTTAAGAGTCAAAACAAAAATATCGACCTCATCATTGCTTCGCCAGTGCTCCGCACCAAGCAGACCGCACAGCTCGTCTCCGAAGCATTCGGCCTCACACCCGAGCAGGTCATCTTTGATGCACGCATCGCTGAAGTAAATACCGGCGACTTTAATGGCTGCCCGATAGAGGAGTATCGCGGTCACTTCTCGAATACACTCGAAAAATTTTATAAACGCCCACCGAACGGTGAGACTCTCGAAGAGATGAAATCGCGCATAGCGGAGTTTCTTTATGATGTAGATGCCAAGTATAAAGGCAAAACTATTCTCTTTGTCACGCATGAATACGGTGTGTGGATGATGCAAGCGGCAGCTCGCGGCGCGACCAACGAGGAGGCTTCACGCATGCGCCTCGAGAGCGAGGAAGATTTTA
>JAYTYM010000114.1:0-5466 GCA_043742365.1 bacterium | reverse complement strand
TGGGGATCAATAAAGCAGACGCCGTTGCCAGCAAGAATGTCTTGCACTGCAAGGTTCTTAAGGAAAACGGACTTACCTGTACCGGTCTGTCCAATTGTGTACAAATGACGCAGTCGATCAGCTTTTGTCAGTCTGACTTCGCGCTCTTGCCCTCGGTATTTATTGATTCCGAGCAGGGTTCCCTCATACGGAAGATCAGAGGGTGCAGGTGCCGACGACGCCTTCACGGTCTTAAGCTGTGGTGCATCTTTCTGAGACATGCCGGCGGGAAGATGATAGAGAGTTGCGAGCTCCTTTGTATTGAATACAAGCGCCTCGTTATCGTCGACTTCGCGATAAGTGAAGTTGTGCAAGAGCGTCGACAAACGTGCCTTATCTGCATGTGTGAACTTTATGCCGTTTGCTTGTGGGCGCGCGAATTGATTGAAGGCTGATTCGATGGAAAGCCGTATCGCCTCTGCCCGCTCACGCGTTGGCGCAGAAACGACAAGGCGGAGATTGGCGATCAAAAGTGGGGACTGGATCTTTTCTTCCATCAAGGCAGTTGCTTTCTGTGCGGAATCGGCTTCTTTGGCGTCCGGCGTGCTGACTTTCTTCTGGCTTTTTACTTGTGTATTAAAAAACTCGCTGAAGGTCTTCACAATTACTCCTCCTGCGGAGAGCGGGATATCCGTCGCGCGCTTGACCGGCACGCCCTGCTTTATCTGACCTAACGCATGTTTAACCTTATTAACCACACGGTCAGAGTCAGGAGAAATTATTAACTGTAGCGCTGCACCTTCACCATCACGCTCGATCTTGGTAAATGAGTTGAGAATAACGGCAAAAGGGTCCTGCTCACTTTCATCAGACATCTTTATAGGATAGACGAAGCGGTTGGTCACCTCTGCGTATGAGCCAACCGAAGCACCGAATTCATTGAAGATATTGTAGTCTCCGGGATGCTCTTCTATCTTGGCTGTTGGGAACGCACCCAAAATCTGCTTCACAAAAAGATCCTTCATGTGCTCCTCGACCGAAATGTAGAAGACGATGTCATTTGAGAAATTAGAAAGCACAAGCTCAAGAGAGAAATGACCGTATTGTGATTTTGATGCGCCCTCAAGCGGTATCATGCCGACATAGAAGCGCTCCATTTCTAAGATGACATCTTTAAACGACAGCACCTTCTCCCCTTCCTGCATGCCGGCGAATGGCAGTGTGACCTCATATACGACCATATGTAGAAGCATCGACAGATCGCGCTCTTTTTCAAGTCCGGGAACAATGGCTCCGGTTCGCACATACTCAACGAGTACGCGATGAAAATCATCTTCGATGTGTGGGTTGCCAAGAGCTTGGGTCAACTTGATAGCAGAAAGTACTCCCTTCTCTGCGAGCACCTGATAGATCTCACGCATTTTTTCGCGATGAGGAAGTGAGCTGATATGCTCGACCACCGTTTCAAATTGTGGATTCTCAACAAGGAGGTGTTCTTCGAGTTTCGTTTCAGGGACCTGCTTTCCGTATTCGGTGATGGTCGCCGATATTGCCGCCTCCGTCTTGTTTGCCGGCACAGTCTGCTCTTGCCACATCGCACTCTCTTTGTGTGCGACCTGCTCACGCAGATACTTCAACTCTTCTTCGGGAGAAGAAAATTTTTGCGATTCATTATATTCTCTGGGAGCTGCTACATTTTCCATACTTGTTGTAGTATATCAGGAGAAAAACACGGAGGATATATACAGGGAAGTGTTGGGTGAAATCGTATCATTATTTCTTTTGCGAGTCGCGTGACTCTGGCACATCGACATTAGGAGTATAGCGAATATGAAAGCCAAGCGACGTTGCGAGCTCTTGCATGCGAACTATCTTTCGGTCGCGCTCGCTGCTTCCCATATTGGTATCAAAAGGTTCACAAAGCTCAGAAAATTTTTTTAGATCTTCTTCGGAGACCTCACTTTTCTTCGCAGAGCGATCGAGATGTCGACTTAACTTTGACATGATGTTAGTTGCTATCGGATCGGCAAACTGTCTTTTGCTTAACTCTTGAACAACGAAGAAGGATTCTTTTTGCTCTTCATTGAGCTTTTCAATATAGGCTTTCTCTTCCTGGCTGTAACCAACTTGCTCTAAATTACTGGCCTCTTTTGAAAAACTTCGCAAACTACGAATAAACGGTGCACTACTGTCGCTAATACCATATTCCCACTCACCGGCCGTATCGATGACACGATTGGACCATTGCCCCGGAGGGTAGTCATAGATATCATCATCAGAAACAAGCATCATCCAATCAGGGCTTGAGGGCGCGAACGAAAAATGTGCGCGCTCACCGCTTCGAACTTTTTCTGCTTCTTCGTGGCTGATATGCCCGACCCCTTCTATCGCGGACAAGGGATGGGTGTGGACCATTTCCACATCCGCTTGCCGTGATGCAATAAGTGCTTTTACTTGTGAAAATTCATCCTTGGAAGTCACGACCGAGACACTGTCGCCCCTCTTGAGCATTACTGTCTGCATCGGTTGATCGGGTTTTGTGCGCACAAAATAACCCACTTCTTCTGTGGGGGCTGTAAGTATGGACGCGCGTAAGCGTGCTTTTGCTTCAGCATATGTAGGAAGAGGCAGGCTTTCAGTGCTCTCTGTTTTTGTTTCCGTTGTGAGAGGTAAAGATGAGACTGGTGTCTCAGCGAAAGCAGGATTACTCATCCCTAGTACGAGGGCCGTGCCTGCAACTTGCGCCACTTCTCGAAATCTTGATTCCAGATACGAAACGCTTGTGCGAATGCGGCCCTGGAGTCCCTGTTCACGTTCAGCGTAACTCATTTCTGGCCGTGCTTCGTCTGCCAAAGAGTAGGATTGCTCGGGTGCCGCCAAGTGCGCAGGTACATCATAAGTAGTCGATTCAACAAAAGATGAAGTACCCGAGCCTACACTTACGAATTCTGTTTCAATACGTTCACTCACACACCTATCCTATCGGTCTTATTTTAAAGTGTAAACCGAATTACATTAAGAATATATCTCGTCTTTCTTTTCCTTGAGTACCGAGGAGAACGTGTCGAAGAATTGCAATATAAGCTTGAGCGGGATCTCGATAAAGAAGTCCATGAAAATGGCAATGAGATTGAGGCGTTCGAAACGCACAACAAGCCATCTGCCGACGGAAACTATTGGAAGCATGAGCAACTCTGCGAGTGAGCGCAGGAAACCTTCGCGTGCGCCCGTAAGCTCCATTCTGCGCGCGGCATAGCGTATACGGAATCCAAAATACAGCACGAGTGCGAGGAAGAGGAGGAAGAATCCGATATCGATATAATGAAATCCCAGACTAAGCAATGTCCAAGTTATCCAAGCAAACGTTGCGCCAAGCACTGCGACGTACAGACCAAGTGCGATGTCGGAAATAATACCAAAACGCTTTGGCGTAAGGGCAATTTGCGGAAGCGGCCCTCCATAGACGATGTCTTTGACTAAGAGGGTCAGGCGATCGGTGTTTTGCTTCTCTGGCAATAAAAGTCCCGAGGTGAGCATGAAGAGCATTGTAGGATGAAAGAGAATGTTCGTTGCGACTGCGACATAGTTGATGCTCGCCTTCCACACCGACAAATAGAGCGACTCAACTATGACGGCGAGCAGTGTCTTCGTAGCAAAGATATAAATGATCGCTTGCCACGCCCGACGGGACGCGCGCGAAACATCTTGTTTATACTTTTCGACAATCACCGCTCGGATGCGTGCTTCAAAATCCGCACGATTGGTAATGAGGGTTTCGACACCTGTATCATAATGCTCGAGCAGCTCATAAAGCACGGTGACTGCAATGGAATAGTTGCGCAAGCGGGGCTGCAAGCGCTTGCCGAGGTCGTGTTCAATAATGCTCTGTGCACTGGTTATAAAATCTGGAAACACCAGAGCGAGCTGCGTGAGGGTCTCAGTATCTGCGTTTTCCCAATTTGGATAGTGTACAAGCCATAATTTATATAAAAGTAGTGCGCTGTCTGCGGCAAAGAGTGAGCGCCACGCGGTGGCATAGACAACAAGCTCACGCGAAGTTTTATCAAGCGTCATGCCAGCCGTAACAAGCGTGTCGTCGGTAATACGTGCGAGTAAGCGCACAGATGCCTCTTCGTTGTGAGTCAGATAGAGACGATCTTCGATAGCACCGGCCACGATATCGAGAAGATATTTGCGTAACCTCAAGAACTCAGGAACCGAGACACTTGCTTCTATTGCGCCTGAAAGCAGGAGAAAGGCTGATATCGTACGGCGGACATCTTCTTCGCGGTGGCGTGTGACGCTCGCCTTAGAAAGATAGTGACCGCGATAGAGATCCTGCAAAAGTCCTTGCGTGATGACCTGAGGATCATCAGAGAACCACATAATGCGTTTTGCTATTCTTCTTATGGCATAACGTCGCAGAAAATGCTCTTCTTTGTTGTCGACCGCGTTGCGGATCTTTTCGTAGACTATTCCCGCTTGGTCAGAGATCTGACTCAAAAAAAATGGCGCGCTTTCTTCGCTTCGCTCACGCGAATCATCTTCGAGCTCAGTTGCACGAAGAAAGGCGAGCACGTCCGTCATTGCTCTACCAATCTCAATTTTTGACTCTGATACCATCTCTTCTATTATAACGTGCTTTGCACGGGAGTACTCGCCCCAAAATATCACTGGGTGACTATTTCTGAGCCTTTTTCGGTAATTACAATAGTGTGTTCAAAATGCGCAGACATTGAGCCATCTTCTGTGACTATCGTGTAGCCGTCGGGCATCATGCGTATATCTTCAGAGCCAAGCATAAACATCGGTTCAATAGCGATAACCATCCCCGCTTTTAATATCGGACCGTTACCCTTTTTGCCATAATTCGGCACATACGGATCTTCGTGTACCTTATGCCCTACACCATGACCGCCAAGTTCACGCACGAGACCATAACCCTTCGATAGTCCGATACGTTCAATCGCAGCACCAATGTCGCCGATGTGACCTCCTGCGCGTGCAGCTTTAATGCCCGCATAAAGAGCGCGCTCTGTCTCAGCGATAAGCGTCTTGAGTTGCTCAGGAACATCTCCGACAGCTACGGTGAGTGCTGCATCGGTGATCATGCCTTTGTGCTCGACTCCAAGATCGATGCTTACCAGATCGCCATCTTTAATGACCCTGTCGCTTGGGATACCGTGCACTATCTCATCGTTAATAGATACACAAAGTGACGCGGGAAAAGGCTGCCGTGCACCATGTGGAGTGTAATTTAAAAATGGCGGAGTATCACCACCTTCGCGTATCAGTCGCTCAGCCACTTCGTCCAAATAACCCGTAGTGACCCCCGCTTTTATTTCTGCTTTTACCGCCTGAAGAATACTGCCCAAGCGCTTGCCTGACTCACGCAATGCCTCGATTTCCTCCGCAGTCTTTAACTTAGCCATTTAAAGATACTACCATGTCCCGCCAAAGATAAAAGCGCCTAAGTCACATAGGAAA
>JAYTYM010000113.1:0-5021 GCA_043742365.1 bacterium | reverse complement strand
GGTAAGCATTGCGCGCGCATCTTTGGTCTTTGGCTCCTTAAGCGAAAGGTTCGAGATGAACAACACCTCACCATCTTGGAATTTCTTCGAGAGGACGGTATAGAGTGCCTTAACCTTCATCTTGCGGTTGATCTTCTGAGAATAGTCCTTGTCATTGCGTGGTCCATGTGTAACACCACCGTGGCGCCAAATAGGTGAGCGGGATGATCCATGACGAGCACGGCCTGTTCCCTTCTGTGCCCATGGCTTCTTTCCACCTCCGCGTACCTCTGAACGGTCCTTGGTGTGCGCAATAGGTTGGCGAGCGTTCGCCTGCATTGCGACGACAACTTGGTGCACAAGGTCCGCATTCCAGTGAAGGCCGAACACATCTTCGCGCAAGGTTATCGAACCCGACTTCTTTCCGTCAGTTCCGAATACCGTTGCTTCGAGATTCACAGACTTTTTTGTCTTTACTTTGGTTTCTTTTGTAGTCATAAGCCTATGCATTCGTAGCCTTAATCTCGATCAGCGTCCCGCGGCGACCCGGGATCGCTCCCGACACGAGAAGTAAGTTGTTGGTTGGATCGATAGCGAGCACTTTGAGTCCTTTTATCGTAACGGTATCAGAACCCATACGTCCTGCCATGCGCGTACCTTTCGATACTTTCTGCTGTCCTGTCGAGCCGATGGACCCTGGTTCGCGCTCTGAGTGCTTCTGTCCGTGCGTACGATCTCCTCCGTGGAAACCATGGCGCTTGACCACACCCTGAAAGCCCTTACCCTTTGAGGTTCCGGTAACAGTAACATCATCACCTGGGGCAAATGCCTCGACGGTGAGTTTGTCGCCAACCTTCATCTCGCTCATACCTTCGCCTTTTTCGTCTTTCGGACGATATTCGCGCATGTAGCGGAATACACCGAGCTCTTTGAGGGCGCCGAGTTGCGGCTTGTTCACACGCTTTGGAAGCTGTGTGCCAAAACCGAACTGAACCGCTTGGTAGCCGTCGCGTTCCATGTTGCGAAGTGCCGTCACTGTGATCGGACCTGCAGAAAGAAGCGTAGCCGCGGTGCACTTTCCGTCTTCGGAGAAGTACTGCGTCATCTCTTGTTTTGTTGCTAATAGGAATTTCATATTTTTGTTCTGGAATCGCTTTATTTAAGCCATAATCTAGTACTGTACTACGGAACAAGAGATCATTACGCAATAACCGAAATCACACAACATTACTGCTGTGTCATATATTTCGGTTAAAGTGAAGAACTTGAGAATACACTATTTTTACGGGTGAAAAATTCGATGCAGTGAAAGTGCGGCAAGTGTGCGGTGTTCGAGAGGGTGTACACAGAAGTACATCCTCCGAACTCGCACACGTAGCCCAGTCTTTCAGGGCGCGAATTTGGCCTCGTAAAAACTACATCATCTTAACGTCGATATTGACGCCTGATGGTAATGTCAAATTCGTCAAAGCTTCAATGATCTTTGGAGTAGGTGAAAGGATATCGATAAGGCGCTTGTGGATGCGCATTTCGAATTGCTCACGTGCATCTTTATAGATGAAGGTTGAGCGATTCACGGTGTACTTCGTGATCTGCGTAGGAAGCGGGATGGGGCCTAAGATCTTGGCATCGTAGCGAAGCGCAGTGTCCATGATCTGACGCACGGATGCGTCTAAGATCTTGTACTCATATGCGCGTACGCGGATGCGAAGCTTCTGAATGCCTTCAACTTTTTTTGCTCCTGTTTTTTTGGGTTCCGTTGTAGTGGTCATGGCTTTCAATTAGCAATGGGATGGCTCTTAATGAGAGTCGTTTATGCGACAACTTTGGTAACGACACCTGCACCTACAGTCTTACCACCCTCGCGGATAGCAAAGTGCATCTGCTCCTCGAGTGCGACCGGCGCGATGAGCTTAACCTTGAACGTGACGGTGTCACCTGGCATAACCATTTCAACTCCTTCCTTAAGAGACACTTCACCAGTTACATCCGTTGTGCGGATATAGAACTGAGGCTTGTAACCTGTAAAGAATGGAGTGTGGCGTCCACCTTCTTCTTTTGAAAGAATATAGACTTCTGACTCAAACTCAGTATGAGGCAAAACAGAGCCGACTGCTGCGAGTACCTGTCCGCGAGTGATATCCTCCTTCTTGATGCCGCGAATAAGGATACCGGCGTTGTCACCTGCCATTCCCTCTTGGAGTGACTTGTTGAACATTTCGATACCGGTAACGGTTGTCTTTGCAGTCTTGGTGAAACCAACGACTTCAATTTCCTGACCTACCCTTACGACACCGCGCTCAATGCGGCCTGTTGCGACCGTACCGCGTCCTTCGATCGAGAAGATATCTTCAACGGGCATAAGGAAGGGCTTATCTGTATCACGAATTGGTACAGGGATATACGTATCGATGGCGTTGGTGAGTTCGAGGATCTTTTTTGCCCACTCATCATCAATGGTCTTTGCCTCAAGAGCCTTGAGCGCTGAACCACGAATTACAGGACATTCCTTTCCGTCAAAACCCTGCTTGGTGAGAAGTTCACGAACCTCTTCCTCGACGAGCTCAACGAGATCTTGGTCATCAACCATGTCTACCTTATTCAGGAAAACAACGATCTTTGGCACTCCAACCTGCTTTGCAAGAAGAATGTGCTCACGTGTCTGAGGCATAACACCGTCAGTTGCGGCAACAACGATGATCGCGCCGTCCATCTGAGCGGCACCGGTGATCATGTTCTTGATATAGTCCGCATGTCCTGGAGCATCGATGTGTGCGTAGTGACGAGCGTTAGTCTCGTACTCATTGTGCGAGAGTGCAATTGTAATACCGCGCTCGCGCTCCTCAGGAGCCGAGTCGATCTCATTAACTCCTTTAAGCTTGACCTTGTTACCGGCCATGTGGAGCACGTGTAGTATCGCAGCGGTAAGCGTCGTCTTTCCGTGGTCAACGTGACCTATGGTACCGACGTTCACATGCGGTTTCGAACGATCAAAAATTTGAGCTTCTGCCATATTTTTTTTGATTATTAATTAAAAATGCTAATAAACAAGAGGTTATACGAGAAGATCGTATAACGTTATTCCACGTGCTTTTGCTTAGTTTTCCTCCGTTTGTCACGTAGCTCGAGACAAACAAAAAACATACAATTTGCAACGTCAAGCTAGGATACCAGATGGGAGAAAAACGTCAATATTTAAAGGCCTATTTTAGGCTAATTTCTCCACAGCTTATACACAGGACAATAATGTATCGATTTTACTTGACAAATTTATATAAATAAGGTAATATACTAGAGGAAGATCACAGCTTCCCTTGCAATTCTTCTGATGGAGTTGCACAATGATGGATTCCCCCAAACAGTTCTCGGAGAAAATCATGCTCATCGTCGGTTACGTATTTATCGGCACAGGAGTCTTCGCAATGGCCTATCCGATGGCTCTCGGACTCATCGGCTTTGCACGGTCGTTCTCGAACACCATGGCCAGCTGATCAAGCCACCCATCAACCCCGCCGCTCAGCAGTGAGCGGCTTTTTTATAACACTAGCGTTGTGCACATATTACCAACAGACTTACCCACATTTGTCACACATGGGTGATTCCCAGCACTTTTCCGAGCTCTCCCCAGTCTTTGACCCTTTGATACTCGGTTTTTTCTGAAAATAGATCTCGGGTGTCAAAAAGAACCCTATTGTCGATAGTCGTCATGACCTCAAGAATGTTCGGCTCGTCGTCAATAAAATGACTTACGTTTAGCGCTTTTGCGGCCTGATGTTTCTCTTCTGCATTTTTAACGAAATACGTATTTTCCGGGGTGAAATATTCTCCCCATAGTCCATGCAGCTCGATAAGATGCATGGCGTGCATGGGATTTTTTTGCAAGGACACAAGAAAATATGGTATTCCCTTTTCCTTTAGTGTGGCGAGACCTGCAAACGCACCAGACATAAGTGGTGCAGCAAGATTGCCGTCTGCTTCATCGTAGAGCTGTGATTTTATCTCGCGATATATCTCAGGTGGAAAAAGTGCACCCATGACCTCAGCATGCGTGTCTTCGGGTGTGAGTTCGTATCCATAGCGTGAGGCGATGCGGATCTTGTTTTGTGTGTGGTCAAAAATGACCCCATCGAGATCAAAACCAATGACCATGTTATCTGCATTACTCTCACGCATATAGAATCTTCACTTTAATCGTATCAGAAGGACTTCTATATTCATACAGCAAAAGACAGCAACGTGTGCGTATCTTCCTTGTAAGATATTTTATAGAGATGCTAGTGCATCCGACCCAGTTCTGCCTCGACCTGCATTATTTCTTGTTCTTTGAAACTGACATCGCGCTTCAGCTCCTGATGCATTTGCTGCTTGTGTGCGACTTCGTTCTCCTTGCGCTTTACCTCTTGCCCCAAGAGCGTCAGCCTTACTTGCCGTTCGCGTACATGTTCATTCTCTGACTTCATCGTAAAGTGCTCAAGTTCATGCGCACGACGAAAATCCTCCTTTTCTTTCATGAGCTTACTTACTTCTTGCTTTACAAAAGCTATTTCCCCCTCTTTCTCGGTTATTTGGACCCGCAAACGCTCAATATCTCTTTCGAGCTTGCGCATATCATCCTCTTTGCGTTGCAGCGTCTGATTGGTCTCTCGCAGTCCTGACTCGGATTGTTTTGACGCTCCTTCGTCTGACTTTACATCAAGAGACATGCGCCTTACTTCTTCAGTCAAACGCTTATCTTCTTGTTCTAATCTGTGGAGTTCTATGTCGAGTGCTTGTGTGTCTCGGTCAATATCATGGAGGATGCGGGTCTTATCCAAAACCTGATTTTTTAAGATACGGAGTCTATTCTCAAGATGAAGCTTTGTCTGCTCATCGTGTATTCGCTTTGCGGCATCTGCGGCAGAATTTCCATCTTGAGCATTATGTTGATATGGGGGCATGGGGAAATTGTAACATGAAGAATCATGGTATTAAAAACCGAGCGCATGGCGCTCGGGCTTGTTTACACCGAATGGTCTCGGTGCTTGTAGATGCGAATATTGTCG
>JAYTYM010000112.1:0-3206 GCA_043742365.1 bacterium | reverse complement strand
CCGAACTCCTCCCCGGCTACGGCGAAAATTGAGTCCCCTTGCGCTTCTGGAAGATAACTGAACTTTTGTATACTTTGTCCAAAACCTTTGCCAAAAATTCCACCATTTCCGATGGCAATAAGCGACTGTCTTACCTGATATCCAGAACCTTGCGCATCATGATGGTGGATGAGGGTGGTAATTCGCTCACGAACGTATGGCTTCCAAATCGCGACACCCGCAAGGAAAACTATACTCAGCAAAAATAGAATTGCGAGATCGCGCCAACGTGCTCCTGCCGCGATATACATTGCGGCTCCAGCTGAAACCGCAATAAGAAACGTTCCTGTATCAGGCTGAGCGAGCAGAAGTCCACCCGCAATACCCATCATGCCCATAAGTGGGTAGAAGCCAAACATTGGCGATTGGATTCGCTTTTGAACGAACGTGAACCATGTCGCAAGATAGACTATCATGCCGAACTTTAGTATCTCTCCAGGTTGAAACGTGGTGATTCCAAGGTTGACCCAACGCCTCGCTCCACCGTGTGCCATACCTACATGTGGCACAAATACGAGTACTGAAAGAATGATAGAACCGAGGAAGATCCAGAACGCCTGCTTGCGCCAAAACTGATATTTTAGTCGAGAAAGTCCGTACATTGCTGCGCTACCTAAAGCGAGACCTAATCCAAGCTGTCCAACGAGAAGGTTGATGAACTTAGACTGATTACTCGCTAAGGTTCCAAGTGAGGCGGAGATAAAAATAAGAAATCCTACGATAAGTAGCAGGATGACGATGGTGAGAAATATTCTATCTACTCCGCGGTGCATTGAGACTATTATACCGCCTAATCGCAAAAATGGCTCTGTGGAAAGCCAAAAAGCGGATTTTTAACCTACCAGTGCGACGATAACACCGACAACTGCGAGCATCATTCCGAACACCCAATAACGCATAGTCACCTTATATGCCGGCCAGCCGAGCGCCTGGAAATGATTGTGAAGGGGTGCAACGATAAAAAATTTCTTGCCTAAATATTTTTTTGAATATATCTGAATGATACTTGATGCGCTTGTGGCAATAAGGAGGAATGCGATGATAAAAAGCGGAATGACTGCTTTTGTAAGAAACGCGACGATGACGAGCGAGGTCGTCAGGGCCATTGTTCCTGTTTCAGAATTAAAGAAACGTGCGGGTGGAATATTGAACCACAGGAATGCCAAGAGTCCTCCCACGACCACAGACGCGTATGCTGCTAGGTCTATCTGTCCGTGCGCGAACGCAATGATGGCATATGCGGAATAAATGATGGCGAATACTCCTCCCGACAGTCCATCAACACCATCGATGATGCCGCCTGAGTAGATGCCGATGATGAAGAGAATGAAGATGGGTACAAACAATATTCCCAAATGCAGATCGCCCCAAAATGGTATGTGTATGTAGTCCATATCGAGTTTCGAATAAAACCACCACGCTCCAAGTAGCCCAAGTAGAAAGACAAAAATAAGCCTTGTCTTTAGCGAAAGTCCCCCGCCTTTGTATGTTCCTTGATCGCGACAGACCAGATAGTCATCTACTAGCCCGCACAGGGCTCCTGCAATCAAGATGAAAAGCGGCAGCCAAGTTTGATTGCGTGAAAGGAAGTTCAATTTGCCAGTAGCTGCGTTTGGAAAGAATACTGACAACAGCCATAAGATGAGCACGGTTATGAGCACGCTCCCCCAGACGACAATACCTCCCATTCGAGGAGTTTTTCTTTCTTCGTCATTATGCAGTTTGCTTGAGATCGTGGCTGCTTGTCCATCAATGGTCTTTTTGACGCTCGATGTCTTCCACATCTTATGCTTATACAAGAAACCAGTCACAAAGGGCGTGATCACAATTCCCACAATGAAAGCCAGTGCTGAGGGAGCAAGAATCTTGATTACGTCGGTGATCATATGAAAAGAAAAAGAATTTAAAGTGAGAGGAAATAAAACAAAATGATTGAAGTGTGATTAGGGTTGTGGTGTTTTGTCGGATGAATTTTCAGATTTTGTGATCTCGCTCACCGTGGCATTAATCAATTGAGCAACGTCAGTAAAGCGGCCTTCGCGCGTTGAGCCGAGGACTGCGATGACAACAGGATGATCGACACCGATATCAACCACAACGACAAGATTGCCTCCCGCAAGATCGGTATAACCGGTTTTTGAACCAATGAGTCCTGTCACCTGCGCAACGCCCTCGTTTGTGTTTGCCACATGGTGCGTGACTTTGCTAAGTGATGTTAGGTCTATTTTCTTGTATGTCGTGGAGGTAAAAAGCTCAGAATGCTTTTTGAAAATATACTGAAATAACATGGCCATATCACGCGTTGATCCATATGCACCACTTGTGACACTGTCGACATCGAGACCACTTTCGTTAGAAAAATGCGTGTTTGTAAGCCCAATAGCCTCCGCCTTTTCATTCATCTTTTCTATGAACAGTTGCTTGTTCAGGAACGGATCGGAAGAGCTCGCCTCACGTAGTAGTGTCGCACCAGCAACACTCGCGATTGCGCTTGCGCCATCGTTTGACGAGGAGATAAGAGTGAATTTAAGAAGATCTGCAAGCGCCCATTTTTCCCCCGGAAATAGACCACTATCACCCTCTAACTCGAGGTCAATTGAACTAATTGTTATTTTTGTATCGGTTGGCAGAAGCTCGACTGCGACAAGAGCCATCATCATTTTTGTTACGGATGCGAGCGGTAATTGCTTCTCTTCGTTTTTACCATAGAGCTTTTTGTGCGCGTTTATATCCCACACATACACACTCTTAGCATTTAGTGTAATCATGTCGTAAGGGCTTTTGGCAGCAACCATTGCAGGTTTTACGTCGGACAATTTAATATCAGAATCACCAACTGCGACGACTTGCGAAGCGTTTGGCGATGACGCAATATCAGTACCAATGCCAATTTTTGAAAGTGCGAGGAGTACCCGCGGACCTGTGAGGAATCCGATGGTAAGCACAAGAAGGAAGATCTGAAACTGACTTACTTTGCTCATAGCCCTATTTTATCTTCTTCGCGATGTTCTTGTAATGCTTCATCGTCAAAGTTACCTCCAGCTTGGTCTTCTTCCGTTATGTCAGCTTCGAGCACATCTGCCTCACTCGCTAATTCTTCATCAGAAAGTTCTGTCATTGCTGTGTCACTTGGATTGTTCTCGGAATGAGCAGACTCCACATCTCCC
>JAYTYM010000111.1:0-7764 GCA_043742365.1 bacterium | reverse complement strand
CGAATTATTTTTGCTTTTGTACTGTTTGCTGGACTGGCATATTATTATAATGTTGACGTAAGAGCTGTTGTTGATAAAAGTGGCGTACCAACATGGCTTGCATCAAAGGGCATCTCTACATCTGCTACAAGTACTGCAACTAGCAGTAAGCCGTAAGTCATCAATACCAAGATGATAGAAATAAAAGCCCCTGATAGTATTCCTTTGCGAACCGAAAGATCAAAGTATTTATTTTTGGCTGGAAGTATAGAAATGGACAAGGCTGATAATTGGCAAAAGCTTGCAGTGGAGCAGCTTGTGGGTACTGACTGGATAGTTCTTAACCCAAGACGCGCGAGCTGGGATTCGTCATGGAAGCAAAGCAAAGATGACCCTCAATTTCGTAAGCAAGTCGAGTGGGAACTAAATGCGCAAGAAATAGCCGACAAGATCCTCATGTATCTTGATCCCGCTACGAAATCACCGATAAGCTTAATGGAATTAGGGCTTTTTGAAGGAACTCATAAAATGCTGGTGGTCTGTCCAGGCGGCTTTTGGCGTAAAGGTAACGTCGATATCGTCTGTGAGCGTTACGGCGTGCCTCAAGAAGCGACGCTTGAGGATGCAATAGCAAAGCTAAAATCTGCCTAAAGAAGGTTTTGGTGCCTTTGGTAGATAATGTAATCCTTATATTGTACGACGTAACTTATGGGGGGATTTAATGCGTCATATTACAAATATTTAACGATTAGGGAAGGATTATTATATAAAAATAATAAGTAGTTTGACGCGAGATTAAGAAGTGATTGAGTCGTTGTAGTGGAGTGAGGGAATAAGCAACCAATGAATGTTGAGGAAAATTGCATTTATGGATGTGAATAAGAATAAGGCTATTTTGAACTTGATACGTCGTAAAAGATATATTGTACGACGTATAGTTAAAAAGTAACTGAGCGCTGATGCTGCGCCCAGGCTTGTTCCCTAGTGTGCTATTGGGTGTGCTTGTTGGGCTTATCGCACTTCATTTCTGACAGCAAGTATGGCTTACAAAGTTTGAATATCTTTTCGAGTGAAATGATGACTTTCATAATTTCCCCTGAGAGTAGTGTCAGGTGACCAGAAAGCTGGTTACGCTTACGTTCGTGATCTTTTTTGGCTTGAGAATCAATTTCAGACTTCAGCCCCTCGAGTACATCAAGGATCTTGTCATAGCGCATTCTGCCAATCAACACCCCAAGGGCGAAATTATCAGTCGAGAACCCCGGAACTGATGTGGGATGAATTCGATCTTTAGTAACTACCGCTGTAACTAGCAATTTCTTCTTTGATTTCATTTTAACCCCCGTATCATATCCTAGAGAGTTTTAACACACTAAGTGTAAAATTAACAGCCAAAACTATTGGGTGTTTTGGCCATTCTTTCCCAAGAGTACTTTTGCTTTATTAATGTGTGAATCTTAAATGCTGCGAGTGCTTCACGGACCTCGTGCGATTAACCCAACTCGCCAGATTGCATACCGAAAGCAAAAGTCGATATTTCTACCAGGACTGCACCATTCTTTGTCATTTTCGACTCGACAAGCTTCATCGAGCTCACTTGTAGTTTTTTACCCTCATGCCCACTTTTTATAATTGGTGCGAGCTCTTTGGGTAGAACTGCTTGCTTGTTAAAGCGTGCCAATGTTACGTGTGCTATTTGTTCTGGCTCTTCTGTGGAGCCCAAGATGTAGGTAAGCTCCTCTCTGACTCTACCGGCCAATATCTTGAACTGCATATCATCACCTAGCCTTGCCCAAATCATCGTAGGCCTCTCCCCTTCAGGAGCTAAGAGAATTTTGTTTAACGACAGCGTAAAATCATTTTGTATCGAAGCAATATCTGTTAGTGCGTCCTCAATTTCAGGTATCAATTCTTCTTCGACATTGCCAAGAAAAAATAGCGTCACGTGGAGATCATTCGATGGAGTAATTCGAAGCCACTCGCTTAGAGCTATATCCTTTAAGCTCTCCTCGAAGATTTTCTTCCAGTTATCGTCTACTGGGAGCGATATGAATAAACGTTTTTGCATTGATTATAGAATTCTCTTGTGGTCGGGCTAGGCAGAATCGAACTGCCGCCGCGTGCACCCCATGCACGTAGACTACCACTATCCGATAGCCCGATATCTATTTGATTTTAAAACGCTGCCGACGCTCTCCCTAACAGGAGCTGTCCACTCATTGGATCTTTTGAAGACAAAAGCTCTCAATGAGTCTTGCGACATGACTTCCCATGCAGACATGGGTTCCCTTTGTCATGTCTCACACCCCATGCACGTAGACTACCACTATCCGATAGCCCGATATCTATTTGATTTTAAAACGCTGCCGACGCTCTCCCTACAGGAGCTGTCCACTCATTGAGATCTTTTGAGGACAAAAGCTCTCAATGAGTCTTGCGACATGACTTCCCATGCAGACATGGGTTCCCTTTGTCATCTTTCACACCATCGATAACCCCATTATTTTAACTTTAGAACATTAGCCGCATACTCGTACTGTTGCCAATAGAGTAAGCTCGAGTATAGCAGAAATTATAAAAAAGGCGACACAGTCGTGTCGGCCTTTTTAATGGATCGGGATCTACTTCTTTGCGAACGTCGTACCCCAGTTGTTCATTGTTTTAAGGACTGGTTCGAGAGTTCTTCCGAGCGGTGAAAGCGTGTACTCAACTCGTGGTGGTACTTCGGGATATACTTTGCGCAGAACGATGCCGCTCTCTTCCATGCTTGCGAGACGAAGCGATAGCGTGCGAGGGCTGATGCCGGTAAGCGACTTTTCGAGCTCACTGAAGCGACGTGTCCCCTCCATCAGTTCACGAATGATGAGCACAGCCCATTTGCTCCCAATAACTTGAAGAGTATTTTCAATTGGTGAGTGAATGACTTTTTTAGTATATTTCTTCATAGAATTAAATTATTCTCGCGTGCGAGATGAGTAAGATTTTGTTTTTTTGGCGTCGAAAAATGCGATTAACTGTTTGGATAGTTAGTATATGTTGCAAAAATGGATATGTCAAACGCAATTAAATTGCATTGTGAATATCTTATGAATTTAACCAAAACTAAATTCCTCTGCAATTAGCTGAGGGTTTATATCCACGTGTTTCTGCGTCTTGCTTGTCTTTGAACCACACTTTATTTTCATCTTTTATTCTTTTTGCACCAGGGCACGTTGGCAAATGATATACCCTACCATTCTTAGATCCAACATAAATTCCGCTTTTTGCATCTGAATTGGTGGCTTTATTGCGTGAATTAAAAGATCTGAATGAAGTGCTTCCTGATGTCGCGAATACGTTTATTGTTGAGCTTGAATTTGTCTCAAACTGTGCTTGTTCGGCAATTGGCGACAAGTTACTTGGTGCCACTATTCTCAGCTCATTTTTACGCTCTGCTTCCCCCACCGAAATACGGCCTACCATAAAGGCCCCAGCCCCGATAAGCAATATAGCCAAAAAGACGAATATGTCTTTCGGCATATCCCCCATCGATATGAGGGTGGTATTGATTTTTTTAAGGGTATCTGTTAGTCTCATGAGACGTAAGTTTGGCTTTATTACCTAGAGTTTATCTAGACATACTACGTATAACCAATACACCATGTCAACAAAAAAATCAGGTGGTTCAACCAAAAATAACCGAGACTCACAACCGAAATATCTCGGCATTAAACTTCATGACGGACAGAAGGTCGGCAAAGGCATGATCATCGTTCGCCAGCGCGGCACCCGCACAGTCCCCGGAGCTAATGTAAAGGTAGGAAAGGACCATACTCTCTATTCTGTTAAGGATGGAAAGGTGGCATACAAGACCGTGCGCAAGACTCGCTTCGACGGCAAAATGGTAACTCGCAAGATGGCATCAGTAGTCATTGCATAGTTTTCAATAAATTCAGTTCTAAACTAAAGATACAAAAAACATCCGCACTCGCGGATGTTTTTTTGTAATTAAGGCTCGCCGCATTTTAATTCCCACTAGGGTGCCATTTCTCAAAAACCTCTCACAGATACGCCAAGCATGGTCTTTGCGGCTTTGCGCAAAGTTGGCGTATCGAGAGGAGCAACAATCCGCCGGCTGGGGCGGATTGAAAGCGTGTTTTTGAAAATGCACACCCGACAGACCTTATTTGGCTTCGATGATGACCTTGAACTCAGCCTTCTTCCCGCCAACCTCAGCGGTAATAGTGAATTCGCCAACCTCTTTGAGTGGCTTCTCGAGCACAATGTGCTCAACACCGACGGAAGCGCCGATAGCCTTACTAAGCTCAAGTGCGAGATCTTCTGCGGTCACACCAGCATAAAGATGACCCTCTTCGTTTGCAGTGTGCTTAAGTGTGATGGTAGCTGTGCTTACGCCTGCGAATGCTTTCTCAAGCATATCCTCTTGGCGCTTTGACTCTACTTCACGCTTCTTGCAAAGATCGGCAACGCGCTTTGCATTTGATTTTGTAACAGCCTCACCAAGTTCTTTTGCAAGCAAAAAATTGCGCGCATATCCTGGTGCGACATCGACAAGGTCGTACTTCTTTCCGACGTTCTTGACGTCTGACAATAATATTACTTTCATACAATACGTATTTAGTTCGTATAAGACATCCTATGAGACCTTTTTGTGAGTGGCCTCTTTGGTAAATAGATAAATTGGTCGAAACCACTCTACCTAACTGCGTGTCGCTTATTATACGGATATGGCTTAAAAAGGCAAGAATCGTTGCCTTATAAGCGTATTATCTATTTGTGTATAGATACCGCTGTCGTGCTTGCTGTCTGCTGGGGTGGGAATTTGCCTGAATGAAGCAGTTCTATGGCCTTATCAAGTTGGGGGTCTTTGACATGATCAACGTCATCCTTGGTGAGCTCAACTTTTACGTTTGGATCAAGTCCACCGTCTGATAGGTTGGTACCGTTCGGGGTTATCCATCTCGCTATCGTTACCTTAAGAGATGTATCGGGAGTGATGGGTATAAGTTCTTGTACAGAGCCCTTGCCGAATGACTTGCTTCCTACAAGAGTCGCCACTCCGTGCTGCTCGAGGGCGCCAGCCAAGATCTCAGCTGCTGAAGCGGAACCTCCATCGATAAGCATAACCATGTGGAATTTGTCGCCAAATACGTTGTAGCCCTTGCTGCGGTACACCTGCCCTACCCCGTTCTTCTCTTCTTCGCTTACGACTACCTGTCCTTGGGGCAAAAACCAGCTTGCGATATCGACAGCGACCTCGAGGTATCCACCAGGGTTGCCGCGTACATCGACGACGAGCTTATTGGAGCCTGACTGAACGAACTCGCGCAGTGCTCCACGGAAGAGCTCAGCACCCGTAGCTGGGAAGCCGTAGAGGCGAATAATGAATATGTCACCACGCTTTTCTGTATCTATAGTAGGAACTTGTATGACTTGGCGTACAACAGATATATCAAAAGATTCTTTCACGCCTTCTCGGACAAGTGAAAGGCGTACGGCTTTGCCGACTTGACCGCGGATAAGATAGAGCGCTTTGTCGACGTCCATATTTGTCGTCGTTGCACTATCGATACGAATGACGATGTCACCCTTCTTTATGCCTGCTTTCTCGGCAGGCGATCCCTTAAGGGGGGCAATGACTGTTAGTAGTCCGTTCTTTACCCCGATCTGCATTCCGACTCCTCCGAATGTGCCCGTCACGTCTTGTTCAAAGAGAGACTTCTCCTGTGGGGGCATGAAGTATGTGTACGGATCGCCAAGAGAGTTTGCGAGTCCGCCTATTGCGCCCCAGACCTTCTCTTGATTTGAAACTGCCTTATGCTTGGTCGGAACGTATTTATCATTGATGATATTCCATACTTTCCAGAACTGATTAAAGTCAGCCGCCTCCGCACTCTTTGCTTTGACCTCGTCGCGGGTCAATAAGCATGTAACCTCAACCCCCTTTGCGTCTGTGCATGTTTCGAGTGCGATAGGAGTATTGGAAGCATTTTCAGATGTATGGACGACACCAACCACCTTCTCTATTTCAGTACGATTATTAAATCCGTAATGCACTCCTGCAATGAATAACAGCACCCCCAAGACCACACTAAGAATAAGTCGGTTATAGCTCTCTCCCCAAGTAAATTTCATGTCGCTTATTATCCCAAACAACAGCAAGTGGGTCAAACTTAATTTAAATTGTGAGTAAAGAACGTTTCGAACCTATGGCATATCAGAATATATGAGTTATAATAAGCATATGATCAATCGTTACAACTACCGTGACTTGATGTGGATAGACATGGAGCGTCCCTCTCATGAAGAGGTCCGTCAGATCATGGAAGAATTCGACATTCATCCGATAGTTGCCGACGAACTCCTCACACCATCGCTTAGACCCAAGGTAGATCACTACGAGAACTTCATCTACCTCATTCTCCACTTCCCTGCCATACGCCACAGCCACAGCAATTCAAGCCAAGAAGTGGACTTCATCATCGGCAAGAAGTTCATTATCACTGTTCGCTATGAGCTCTTGGATCCACTACACAAGTTCTCTAAGGTGTTTGAGGTCAATTCTATTCTCAACAAGAGTGAGATAGGTGAACATGCCGGCTTCCTTTTCTTCTACATGATACGCAAGATCTATGCCTCTCTCGGCCACGAGCTATCTATAATTGGTGAGAAATTGCGCGAAGTAGAAGAACGCATCTTCCACGGACAAGAGCGACAGATGGTCGTATCGCTTTCTGCGGTCCATCGTGACCTGCTCGCATTTCATCGCGCACTTCGCCTCCACAAGGGTGTACTACATTCGCTTGGTATCGCTTGCGAAGAATTCTTCGGTAAGGATTTCCGTCACTACACCGACGACATCATCGGTGAATATTACAAAGTCGAAGAGATGCTCGAAGATCAGAAAGAGGTACTTAACGACCTCCGCTCGACCAATGATTCTCTGCTTACCACGAAGACCAACGAGATCATGAAAGTGCTTACCGCAACAGCGTTTCTTGTTGCCCCAGCTGGGCTTATTAGTCAGATCTTTGCAATGTCGACACGTGATACCCCAATCATAGGTGTGGCTCATGATTTTTGGATCATTCTCGGAATCATGTTCATTATCCCCATTACCACATTCTTTGTTTTTCGTTACAAAAAATGGCTTTGATTTAGTATGGGTCTCAAACTCTACAACACCGCATCGCGGCAAATCGAGGAATTCAAACCAATCGCCGCGCAGCAGGTTGCGATGTATAACTGCGGTCCAACGGTCTACAACTATGCCCACATAGGTAATTTACGAGCTTACGTATTCGCAGACGTATTGCGGCGAGCATTAGAACTGAGCGGATACAAAGTTAAGCAGGTGGTGAATATCACTGATGTTGGGCACTTGGTCTCAGATGGCGATGAGGGCGAAGATAAGATGTCTAAGACGGAAAATAATGCGCTTTATTTAAAATGCAAAAATTGTCATAAGGATTTTTTCAGCGGTTTAGCAGTATCTCGTGAATCATTTAAAACTGCGACTATATCTAACAATTCGCACGAATGTTCATTCTGTGGTTTCGAAAATTTAGCCATAGATAAAAATTCTTATTTTAGGAAAGAATCAGAGAGGAGTGTCGAAGACATCATCGCTCACTACTCAGATGCATTCTATCGCGACCTTGCAGTACTTAATATTCAAAAAGCATGGGAGTATCCTCGTGCGACTAAGTTCATACCTGAACAAGCGGAGATGATAGAGACACTGGCTAAAAACGGTTTTACATATTCTACGACTGATGGAATTTA
>JAYTYM010000110.1:0-7856 GCA_043742365.1 bacterium | reverse complement strand
GACTCAGGTCCAAATATCTCAACGATACGACCCTGAGGAATGCCCCCAACTCCAAGCGCATGATCGAGCCCAATTGAGCCGGTAGAAATTGCTTCAACGTTCACCTTAGGTGCATCGCCGAGTTTAATGATGGCACCCTCGCCAAATTTGGTCTGGATCAATTTGATCGTCGCTTCGATACCCACGGTACCCGATCTCTCAGCCTCTGACTTCTCCTTCTTCACTTTTTTTACAAAACCTGCCATAGAAATATTACTAAAATAATAAAATCAAAAGATTCCAAGCTTCAACTTCGAATTCAAGGACGAACCTTGGCTTCTAGTGTTGTCGTTGCGATCTGTTTTGTGCTGCTCGCAACTCGCTTCGGTGTGGTGTCTATATATGTAAGCTCTAGAGTTTTCTTGACCTCACGCCCGCCCCCGTCCTTTGCGGTAAGTTGAATTATATTATAGCCGTCCTGTAGCAACAATTTTTCTGCGAAGTTTCCACTCATGTCGACAAATATTCCACGTCCGTCAAGGGTAAGCTCCTTTGCGTGTATCGCCACGCCGCGCACCTCGATAAGCGAAGTTGTTGAGGTTATGCCGTTTAGGGGAGTGGCAAGCATTATCTCAGGCCCAGCGACCACAGCCCGCGACTGATAATATGCATAAAATACAATTATCCCCACGAATGTGAGAACGAGCAGAAGCCGAAGTACGCGTTTGAGAGTCCAATACATCACTCTATATATACAGGAGAGAGTCGGGCTCCGTCTATTGACTACCCATAGTTTTGTAATATGATTTTCGAGGAACGATAAAAGTAAGAAAAACCTGAATTAAAAGGCTTTTGTCTACAAGAGTACAAAAAATCATAGAAAACCAACCAAATATGAGGTGAACCATGTTTCATAGACTATTAGCCGTCGCCTTTGCCGCAGCCGCACTCGCAGGGACCGGAGATGCATACCGCTACGATCACTTCTCCATGAGCCCGACTCCAGAAGGGAATAAGCGCCGCTCAAGAAATGGCACAAACATGCGCGCCATCCGCGCCTCAAAGAAGCAGAAAGCCAAGAAGCGCTGGAAGCATCAAAGCAAGACATCAAAAAACCGCCGATAAAGGCGGTTTTTTTATTGACAAAATCAAGACGTATGTTACTATGTTGTGAGATTTAAAGTAGTTTGGTTTATTCCCGTACGACCACATCAAGGAGCGATCATGTTACCTGAACATACCGCAATTGAACTTGTTGTTACGCCCGTACTGGTTTCGGCAATTCCGAATGCAAATATCGAATTTGAGGAAAATGTAGGTGTCGCCATTGGATGGACAATCACTTTCCCCGGAACCAAGGCAAAGCGAGGATTTATCACAATGGGGTATGGCGGACACTACATTAAGTACGAAGTCCCCGCAGCTCATCAGGGTGATTGGGTCCAAAAAGTACATGAGGCGATACGGTCATTGATTCACTCCGACAAAGCAGTTGCAAAACATTTGAGTAAGTTGGAGGTTGAGGTCTCTGTCTTTTCTGGACCTTTCGAAACCAAGGTTCTTCGGTCACCAATATTATTGGGGCCCCTGTTTTAAAAACATCAGCGCAACGGCATACCGATTGGTATGCCGTTTTTTGTGTAATTGAAGCACGGTTCTATGTGCTCTACCCCTCGCTGTGGCCAAACCCATCAGAATCTCCATCCTTCATGAGTACATCCCTAGGTTTCGCCCCATCCGCAGGCCCCACCACGCCTCGCTCTTCGAGCACATCCATCATCCGCGCAGCCCGTGCATATCCAAGCCCCAGGCGGCGCTGAAGATAAGAGGTGGAAGCTTTACCGCTCTTTATGACAAGCTCCTTGGCCTCATTATATTTATCATCGTCATCTCCATCTTCGCCCGAAGAGAATGCCTCTTCAGGAATGCCACCAAAGTACGCATTCTTATTGTCAGTGTTCGAAAGGTTCAATTCGTCTCCAAGTGTTCCGTCATAGTGGTCCTTAAGGAACTTCACCACTGTTTTAACCTCAGTTTCAGAGATAAATGCCGATTGTAAGCGTATGGGCTTTGGTAATTCAGCCGAGAGAAAGAGCATATCGCCTGCACCAAGCAGGTTCTCAGCCCCTGACATGTCTAATATAGTACGCGAATCTATCTGCGAGGCTACCTGAAGTGCAATACGCGCAGGAACGTTAGCCTTGATAAGACCCGTAATGACGTTCACCGACGGACGCTGTGTCGCTATCATCAAGTGAATTCCCACCGCACGGCTCATCTGCGCCAAGCGCACTATCGCCGCCTCAAGCTCACGCGGATATGCCGACATAAGATCCGCCAACTCGTCGATGATAACAACGATATACGGCATAAGCTCAGGCAGTTCAGGCTCCTCGCCATCGCCGAACTTCCCAGCCGCCTTCTGCTTCTCGTATTTCTCAAGTGCTGGCTGCAAAACATTCTTATGATACGAGCCTATGTCACGGCACTTCGTTTCCTGTAGTACATCATAACGGCGATCCATTTCTTTGGTTGCCCACTTAAGCGTAAGTATCGCCTTCTTTGCCTCAGTGATAACCGGGGTCAAGAGGTGAGGGATTCCATTATATAGAGTGAGTTCGACGCGCTTAGGGTCAACCATAATGAAGCGCAGCTGCTCCGGCGAGTTTCTATAGAGTAGAGCGGTAATTATCGTGTGCATCGTCACCGACTTCCCTGAGCCAGTTGCTCCAGCCACAAGCACATGCGGCATCTTAGCAATGTTCATAAATTGCGCTACTCCAGCAGTACCCTTCCCAAGCGGGACAAAGAGGGGATTAGGGTTCGCTGCCCACTCCGGCTCGCCAAGAAGTGAACCAAGTCCAACCGTCGACTTCACGCTGTTTGGCATCTCAATACCCACAAGTGACTTACCAGGGATAGGAGCCTCAATACGAATTGGTGCAGCCGCGAGCGCAAGCTCGAGGTCATGCTGAAGCGTTGTGATCTTCGATAGGCGCACACCTTCAGCAGGCTTAAGTGCATAGCGCGTGATAGACGGTCCGATACTCACCCCACTCATCTCGACAGGTATGCCGAAGTTTTGAAGCGTACGGCGTATCATGTTCTCATTCGCCTTCACGTCGCCTGACCCAGGCTTGCCTCTATCTCCTGCAAGTATTGAAAGAGGGGGTGGGACATACGCAGAGTGAAGAGTGGTGTTGAAGCGAAATGGTGCATCACCCCCAGTTTTCTTTTCGCGTGCAGGGAGCACCTTCGACAGCATCGATGCCTTCACTTCTTTCTTTTCCTCTTCTGCCTCCTCTACTTCTTCTACTTCTTTTTCAGAAGCTGCTTCTGCCGGCTCTTCTTCCGCACCCGTCTCTTCTTCAGTCCCCTCTTCCTCCACATCTTCCTCGCCCTCATGTGCTTCAGGTTTCAAGAACGCGATGAATGATCGAATGAATCCAAAGTGAAGCGGCACATCAAAGAGGATAAGAATTGCGATAACAAATACAATCGCAAGGATGAGCGCAGTCAGCTTCCCTGCAAAGAGATAAAGCATCGGAAGCATGATGTAGTAACCGATGAACCCGCCGATACCCGCCGTCCCACTCGCATTGTCGATGAGCGCGAAGAGCCCAAGCGCCGAGAGTACGAAGAAAGGTCCCGCCACAAGCGCAGGGGAGGTGAAGTTGTGCGCTCCTGCACGGAAGAAATTTATCGCAAGCAAGACAAACAGAAGTGGGATGAGATAGTACCCGAGTCCGAAGAGGTAGTGCACCCCGTCATACATAAGTCCCCCCAGATGTCCGCCATTTCCTGTCGCGGCAAACAGAAGTATCAGCGCAAGCACCACGAACCCAAGTCCAATTATCGAGTTGCGCGTTTCATCGCGTAGCCCCGCCCAGAAGCCGGGTTTACTCTCCTTCTTTCGCTCATAACTTTCACCCCGTCTATTAGTAGTAGTGTTTTGCTTTTGCGAGACTCTCTTTTTTCGTTTCTTCATGTTTTTGTTCCCTCTATATTAGCACGTCATCAGATTAAAGTTTGATTTTAGTTCGCTACCCACCGCTCAGACATTTTTTAAAATTGTAATGCTATTTTTAAGTAACGCTTAGGCAACAGCCCAAGGGTACCCCTTAGCTTTGAAAGCGACCTAAATTTTAATGACCAAAGGGAATATAAAATTGGAAGTACTCGAAGTGGTGGAGTACCCTTGGAGAAGCTGCCTGTGAGTTAATAATTTTCTGAAACTTAAAATCGCCCAAGGTCTCTCCTTGGCTTTGAAAGGGGAGACCTTAAAGAAGTTGGCGTTTTTTAAGTTTCAAACCCTAAGTAAAAACCTCCAATTGGACAATTCCATGTCTCTGAGTAATATAGATACAAACAACGCACCTCTAAAAGGGGGCTAAGGTCTCTCCTTGGCTCTGATAGCGACCTAAATCTCTTGAGCGGAGCGATTAGAGATTGGAAGTACTCAAGGTGGTGGGGAGACCTTGAAGAAGTTGCCCGTCTTTTATCTCACTCCCGCTC
The DNA here is from genome assembly GCA_043742365.1 of bacterium. Taxonomy (GTDB): domain Bacteria; phylum Patescibacteriota; class Minisyncoccia; order Phycocordibacterales; family UBA6899; genus MHLP01. Next base: position 3,362 of record JAYTYM010000110.1, on the reverse strand, counting down.
CCTCAAGCTAAAGCTATTGACTTTTATCAACTTCATGATACTTTAATAAGACAATTCCAAGGGCAACACAAAGGACAATTAAATAAGACATTATAAGACAAACGACATATGGACCAAAACAATAACGGACAACAGCAGAATTCTCAAAGACAGCCATCCGCGGCTACACAGAACCAGAATACAGGTATGTCCTTTCTCCTGAAGAAAGGGGAGAAGCTCACCACCGCCCTCTACATGGTAACCGACATCATGTCAGAGAAGGAGCCAATGAAGTGGAAGATCCGCGAGAACGGAGTCGAGCTCCTTTCCGATATTGCTGTTTCGTATGGCGCAAGCGCAAGCGAGCGAATGTCTGTGATGAGTAACGCCATCAAAAAGATTGAGAAGATTGTTTCTTTCCTCGAGATAACGGAACGCGCCCGCATGATAAGCGAGATGAACGCCTCTGTCCTAAAGAAGGAGTACCTCGCACTCAAGGACGCCGTCGAAAAGGAGTGGAACAATATCTACGACAGAAGCAAAAGTATTTTTTCTGATTCATTCTTCGAAGTACCGCGCGAACCCGTCCGTGAACTCAAGCAAGCTGAGATGCAAGTTCCTCTTGCTCCCCGATCCGCACCTGCCACCCGAGAGCTTCGCATTACTCCACCTCAGGCAGAAGCATCTCAAGCTACAATTGCGCGAACGCAGCCTGCGGCTTCAGTACATTCTCCAGTTCAGTCTCAAGGACAAAAAGACACCAGAGTCGAACCCCGCGAGCGAGAACATGAGCTTCAGTCAAAGAGAGAAGTAGAAGTGACTGGGCAAGTGAGAGAACAGAACAATAGAGTTCACCCTCAAGTTCAGTCTCCTCGACCGTCGCATCAAGAGACATTCACGAGAGACACTCGCCATGCGACAGAATTGGTTCGCCCAATACACACACCCGAATCGCAAGCACTGCCACAGACTACAACATCAACGCAACGCCCGACATTACGAGATGCCTCACCAGTACGTACTCATGGAGAGAACAGCAGTAGTGAGCGCCGCTCTATAATCCTCAATAAGATAAAGGAGAAGCCCTCGCTAAACGTCAGAGATCTTGCAGACAGCATCCCACATGTAAGCGAGAAGACCATTCAGCGCGAACTCCTCGCCATGGTCTCCGAAGGTCTCCTTGTTAAAAGAGGCGAGCGTCGTTGGTCAACGTATTCTCTCAGGATTTCATAATAAGAATTTTGAAACTTAAAATCGCCCAAGGTCTCTCCTTGGCTTTGAAAGGTGAGACCTTAAAGAAGTTGGCGTTTTTAAGTTTTAAAGCTCCACTCAAGAGTCATCCCATAAAAGACATTCCCAACCCCCTTGCGAATGTCTTTTTTGCTTCATTTTTTGCCCTGTCCTTGAGTATCATTTTGACTTCATTGCGATGTGTAAAAATGTCTTAAAGAGGGTCACAAACAAAGCCCCTGCTTGTTTGACTGAGTGAGGGCCCACATGTATCATGCCCTCACTCGTCATGAGATACGACGAATGTATTACGTAGGGACCGTTCACTAGGACGTCCTCGTTCAAGTGTTACGGCCCCTTGTGCCACATCCATATAATAGAGAAATTTATGTATGGATGTGGCCTCAGCTGTTATCCACATTTTATCTACGATAAATTTGGCGGAAAAAGTTGGGAGATACTATATAATGATAGAGTGCTTTCAAGAGCAGAGTTTTTCTGTCTTTGTATGTTTGTACAGAGAAGCAATGCGATCCTATCTGAGTTACATCAGTGTGGATGGAGGGAGGCATAAAGCATCATTGATTGTTCATTGAAAATTGAATAGCAATCGAAAGAATATGGATGAGAGTCTATTCGTTTATTTCAGTGAATGATATTTCAAGGCTTCGTATTCATCGTTGTCAGTAATGATAGCGACAAGTGCAAGTGCCTGTGTATAAAATTTTGTTCGAGACGCTCTGTTTTGTTTAATGCTTCTCTTGCGGGACGCAACGAATCGGGCGGAATAGTCAGAGCAGAGTCTTGTGCGCAAACCAAACCGTGAATTATCAGATAGAGTTTATTAGTAGAAAGCAATCTTCAGTAGAGAACATTCCGTTCTTTATTGTCGCAAATTAACAAAGCAGAATATATATGAAGAATTTTAAGAATTCCAAAGCGGTGAAGATCGCAACAGGACTTCTTGGTCTCGCTCTCTCAGCGATGATGATTGCTCCGGCAATGGCATCAGCTGATACGACCATGACGACGACGACAACTTCGTCATCATCATCATGCTCATACGCTTTCACTAAGGTGTTGAAAGTAGGAGTAACAGATCAGGAGGTATTCAACCTTCAGAAGGTCCTCAACATGAACGCATCTACTCAGGTAGCAGCTTCAGGTGCAGGTTCTCCAGGAATGGAGACAAAGTACTTTGGTGGACTCACCAAGGCAGCTGTCATCAAGTGGCAGAACATGAAGGCGGCTGACGTTCTTACACCAGCAGGACTTACTGCAGGTACAGGACTTGTTGGCACATACTCACGTATTGCGTTGAACAAGATGTGCAGTGGCGCATCGATGACAACAACAACAGGAACAACGACAACAACAGGAACAACGCTTCCAGTTGGTTGTACATCAGCTACAGGCTTCAGTCCTATCAACGGTATGTCATGTGCAACAGGCACAACAGTCGTTTCAGGCACAGGAGTTTCTGTAACTCTTGATACGATGTCACCTACACGTCAGACATTGATCTCACCTCAGGGTGTTGCAACGCTCGCGATCTTCAAGATCACGAACGCTGGTTCAGCTCCTGCGAAGATCACGATGCTTAAGTTCAAGCGAACTGGCATCTCGTCTGACTCAACCTTGAACAACGTCTACCTTTACAATGGATCGGCTCGTCTTACAGACTCGTCATCCGTTTCACAGGGTATGGTGAACTTCTCGGATGCAGGTGGACTCGTAGTAGTTCCCGCAATGTCCTCTGTTTCTGTATCAGTTCGCGCTGACATTGCGTCAGGTGCAAACGGACAGAATCTTGGCATGATGCTTACTGACGCTACATCAGATGCTGGCGCTGTAGGTGGACTCCCTGTTTCAGGTGATTCCAGCACATTTGCTACTGCTCCTTCTGGAATGGCAACTGCTGACTTCACAGGTTCTTTCTCTCCTGCATCAGGAGCGATCGATCCTCAGAACGATTACATTGTATGGCAGAAGAACCTCCAGATCGGCAATCGCGACGCTTTGTTCACATCGCTTCGCCTTCAGCAGATCGGCTCGGTTTACGCAACTGACATCATGAACTTCCGCCTTATGATAGACGGAGTTGCTGTTGGTACTGCAGTAGCCCAAGCGGATTCAAATCGCTTTGTCACTTT
>JAYTYM010000109.1:0-11494 GCA_043742365.1 bacterium | reverse complement strand
AGGAAGCATGGCTACAAAGCCACTCCCGCACGACTATTGTTGCTTGATGTCCTCAAGAATGCCGATCATCCCCTCACGACTCAGGAGATACTGAAAAAGCTGGGTGGAAAAGTTGATCAGGCAACCATATATCGCAGCCTCGAATCTCTGCTTGCAGTTTCGGTATTAAGACAAGTTGATATGCAGCATGGGCATGCGCACTACGAACTGCGCTTAGAAACTGAGCACCACCATCATCTTATCTGCAAGTCCTGCGGACTGACGGAGGACGTTCCTGAATGCAATATCGCTCTTATTGAGCAGGCAGTACTCAAAGGGTCAAGTAAGTTTTCGGGAAATCTTGACCACTCGCTTGAGTTCTTCGGTCGCTGCAAAAGATGCACCAAACAGCTTAACGTATAATTTTTTATTTATGATCATTGGAATCGGAATCGCCACGTTTATTGCAACACTCCTTGGAGGGCTGTTTGCTATTCACCTCAAAGATAGGTTACACCTGATCTTGGGATTTTCCGCAGGTGCAGTAATCGGCGTAGCATTCTTTGATCTCATGCCGGAGGCATTTGAGCTCGGAATGGGTGCGTATGGGGCTCAAATGATAGCGGGCGTGATTGCACTTGGCTTCTTGCTCTACCTCACGCTTGACCGCATGGTCATGCTTCACCTGCACGATCACGAGGGTGACGACCCGCATGTTATAAGTAGCGGCGAGCAGGCGCGTGGCGCATTCGGCGCAGGCACACTTTCAATTCATAGTCTCCTTGATGGTATCGGAATAGGGCTCGCCTTTAAGGTGTCTAATGCGGTCGGAATCGTGGTTGCAGTTGCAGTTCTCACGCATGATTTCTCAGATGGCATCAACACGGTGAGTTTCATCATGAAGCATCACGGCGATAAAGCGCGCGCATTTCGTTGGCTGCTTATCGATGCGCTTACTCCCCTTCTGGGAATAGTTGCGACAATGTTTTTTACCGTGAGCGACACGACGCTTGGACTTTTACTTGCACTCTTTACCGGATTTTTTCTCTACATCGGTCCGAGCGACCTACTCCCAGAAAGCCACCACGAACATCCTGTGCAAATGACGACCGTGATGACTCTACTTGGTGCGGGCACGCTGTATCTCATCATCAGACTTGCGACACTATTGAGTTAGGAAATTTAAAATTTGCTAGAGTTATCCACTTCTCTCCACATTTTATCCACACGTAATTCACAGTTTACGCTATAATAAATGGGCGTCGTTTAAGTGTTTTTTGCAGATTGATAAATCTGTGGATAGCAGAGGAAAACTTCGCTTGATTCAACGAGACAGCCATCCCAATTGTTGTCGACGGGAGCACATCTATTGCACTGCGTACCGCATTGCTTCAAATGTGAATTTCCCAGTTTCTACGTTTTTTGTCATGAAAAACAATTAGGTCCCCCCAACAGACCTAATACTCACAATTTATAAATCTAGCCATAGTTCTCCCCACATGAACTATCCCCGTTCTGGTATTCGGACTTTTTTGCGCACGCCGAGTATCGCCCTAGCGCTCATTGTTTCTATATTATTAAGCATTAGCGGAACCTCGCTTCTTTTTGCGACGGCTTCTGCTGCAGCACTTACGCCCATAAGCGCAACAGCGTCTTCGAGTGTGCCTTCTGCCAACACCAATTACACCGTTAATTGGACAGCCACGAACGCACTGGCGCAGAGTCAGACAATAAAAATTAGCTTTGATCCAGGCAATAGCACTTTTGACCTTGGCTCACTCGCAAACACGGATGTCATTACATCAGGCTCACCGACCAATCTCACTATTATCACTGGTGCATGTGGTGCTGTCACAGCCAATCAAGTTTCTATAAATGGTGGAATCTCAAATGCTGCTGGTAATAAAAGTGTCACTCTTACCGCCTGTGGTGCCGTCGCTTCCGGAAGTAAGACTGTCGTATTCACCAATAATCATGTTACAAACCCTGCTACCCCTGGCTCATACATTGTTCGCGTAGCTGGCACACAACCTGACAGTGGTGATACGCGGGTGGTTATAATCAATCAAGTGCTTGTCTCAGCGGATGTCGCTACCAGCCTTTTCTTTACGGTGGCTGGACTTGCCTCAGGACAAACAGTAAATGGCGAGACCACTTCGACAACAAGCACCGCAACTGCTATTGCATTCGGCACACTTTCTCCTTCCACTCCAATAATTGCTGGGCAAGAACTGACCGTATCGACAAACTCAAGTAGTGGATTTGTGGTCACCGTCAAAGAAGATCAAAATCTCATTTCGAGCGCAGGCTCCCAGATATATACTTTCAAAGATGGAAATGGACAGGCGACCCCTATTGTGTGGGCAGCGCCAGCAGCAACAACAGGAAACGCACTTACTTATGGACACATGGGAGTCACGAGTGACGATGCAGACCTTAATGCTGGTGAGTTTACCGGTTCAAAATATGTTGGTAATTTTGCGACAACAACGCGAGTTATATTCTCTAATACGGGTGCCGCAGACGGTTCAACACAAAATATCGGAAAGGTTCGGGTCGCATATAAGATAGAGATCTCGGGTCTGCAAGCTGCGGGTAGTGACTATTCCAATCATCTGATCTACGTTTGCACTCCTACATTTTAAAAACAGTTTATAGCGCAGATCTCTCGGCAATCTAATTTAAAAAAACAGCCTAAGCTGTTTTTTTAGTATCGATATGCTCCATGGCATACGCGAGCGTTCCACCGACTTTCTTGCCAGGATTGAAAATGCCGTTTGGGTCGAAAATATTCTTCGTTGCGATAAAGAGATCATGCACGGGAGTACCGAATTCTTCTTCCAGATAAGGAGTACGGATGATGCCATCATTGTGCTCGCCCGTAATCACACCATGATACGAGAATACAAGTTCGTAGACTTCTTTAGAAAGGGTCTCAATGATGTCTTTGGACTTTGGGTCCGAAAGGTCCATGAGTGGAATGATGTGGAAGTTTCCGTCGCCGACATGACCCGCTATCGTGTAGATAAGATGATACTTATCGAGAATAGTATTCAACTTTGGCATGAACTCAGGCAAAAATTCGGGACGGACAACGAAATCATCGATAAATGGTGCAGTGCGCATTCCGTGTAGATTCTGTCTCAGTAAGCTAAAGCTCTCTCGACGGATAACCCAATACTTCTGTGCTTCAGCCTCTGAATGGAGCACGCGGACAGGCACATGAAATGTGTCTGTTATGTCTTTTGCGGCAGATTCGGCTGTGCGCACGACTTCTTCTTCCGTGTCGCCTGAAAATTCTGCCAGAAGGATGAGCTTGGGCACCCCACCCGAGATGACGAGCCAGAATTCCGGTATAAAGCTTATTCCAAGAGTTATCATATTACCCTTTAGGCGCTTGGCTATCTGAGGGAAAAAACGCATTGCGAGCGAGAATGTGTGGTCGTCATATGACTCAAAACTTTCGGGCTTAAACCTTAAAACATGATTAACAAGTTCTCCGAGGAACGAGAGATCTTTCAAGAAAATGGTTATCATGCGCCGATGCGGCTTTGGTTTGATGAGCGCATAGGTTATCTCGGTAATAATACCCAGTGTCCCCTGTGAGCCAACGATCATTTTCGCAAGATCGAATGTCCCGCGTTCTTTATCATAGACATTCCATAGATAGTATCCCGAAGAATTCTTCGACACATTTGGTTTCGCCGCCATGATGACATCGTAATGTTCTATGATAAGCTCATGCATCTTGCGGTAGATCTCTGCGGCACGATTATTTTCTGCTTTCTTCGCTTCGAGTTCTGCCATCGTAAGCTCATGGAACATCTCTACCGAGCCGTCATCGAGAACAACTTTTAGTGCCCTTACCCAGCGCTCAGTCTTGCCGTACATCAGGTTCTTCTCACCCCCTGAGTTGTTCGCTGCCATTCCGCCGACGGTGTTTATCTCGCGTGAAGCAGTGTAGCTCGGAAGTATCAAGCCATGCTTGAGTGTCTCTTTATCAAAATCTCTATAGAACATTCCCGGTTCGACTATCGCGATGTCGCCCTCAATAAAGGTCAACTTATTAAGGTAGCGCGTACATGCGACGACTATCGACTCAGTAAGGGGACCTCCAGTCATATCCGTACCCGCACAGCGCGCAGTCAAAGAAAGCTTTCTTTCTCCTCCTTCGTTATTTTTTTTATTTACAAAATTTACTAATTGAGAGATGTCAGCGCTATCTTTCGGAAATGTAACCAGAGTTGGTCTCACCGTAAAGAGACTCGTGTCGTGACTGTATTCATCGAGCACTGCATCACTCTCTTCAATGTCACCCTTAAAAAAGGTCTTAATCTCGTCTGTAACTTTATTTTCGATCTTTTCATTCATGATACGCAGCATTATATCAGAGATGCTGCTCATCAAGCGAAACCTGGGAAAAAATCAGTTATAATATGACTCTTCGGTATCCCCATTTCTGTGAGCATTTTCTCAAATGTTGTGACCATCGCCTGCGGACCTGAAATATAGAACATACTCTCGAGGTGATCCGGCACCTCTTCTTCGATCATTTTTCTGTTTATAAATCCCGTGCGGCCTTCCCAATCCTGTGGAATTTCATCGGTAATTGTATAAACATTCTTCAAGCCGAGTTTTGCACTTGCTTCATCGAAAAGTTCTTTATACGCAATCTCTGCTTTTGTTTTATTTGAATACATGAGTGTGATCACCCGCTTTTCATCTCTATCGAGGAGGTATTTGATCATACTGCGATATGGGGTCACACCGATACCGCCAGCGATAAACACAAGTTTCTTGGCTTTATCTTCTGGCATAACAAAATCCCCAGAAAGTTGCCCTGCAACGATAGTGTCGCCCAGCTTAAGCGTAGAGAGGGTGCTTTTAAATGTGCTCGCATTGGGGTACATGCGAACACCAAGACGGATGGTCGGTTCAGTGGGCGAGGATGCGATAGTGAAGTACCTGCGATTTCCACGACTATCGATGTGTGGTTGCCCTAAAGTCCATTCCATATATTGACCGGGTCTGAACTCCGGTATCGTTTGGGTATCGAATACATATTCGAGAGTTCCGAGGGCAATGCTATTTATTTCTTTCAAGCGTAGAAGAAGTTTGCCCTTGGGGCTCACGCAGTACGAAAAGATATTTCCAACCAGCAACGCAAGTTCTGGTGTCGAATAGATGCTCGCAAAATGCACTGCTGGTGAGTAGAGAATGCCCACGAGGCCTGCGTAAAGAATGCGCAATGTTCGCGTCGGAGGCGTCGTGAGGGGCTCGGTGAGCATGACGAATGCAAGGAAGAAAATAGGTGAATGGGTCAAGGCTTTTTGCATCGACAAGAGTGGGTCTGCTCCCGCACGCGCAAATAACGCAACACTCAGGAGCGCAGCAAGAAAAAAGGCGACCATCAAGTCGACATGTCGAATTTTGCGCACCACGAGCACTCCCCCAACAAGAACAAACAGGAGCATCGGGATGTTGCCGCCTATCCACCAGCTTGCAGATTTACCAATTGTGGCGGCAGTTATGGCCACCGCGAGTGCTGCTGGATTAAAGATATGCTTGCGATCGATGGCGAAGATGAACTTAGAAGCCATTGCGATTACCGCTGCGCTCACAAGAAAAAGTCCGCCATGTATATCACTTACGGCAACTGGGGTGATGATGAGGACAAGAATGAAAGCGGTGATATATGTAGATTCAACATTCGCCTCAACTACAAATACGCGTGCGAACAATGTGTTCGTGAGTACACATGCCACAAGTAAGACAACGAGCGAATAGCCAAGATCGAGCGGCGCATATGGCAGAATGCCAAATATTGAGAAGAGTAGTGCGAATAAAAAAAGTCCAGTCAGATAATAAAGGACCAGCCGATACATAGTTATTTTATTCAAAAAATTATCGATTGTGAGTAGCATAAATATTATTTATCTAAAACATACTTTTCAAAACCGCTGGTCATGGTTGCGATCCCCATCACGTCGATGCTGTAACCCTCGATGTTCGGTGTGTTTTCCATAAAGACTATCCCCCGGCTTCCCATCGCAAATGCGGCCGTTGCAAAACGGTCAGCCTCATACACATTTGCACCAATTACCGTAATGCTTACTATACCATCCCCGCTCTGAGTCTTACTTATTGGGTCATAGATGTGATCCCCCCTTTCGTATGTGCCTGAAGTTGCCACACCTCTACCGTTCGGGATGATGATCTTCACAATATGAGTCGGGTCAAAAGGATCCTTTATCCCTATCCGCCAGGGCAAACCGAGAGAATTATGTCCGCGTGATTCGATATCACCCCCTGCTTCAATATAGAAATTTTTATACCCATCCTCTGTGAGTATTTTTCCTGCCTGCCAAATAGCGAGACCTTTTACGATACCCGACGGATCCAAATATCCATCAGGGGTGCGAATATCAAAGTACCCCTCAGTTTCTTGTTTGGTTTTCTCTGCAAACGAAAAAACTTCCTTCATATCTCTACTATAGTCATGCTCTCTAATTTCACCGCGGTTAATTCGTGATATCTCACTTCCATCTTTATATGTACTAAAGCGCTCATCAATGCGCGTAAAGTACGAAAAAGCTTTTTCTATTATAAGTGCATCAGCATTGAAGTCGCATATCTCAATCGTGATAGGCATACCCATGACCAGTCTCGTCTCCTTCATGGAAGTTTATGCTTTTGCCTGAAGTAATGCATCGGCGAGAGTCTCATTGAACGCTTCACACGTCTGGGTCGCTCCAGAAATAATGTCCACCTTTGCACTCTGTGCGCTTATTGCTTCAGACTTGAGCTTGGGCAACGTGCGAGTGCTTATCTCGAGAGACTCATGTTGATCGTTAGGATATTGCAGGAATTTTACGTCAATTATTTTACCGCCACTTATAACGGCGGCAATTTGCATGTTGCCATAGTAGGCATCTGCAACTTTTCCTGTAAACGTGCCGTCTTGGTATTTGGCTACATTCGGCGTAGGCGCAGGAACTGGAGCGGGAGCGGCGGGACTTAGTTTTATGGCTACTTGGGTGGGAGTGGGGACTGGTAAAGGCTTTGTGGGTGTTGCGGGAGGTACTGCGGGGGTAACGCTTGGGGTTTTATCGATGGTAGTCGGAGAGCCTTGAGCCAGGGGTGCAACGAAAGCGTTAGCAGAAGAATCTGCATTTTGTTTCTCATAAATAACAAAAAGGATAAAAACAGCAATGAGTGAGGCTGAGAGTATGATCTGTTTAGTGTTTTGCATGATGCCCTATTATACGCTCGATTGCATGATTTTGGTGCATAAAGTACAAACAAAAGCAGCTTGTGCCAAGAACCTAAATTCGCATATTTGCGCAAAAACCCCCAGGTTTAGGGGGGATTGCAAGCGATGAACTAATAAGGCTTATTTTGACTTTAGCTTCGTCAGCGAATCAATACTTAGTGAATTGGGCGTCGTTGTGAGCACCTCTGTAAATGTGGCAGCATTTAACATGCTAAGAGTTTTTGGGCCAATGTATCCGACTGCTTCAAGTTGTGATGCCTTCTGAAAAGACTTTAGCGCAGCTTGAGTTAGACGACCAAAATAACTGGTGATCTGCCCGAAATAAAATCCTCTCGAGAAAAGATACTGTTGAAGTTGACCGACTTCTTCACCGCGAGATCCCCTTTTCAACTTATGCTTGAATTTAAAGATCTTCGCACCCAGCACTTCTCCGTTCTTCTTACCTTTCATATCTTCCACGAAAGTTGTGATCTGACTGTTGCTGGTTGTTGAGACGGTTGTAGTAGACATCGCCATTGATGAGCTCATCGTTGCGCTTGTCGATGCTGTGCGAATGCATGTAGCATCATCTCTGTTTGCAAGTCGATTATAATTCTTTGCGGTCTGATCGGTGCAGCCCCAGTACACAAAGGATGACCCACCACTCGAGCCTCCTCCACCACCTCCAGATGAAATGGGAGCAGGGGTGGGTGTAGGTACTGGGTCAACGGCAGTTGATGTCCCCAGCAATGTTACGTGCACAGTAAATGTGGTCGGAGTCGCCGAAATTGCACTTGAATCTTTTGCGTTGCACACAACCGTGCTCGAACCGACAATAAAAAGTGAGCCTGAAGGCGGTGTGCAGAGCGCAGTCAGTGCTGTATCATTGTCGTCACTTACAATAGGTGCAATATACGTAACGATGACTCCAGCCGAAGAACTTGCGCTCTTTTCTATATTCTCATGGGATGAAATGACGGGACGAGTATTTGTTGCTGTGGGTGGTGGAACATATCCATCCATCAAACTCGCTCCGCCTGAGACGGTGCGCACACTTACATTATTAGCCTTTATATATGCAACAATATCCTGAAGTGTCTTTGGACTCGTTGCATATGGCGAACCTGCGGTCAGCTGTGCATCGCTTACTTGATGGAAGGTGAGAATAAGCCACGTATGATCGAGTAATGCTTTATTTATCCATGTTTCTATATCCGATGTCTTTGTATCAGCGGTCACAGACTTACTAAAGAGCGCGTATCTGTTGGTGTCTCTACCATTATATCCATCAATGACGCCACGACCAGTTGTGTATCCCGCATCCTGTGTGAGCCGCTGCACAGCGCTCGTATTGTTGCCATAAGGATATGCGAAGGAAATAACGGGGGTTATTTTTCCGGTCAGTAGATCATTGCGTCCTCCGCCTATCTCGAGCTTTGCATTATCTGGACTAAGCGAATTGAGGTCTGCGTGTGTCTCTGTATGTCCTCCTATCTCGTGACCTACTGATTGGAGGGTACGCACCTGCGCTGGGTTCATGCTCTTGAGATATGAGCCGAAGTTTTGATCATCGATTGTAAGAGTTCCTGCCTCAAGGAGGCCATGAACGATCTTTACGCTTTCTGTCCCAGGTGGGAGAAAAATGTCCGTACTTTTCCATTCTTTCCACTCACTGCTAGCGGGTAGTGTGAGGTAGGGTTTTTTATTTGTTGTCAGTGACCCATCACTATCTGCATAAGAAAGTTGACCGACCGTACTCTTCACTTCGATATACACTTCGGTTTTCCCAGTACTCTCATAGAAACCACTAAATTGATAGCTCTGGTCATCCAGCACAGAGATCGGGGTGTGATACCACGCTGCTCCCGCGCCAGTGCCCGATGCACTGACTTCGGCACCCACTCCACTGTAGCCCGCGACTGGGTAATGGAAGACTGAATTTGTTTGTGCAAGCTTTTGCCAACCGAGAGGCATATTGGGAGTTGCCGGATCAATAGCTTCGAGAGATGCGTTAGTGATGCCGAATCCAGAATTATGGGAAACGACATAAAAAGTCCCCTTTATACTCGCAGCGTCGAGGATGTCTTTCACCTTCTGTGCATGCTCTACATAGCCATCATCAAATGTCAGTGAGACAAAGCCTTGCGAGAATGCGGATGCTACTGTTTCGTCGGTAAGGCTAGTGTTGTCCAGAGTAAGCGAACCGGTGCTATTTAGCTGATGATAGACAGTCATATACGCAGCACCTGCGGGTGCGAAAAAGATGGTATTTGCGATCTTCCACCCGTTTGCTGCTGATGGAGGTATCGTAATAAATCCCGCTAATGATATACGCGCGTGTGAACTATCAAAGAATTCGGCAACGAGTGTGGTTGTCGCGTTTGAATGATATGAATCCTGGAACTTATATCGATGCAAAGGAAATATCGAAACTGGAGTAAAGTACCACTTTGAATCTCCCGAGGTAAGCACATCGCCTGTATAGGATGCATATGAAACTCGAGCAGCATTACCCACAGCGATATCTGAGTCCGGAGTTGAAGCTCCTGAGACCGGATAGACATACGTTGCAACGTTCCCTCCCCAGTCGGCTCCCTTTACCCAACCCATCGGAAGTGCGGGGTTTGTAGCGTCCTTCACTTCAAAGCCTGGGTTAGGGATAAGGTTTGGTTGTTCCCCTCCAAATAATGGGGGCGGGCTGTCTGAGAGGGTTATCTCGCAGGTTGCTGTGTCCCCCTCCACAAGCCTGCCGACACAGTCAGAGGATGATGACGGTACATAATTCTCACCTCCAATCACTGTCACGCGATAATTCGTCTCTGGAGTGACCGTAACCAACTGACCCGTCTCGCTACCCGGAAATGTGGCAGTCGAAGAGGCGCCAACGAAGGACGTTATAAAATCTGCGGGCTGACTATTCCTTCCGTGTGTATTAATGACTTTTGTTACTATCTTAAGTGTTGTTGAAGTGCCGCTCAAAAATGTTTGAGTAAGAAGACACGAGGCACTACCTCCATCGGGAAGCACCCCACTACAGCCAGCGCTGCGCGTCAGTTTATAGTGCGCGATTTGAGGTGTATCAACCCTATACTGATCTCCTGCGTCTATCGTAAGCGTTGTTGTTGATGCATTGCCGACAAAACTTACTTGTGGAGAATTAGTCTTGGTCAGCGATACCGTCAGATCCTTAGGGGCGAGCGTGCCTCCATTTACCGTCACTACTGTCCCCAATGTGCCATAGGGAGTTACCAATTCACTTAGACTTACGTTGTCTATTGTGAGTGAGCCGACGCTCAGAAGTGCGTGAAAGACTGTCATCGACGCGGCATTAGGTGGCGCGGTGAAAGTTGCACTCGCATTGCTCCACGTGCTCGTCGAAGACTGAGAGCTTGGGGCAATGATTAGAAATCCTGCATAGGCAAGATGAGCATGATTGGTATCAAAAAATTCTGCAGTAAGTGTCGTAGATGTTCCCGCAAGATACTCATCGGCATAGGCGTATTGTCGCCCAGGAGTAACAGCCACCGGTGCGAACATCCACTTTGCATCACCATCAGAATAACTCGTTGTAGTTATTGCGGCTGCTTGCGCGCTGTTGCTGCCGGGGACTGGATAGACAAGACTTCGGTCATTGTTACCAAATCCCGCTTTAGACCAGCCGTCTGGCTCGCCGTTTATTGTCGTCGTTGCCGCCTCAAAATTAGCATTACGTATAAGATTAGTACCTGCAGTTGCAGCGAATAGACTTGTAGGCAAGATTGAGCTGAGAATTGCCGCGACCAATAGGCTGGATGTCACTTGCTGATAAAATGAAACATGGTGTGAGCGCTTTTGCATGATAGAAACTGTGAAAAAAATAATAAAAAAATTAATTCTGGTTATAGGTAGATGTATTTGCAGCGATCACGAGTGTGCTTGCGTTGTTGCGTGTAGCAGGCTCAATGTTCCTCACGATTGCACTAGGATAATTGACGACGCCAATGCTTGTGAGCATTGAAGCGATAGGTGGAATATCTTTTATAAATGACTGTGCGATCTTATAATTCGCGGTTTTGCTTTCGATACTTGCATGCATCATGAAAACTGCGATTGTAAGAATCGCACCATTGGTTACGACAACAATAAGTAGATTAAGCGCTTTCATGGTAGTTGTGATGAATAAAGTATTGTGTTTTCGTGTAGAGAGAGAGTAGGCAATGCCCTATCTCCGCAGAACCTACATGAACATGTGAACAAATATTGGCTGCCGTAAAAAACTTTATG
>JAYTYM010000108.1:0-4971 GCA_043742365.1 bacterium | reverse complement strand
ATCAAATCGGTATCTATAAAGAGCAAAAAGAAGGTTTTAAAGCCTTTATTCCGAATCCTTTTCCACCAAAGGAGGGTTTTGACTTTGATCCAAAAATCTTGAAAAAAAATAACGAGGCAACTCGTCTTCTGGGTAAGTTAGATGGTATTACCAAGCTTCTTCCTGACGCAGATTTCTTTCTCCTTATGTATCTGAGAAAGGATGCCGCCTCATCAAGTCAGATTGAAGGAACTATGGCGACAATGGTAGATGCTATCGAAGCGGAGGTAAAGGTAAATGAAAATATCCCTGAAGACGTGGACGATATTTTGCATTACATCATGGCGCTCAATTATGGAATCAAGCGCGTTACTTCTGACAATTTTCCTATGGCGCTGCGTTTTGTGCGAGAGCTTCATCAAAAATTGATGCACAGGGCGAGAGCAACTCATTTCTCTGATCCTGGTGAGTTTAGAAAAACACAAAACTGGATAAGCGGTACACGCCCAGATAATGCTCGGTTTGTGCCGCCTCCTGTCGTTGAAATGCAAAATTCTCTCAATGAACTGGAATCATTCATGCACACGGATGACTCAACTCCAACCGTTATCAAGGCGGGGCTTATTCATGCGCAGTTTGAAACCATTCACCCATTCCTCGACGGAAATGGCAGAACAGGAAGAATGCTGATTACTTTCTATCTATGGAAAGAGGGCTTTTTGGAGAAACCGGTATTGTTCTTGTCTTCATATTTTAAGAAACATCAGAAACTTTATTATGAGAAGTTATCTGGATATCACAGTGAAGACGCAAGAATTGCTGAGTGGGTTGAGTTTTTCTTGGATGGGGTAATTGAAATAGCTAACGAAGCAATTGATATCGTTGGTAAGATCAGTAGCTTGCGTGAAAAAGACATGGAAAAGGTTCAAACACTTGGCAAGCGCGCTTCTGAGAGTGCTGTGGCGGTCTTGCCAAGACTGTATGGGCAACCGATTGTAAATAATGCCATTATTCAAAAATGGACAGGTTTTACTCGTGCCGGCGCTCAAACAGTTATTGATAGATTTATTGAATTAGGGATCCTTTCTCCGAAGGATAAGGATAAAAAGTATGGTCAATCATATATCTACAAAAAGTATGTTGATATCTTTACCGATTCGCAACAATAATTATGAACGAATCCGAAACACGCGCGGAACTGATAGACCCGAAGCTTAGAGAGAGCGGCTGGGGTGAGGTGGAGGGCTCCAAAGTCCTGCGCGAATTTCGTATTACTGATGGGAAAATCCAGATGGGAGGAACGCGTGGCAAGCCAGAGATCGCCGACTATGTTCTCGTATACAAAAATCAAAAAATCGGGGTGATAGAAGCCAAGCAAGAGGGGCTTCCTGCGTCAGAAGGTGTCGCACAGGCAAAGTCATATGCTCTGAAATTGCAGATCGCCTACACTTACGCTACAAACGGCAGAGAAATCTACGAGATCAATATGAAGACGGGCCATGAGAGTTCTACCGAGCGATTCCCAACACCTGATGAATTGTGGGCAGCGACATTTTCGGATCACAATGACTGGAAGGAGAAGTTTTCGGCGATTCCACTGGAGGGGAACTATGGGAAGCGCTACTACCAAGAAATTGCCATCAACAAAGCCCTGAACGCAGTTGCAGAGGACAAACAACGGCTTCTGCTCACACTCGCTACAGGTACGGGCAAGACGGTGATCGCGTTTCAAATTGCATGGAAATTATTCCAGTCCCGATGGAATCTAAGGCGTGACGGCAGTCGTCGACCGCGTATCCTATTTCTCGCAGATAGAAACATCTTGGCAGATCAAGCGTATAACTCTTTTTCCACATTCCCCGAAGATGCATTGGTGCGCATTAATCCGCTCGACATTCGCAAGAAAGGCGGTGTGCCGATGAGTGGAAGTATTTTCTTTACCATATTTCAGACCTTTATGAGCGGACAAAATGGAGCGCCATACTTTGGTGAATATCCTCCTGACTTTTTTGATTTTATAATTATTGATGAATGTCATCGGGGTGGCGCGAATGATGAGAGTAATTGGAGGGCGATATTGGAGTATTTTGCTCCTGCTGTACAACTCGGACTCACCGCTACCCCAAAACGGAAAGATAATGTAGACACGTATAGATACTTTGGCGAACCGCTCTACGTTTATTCGCTCAAAGAGGGAGTGAATGATGGATATCTAACGCCATTTAAGGTGAAGCGCGTCAAAACAACTCTAGACGATTATGTTTACACTTCCGATGATGAGGTGATCGAGGGTGAGGTAGAGGAAGGAAAAGTTTATAAAGAAGAGGACTTTAACCGCATCATTGAAATAAGGGCACGGGAAGAAGCTCGTGTGAAGATCTTGCTCAAGGAGATCAATCAAAGTGAGAAAACGCTGGTTTTTTGTGCCAATCAGGAACATGCCGCAGCTATCCGTGATCTCATTAACCAACACAAAGAGAGTCGTGACCCCAATTATTGCGTACGCGTCACTGCAAATGATGGGGCGCGTGGTGATCAATTCTTGCGCGAGTTTCAAGATAACGAGAAAACAATCCCAACCATCCTTACAACTTCCCAGAAACTCTCAACAGGAATTGATGCACGCAATGTGAGAAATATTGTGCTTATGCGGCCCGTAAACTCAATGATTGAGTTTAAGCAGATCATCGGGAGAGGCACGCGACTCTTTGACGGTAAGGAGTATTTCACGATCTTAGACTACGTCGATGCCTATCACCATTTCGCAGATCCTGAGTGGGATGGTGAACCAATCGATCCTCCCACTGACAGACCGACAACACCGCCTGAACCGTGCACAATATGCGGTCAAAGTCCTTGTGTCTGTATAAAAACACTACCCATTTGCCCTGTATGCGGACAGCGACCTTGTGTATGCGACACGCCTCCTCCGGTAACCAAGCTAAAGATCATGCTTCGTGACGGAAAGGAACGTGAGATTAAGCACATGATTTCGACTTCATTTTGGAGCGCAGATGGTAAGCCGATCTCTGTTGAGGAATTCATGAGTAATATGTTCGGTGTAATGCCCGAGTATTTTAATAGTGAGGAAGAATTACGCAAAATCTGGTCTGACCCAATCACTCGCAAGACCTTACTCGATGCTATCGCAGAGAAAGGCTATGGCATAGATGAACTAGAGCAGCTCCAGAAACTCATCGATGCAGAGCAAAGCGACATTTTTGATGTGCTCGCTTATGTCTCGTTTATGACCGAGCCTATTACGAGAGAAAAACGCGTTGAAGAATCAAAAGCAGAAATATTTGAAGGACTCGACGAGAAACATCGGGAGTTTTTGGAATTTGTCTTGTTAAAATACACAGAAAGGGGTGTTGAAGAGCTGAACGAGGAAAAACTCCCGGTATTGCTCAATCTCAAATACAATTCCCCAGCTGATGCCCTGAATATACTTGGTGATGTTGAAAATATTCGTTCGACATTTTTTGACTTTCAGAAAAGTCTTTACGCCAAGCACACCTTATCTGCTTCTTGATACAAGAACAAAATTTTGCCTTTTCTTAATCCCGCACACAACTTCCGCCCAGATCCGCAACCGGCCTTAACACACAGTGATATTTTGCGGGGCAGGTCGGAGCATCTTTTATAAAGCCGCCACAATGCATTCCTGTGGCGTCAGGCGTACTTGTCGCAGGAGGAGTACTTGTTGAGCCATTTGTTTGCGTTACAGGGGGTGTGGTCGATGCCATGGGATGCTTTTTCATCTGCGACTGAAACGCCGAAATAAGAATCTCTTTTTGGGTACCCTTGATCATGTCCATGGTCTTTCCGTATTCACTGCCGATATAGAAAGCGAGCAAGGGAACAACGACGACAAATAAAAATACTGCAAGCCACCACGATACCCAGGTCACGCGGTTCCACTGCAAGCCCGGCATCTGTGATGCGTCATTGATAGACTTCACCATCCCATCTATTTGTTCATTCATGTGTTTCATCTGTACAGTATATCAAAAAGATCCTTAAGTGTGGTTGTGATTATGCACATTAAATATTTACCTTTTAGATTGTTGCATTTCCGCCATGATTTGTAATTATTACAAAGAGAGCCGTCGAGGAGACAAAATGGAATACATCGTTATTTTTTGCATCATTGGATTTGGGCTGCTACTTCATGTGTTTTTGCAGAAAATCGAAGAGTTTGTGCTGTTTCTGACTTACAAGCATGAGAGACGAATATTTAATCAAAATGTCGCAAGTAACAACGAACTAGATGTTCCAGTCCGCCGATATATAAGCGGCAAACTTTCGGTCGAATTCACAGATGTCATGAAGACAAAAAAATTTCAGGACGACTTATCTGCACTTAAGCGTATCGCAGCCGATTACAGATCCCGCACATAATGCGGGATTTTTTCTATTTGCGCACTCCGAACTCTTTTCCGGGCCAGCGGTAGAACAGAACTGGCACAAGGACTAACGTAAGGAGCATAGCGAACATAAGCCCGAACATGATCGAATACGCGAGCGGGCCCCAAAGTGGCGATGCGGTCGTAAGCGGAATCATACCAATAGCTGTGGTGATAGTGGTGAGGAATATCGGGCGCAAGCGAACTGCAGATCCTTCGATGATGACTTCACGCAGTGACTTGCCGTGATTCGCCTCGTCGCGAAGCATGCGTATGACTGAATCGAGCAAAATTATGGCGTGGTTGATAATAACCCCCGCCAAGGCTATCACCCCCAAGACTGATGAAAATGAGAGGGTTTGACCTGAAAGTGCGAGACCCGCGAGCACGCCAATAAGCGAGAGTGGGATAACCATGATGAGGTAGATAGGGAAGCGGAAGGAGTTAAACTCAAGCACCATAATGGCGAGCGTAAGCATGATACCCGCTATGAGCGCGAGACCCATTTCTTTGAATGACTTGTTTACGTCTTGTGTTTCTCCACCGTAATCTACAATAACGCCGTCAGGGAGTCCAAGTTCGGCGG
>JAYTYM010000107.1:0-9169 GCA_043742365.1 bacterium | reverse complement strand
ACGACGCTTTACTCAATGCTAAACGAGCTCGACCGCGAGAAGCGCAACGTCATCTCCCTTGAAGATCCGGTTGAGTACAATATCCCTGGGGTAAACCAGTCGCAAGTGCGGCCTGAAATCGGCTACACCTTCGCAAATGGTCTGCGCTCTATTCTTCGCCAAGATCCGGACATCATCATGGTGGGAGAGATCCGCGACAAAGAGACAGCACAGCTCGCCGTGCAGGCCGCACTCACCGGACATCTTGTTTTTTCAACGCTTCACACCAACAACGCCGCTGGTGTTATTCCTCGCCTTATCGACATGGAGGTTGATCCCTACCTTATTGCACCGACGCTTATCCTCGCCATGGGTCAGCGCCTTTTGCGCACCATGTGTCCTGAGTCCAAAAAAGAAGTGCCCCTTACGGAGAGCATGAAGATGATGATCGACCGGCAGTTCGCGGATCTCCCGCCATCCTTGAAGGGGACAATGAAGATTCCTGATCATGTCTATGAGGCTGTTCCATCACCCACGTGTCCGTCGGGCACCAAAGGCCGTACGGCGGTAGTCGAGTTCCTAAAGATGGACCGCGAGCTTGAGCATGTGGTGCTTACAAATCCTGTCGAGCAAGCAGTGTATGAGATGGCGCGCTCGAAAGGGATGTTGACGATGAAGGATGATGCACTGTTGAAGGCTTTTGAGGGTGTTATCCCTTTCGAAGAGATCAACAACATTGTTTAACGCACATTTTTGGCGAACTTCTTCGTTGTCATCGAGGAGCGTCCCGACGAACGTACCAGAGTAAGTCCGTTCGGGCACGCTCATCTCGACGCCTCGAATTTCATCCAAAACTGAGCGTTAAATCACCCGATTTATAAACACTCGGCAATCTTAACGATTCTTTTAAGTGGTAGTGTTAGAATAAGAGAATATGGATAATGACCCGAAGACTCAAGAAGCTCTAAATATCTTAGTTGGTAGGAAGATTTTTCAAATCAATATAACTCGATGGTTGCCTAAAATATTTGATTTAGCGTGAATACAGCCTCCCCCCCACATACAACCCAGGACGATATGCAAAAATTGCAGGTTATATTATTCTCACAGTTTTGGCCTGAGGTTACGTACTAGTCGTTGCAGTTGCGCCAGTCGAAGGATTCTTGATTCAAGGATTCCAAGCATTGTTCTTGGGATTTATGGTGGTTATTTTTTCACAGAAACTCTCGAACTTCGCGATAAAACACATGAGAAAACGAGGCGGACCCTCAAAAATGATCGCGAATTATATTCAAGAAGATATATTATGCAGAATCACACGCATTAACGGCTTCATGCTGATTACCGCGGGACTACTCCTTTGCGCAAGATATTATCTCTAAACTTTTGAATATGAGACGCATTTGCCATGATTTATATTTAAAAAGATAAGTTTAAATTTCTATCTAAAGTGTGAGGTTTTCCACTATGGTGTTGCTCAAATATGGTTGAGTCGTGATACAATAATTGGTATATGCCGAAAGAAAAGAAAGTCTATAACGTGTTTGTCATTGATGACGATTCGTTTCTGCTTGATATGTATGCGCTTAAGTTTTCGCAGAAGAATTTTCAGGTCACCTCCGCTTCGGGAACACTTCAAGCACTTGAGAAATTGCGCACAGGCTTTGTGCCCGATATCATTGTTGTCGACCTTGTCATGCCTGCGATGGATGGGTTTGAATTCCTTGAGGTTGTCAGAAAAGAAGGATTAGCTGCCAATGCTCTCATCATTATTCTTTCGAACCTCGGACAACAAGAAGATATCGACCGCGGACTCGCACTCGGCGCCGCGGGATACATCATCAAGGCCTCAGCAACTCCATCAGAGGTAGTTGCAAAAGTATTGGAAACGATAGAGCACAAGGAGAGCAAGGAGCACAAACAATAAATAGTACATTAACGCTTTAATCTCATTTACATGGCACAAGCAGAATATCGCAAAGAACTCGAAGATCTCGTTCTCACCGTCATACACGAAGGTGCATCCGACCTTCATCTCGTTGTCGGTCGCCACCCCACTATTCGTGTTTCCGGAGAACTGATTCCGCTTGTTAAAAAGCCTGTACTTGAAGAAGCCGATACGCTTGGTCTTGTGAAAGAACTCCTCGACGACGAGAGCCACAAGCTCTTTATACAGTCGAAAGAAATGGACTTCTCTTTCTCGTTCGGCAAAGAAGCGCGTTTCCGTGGAAATGCGTTCTTCCAGAAGGGGACAGTCGCAATCGCACTTCGCCTTATTCCCAAAAAGATAAAGACTCTGCAAGAGCTCGCACTTCCACCTGTACTTGAGTCGTTCACTAAGCGCAAACAAGGATTCTTCTTGGTCGTGGGTCCTGTCGGTCAAGGAAAGTCCACCACTCTCGCTGCGATGATCGAAATGATCAACCACGAGCGTGCTGAGAATATCATCACGATTGAGGATCCTATTGAGTACGTCTTTCAGCCAGACCGCTCTATCATTAGTCAGCGCGAAGTGCGCTTCGACACAGCAGACTTCCACGTCGCATTGCGCGCATGTTTCCGCGAGGACGTCGACATCATCTTGATCGGCGAGATGCGCGGGCTCGATACTATTTCTGCTGCCGTCACTGCAGCTGAGACAGGTCACATGGTCTTCTCAACGCTCCACACCAACAACGCTTCTCAGACCATCGATCGTATCATCGACTCGTTCCCGCCAGAACAGCAAGACCAGATTCGTGTGCAGCTTTCAGGCTCGCTCGCCGGCATCTTCTCACAGCGCCTCATTCCGCGCATATCAGGAGGCCTCGTTCCTGCATATGAGCTTTTGATCAACAACAATGCCGTCGCAAATCTCATCCGCGAACGTCGTACGCACGAAGTACCCATGGTCATCGAGACTGGCTCAGAGCTTGGCATGATCGACATGAATCGCTCGCTTGCCGACCTTGTGCGACAGGGAGAGATTACGGCAGAAAATGCATACCTACATTCATTTAATCCGCGCGCCCTCGAGCGCATGATCTAATTATTGCTTCAATTTGAGCGAATTCCTTCGTTGGCTTCAATCTCGAATCCCGTCACCGTACTCCGAGTACGCCTCTGGGATATCGAGATCTCGCCGCCTCGGACTTCATCTCAAATAAAAGCAATAAATAAATATAAAAATTGATATCAAAATTTTATGCTCTACAGATACAAAGCAATTGATCAGCTGAATAATGAGGACAAGAACGGCACCATTGAGGCAGCAACTGTTGATGTGGCTATTGCAGCGCTTCAGCGCCGCAAGTTGATCATTATTTCTATCGTTGCGGCAGACAGTCTTCCGTTCTGGGACAAGTTGATGACGTTTGGCACCAAGGTCTCTTATCGCGACGTGGTCATACTTTCTCGTCAGATGGCGACACTATTCAAGGCACAAGTCTCGGCACTGCGCGTCTTCCAGCTGCTCGCTGTTGAAGCTGAAAATGATTTACTCAAGAAAACACTTGAGGAAGTCGCAGTCGACATCCAAGGTGGTATGACACTTTCCGGTGCACTTGGAAAGCACCCCGAGGTCTATTCTGATTTTTATGTAAACATGGTGCGTGCGGGTGAAGAGTCGGGAAATCTTTCCAACACTTTTGGCTATCTTGCTGACTACCTCGATCGTACGTACGAGCTTATTGCCAAGACAAAAAATGCGCTTATCTACCCAGTGTTTGTAGTCGTGGTCTTCATTGTGGTCATGATCCTTATGCTCGTCGTCGTTATTCCAAAGCTTTCCGCCATTGTGCTTGAAACCGGCAAGGAACTGCCTTTCTATACAAAAATAGTCATCGCGCTTTCGAATTTCTTTGTGAATTATGGCCTCTATCTCCTCGTCGTTATCGCCGTAAGTGGATTCTTTGCGTGGCGCTTTATTAATACCAGACAGGGTAAAGAATTCATGGCACGCATATCACTCGATCTGCCCTTCATCGGAGACCTTTACCGCAAACTCTACCTTGCTCGTATCGCTGACAATCTCAACACTATGCTTTCTTCAGGTATTGCAGTTGTGCGTGCGGTTGAGATCGCCGCCTCAGTCGTAGGCAACGAAATATACAAAGAACTTTTACTTGATACCGCTCAAGATATACGCTCTGGAGTTCCGCTCTCGACTGCAATGGGCAAGCACCCCGAGATCCCAGGAATAATGATCCAGATGATAAAGGTGGGCGAGGAGACAGGTGAGGTGGGCAGCATCCTGCAGACCATGGCTGCTTTCTATAAACGTGAAGTCGATACCGCAATCGACACACTCATCGGACTCATCGAGCCTGCGATGATCATTTTGTTAGGTATTGGAGTGGGTGGGTTATTAACTTCCATTCTTCTCCCTATGTACGACGTCGCCTCCTCCTTCTAAAAAAAGCGCAGTTTCGGCGTGTTACACCACGGAGAGTACTTCCAATCTCTAATCGCTACGCACCACCAAGGGTACACCAGTGGAGTACTTCTTGTTTTCTAATTCACAAAGTTCATAAGAAAACTAAAGTCGCTTCCATTTTCTAAAACGGAGTACCATTAAGAAAATTTGGTCGCTTAAGAGATTTGGGTCGCTCGTCATTCGCCGACATGATCCGGTGAATGTACCCCGAGTACGTCCCCTCGGATACATGCCGAGTCAATGACTTCGTACTGCAGCCAAAACTGCGCTTTTTCACACAACTTTGTTTTAGTATTTCATTCGGATTGAACTTGCCTTAACTTCTGTTCCATAGTGTTTTGCAAAAATATCTCAAAAACGGGCGTAAACGTGAAAAGGCCGCATTTTCCTTTAAGTGAGGCATGGCTTTTTGAGGGACTTCGGAGCCGGGTAGGCGAGTCAGAGCAAAAATTCAGCAGAATTTTATGCGTACCCTCAAAAAGCAATGCCGAGCGTCACTTATCCACAGGGGGCTGATTTCTGTAATGCGTTACATGGTACCATTATATACAGTGCTCCTCGCAGCGTAGAAGCATCTTGTTATCTCATATTGATTATTAATTATAGTTTTTTTATGTTCACATCTATTAAAAATACGAAAAAAGGTTTCACCCTTATCGAGCTCCTCGTTGTGATCGCGATCATCGGTATCCTTTCTTCAGTCGTTCTCGCATCGCTCTCGACTGCTCGCCAGAAGTCTCGTGATGCAAAGCGTATCTCTGATGTTGGTCAGATTCAGCTCGCACTTGAGCTCTTCTTCGATGCTTCACAGACTTATCCCTCGACCACTCCTGGTGCATTTACAGGACAGGACGCTGCTGTTCAGCAGCTCGCATCTGCAGCATATGCATTTCTTCCTAAGGTGCCCGTGCCTCCTCCAGGAGCCAGTGCAAATTACATTTATCACGGGATAACTGTTGCCAACGGTACTGCAGACTGTGCCTTGAACTCATGCCTCGGTTACTGGATCGGTGTCACTCTCGAGCGCTCTGACAACAGCACGCTCTCAACCGATGCTGATGTGACGACAACGACTGCAGGTGCTAACGGCCTCGTCTATGGAAATAGTCAGGACTGTGTTGCAGCAGCCGCAACAGCAGAGAAGTGTTACGACCTCAAGCCGTAAGCAAGACTCGATCATGGGATCACAAAAAAGACCTTCGGGTCTTTTTTGTTTTCCCAGTACAATTTTTGACTACTATTCATGTTATAATTTCAGCATGGAGTTATATGGAATGGTTGTAGTCCTGCTCGTATTTGTACTCGGGCTTATCATTGGAAGTTTTTTGAATGTTGTCATATATCGTTTTGGAAGCGGAATGCGCGTTACGGGCCGCTCCAAATGTCTCTCATGTGGGAAAACGCTGACGCCGATGATGCTTATCCCGCTTATAAGCTTTCTTTTTATGCGTGGCAGGTGTGGGTATTGTGGTACGAAGCTGTCATGGCAGTATCCACTCGTGGAAACTTTGACCGGCGTACTCTTTGTTATCGCTGCGCACGCGAACGGGTTATTTAATATGAGTGCAACTCTCCACCAGTTTGCCATCTTTGTTATTGAAGCGATTATTTGGGCGGTGCTTGTGGTTATTACAGTTTATGACCTCAAGCACCGCATAATTCCTGACACGCTGTCACTCTTGTTTGCACTTTTGTCGGGCGGGCTACTTCTATTGAAATGGTCGTGGGGGCTCTCAGTAATTCCTTTTTTGCCATTTCTCGACAGTGTCCCTGTGTGGATAAATGCTGCAGCAGGAGTACTACTCGCGCTTCCATTTGCATTGCTTTGGTTTTTTTCTGGCGGAAGAGCGATGGGACTTGGGGACGCCAAGCTTGCATGGGGGATAGGTTGGTTTCTTGGTTTCGCGGGCGGAGTCTCGGCAACTGTGCTCGCCTTCTGGGTCGCCTTCTTTCCGAGCCTTCTTCTGTTGTTCATTCGCTCAAAACACTTTACAATGAAAAGTGAGATACCTTTTGCCCCCTTCCTTATCATCGGGACACTCATCGTCTACACGTTCGGTATTGATATCTTAACTTGGACATTTTAATGTATGAATTTCTTTTTACACTCATCTCAAAAAAATAGTTCCCCCCAGAGAAGAGGCTTCTCGATCATTGAATTGATTGTGACGTTGACCATATTTATAACGCTGACAACGGTGATGCTGTTTAAATACAACACCATGAATACGCGTCTGACACTCGACACGCTCGCGCATCAAATAGCACAATGGACGCGTGAGACGCAGATCTCGGCCATGAGCGTAAAATCACATGCGGGGAGCTACAACACCGGCTATGGCTTACATTTCGACACCGCCGTACCGAAACAATTTATTTTCTTTGCCGATCTTGATGGTGATAAAAAATATACCCCAGGCGGCACATGTGGCGATATTGCATCAGAATGTGTGCAGGTGGTCAGTCTACTCAAGGGCAATACAATCGGGATGATTTGTGGTGAAAACAAAGGAAATCCTCAGGGCGCCTGCCCCACAGGTCTTGAAACCCTCATGAGTACCGATATCGTCTTTACACGCCCAGATCCCGATGCCTATATTAATGGCGAATATAGTTTGAATAATCGCAACAATTACGCACGCAATCAGATTACCGTCCGCGCTGTCACGGGCTACAGTAGAACCGTTGAAGTATGGACAACTGGCCAGGTCTCAGTTAAATAACAATATGAAATTCACTCACGACCATAATCTTGGAAAGAAGAATTCCGCTCACGGTTTCACCCTCATCGAAATGATCGTTTCAATGAGTATCTTTACTGTTATTATGCTCATGATAGTGGGCGCACTCATTAGTCTCGACAATGCTGCTCGCAAGGCGCGGGCTGTACGACTCGTCACGGATAATCTAAGTGCAGCAGTAGACTCAATGTCGCGCAATATCCGCATGGGCTCAACTTTTCATTGCGGCTGCGAAGTATCCGCAGCTTCCTACGCAGCTCCCAAAGACTGTTCGTTTACTGACAACTTGGGCAATGGCGGTCAGGCATGCTTCGCATTCGAGGGACAGAAGGGGGATAGCGCCACTCCCGCCGATCAAATCGTCTACCAGCTTTCCGCTAATCATATTCAGCGATCGGTTGATGGTGGCACAACCTTTCTCGATCTGACCGCACCAGAATTGAGTGTCACTGATCTGCGTTTCTTTGTATACGGTTCCACAGTCAACCAAGACCAACCCGTCGTCACCATGCTCTTGCGGGGAGTAGCGGGAATCTCCGCAAAAGACAAGACGAATTTCAATATTGAAACGACGATAAGCGGACGTACTCCTAACTACGCACCATAATATCATGTCTACAACACACACCACAAAAGGAATAACACTTGTCGAATGCATTGTTGCCGTTTCAATACTTGCAATCGCGATTTCTGGGCCAATGACCCTTGCTTCGCAAAGTTTGCATGCCTCAAGAGATGCTCGCGATGAACTTGTCGCAACCCATCTCGCTGAAGAGGCTATCGAAGTGGTACATAGCGTGCGCGACAACAATTCTGCAGATGATATATCAAACTCATATTTGCAGTGGATGATTAACATTATGGGCAGTTGTGACGTTGGCGAGGGCTGTATCATCGACGTTACTGCTCACAAAGACTTTCCGCTGCCAGCATGGAACATAAATCCCGACCCACGCCCACTTCTCCAATGTCCCGCGGGCAATTGTAGCAGTGTCAGCCAGGTATATTACAATCCCTCAACCGGACTTTATCGTCAGAGTCTCGCATCGCTCACAAGCCCCTGGCAAAAAACCCCTTATAGCCGCTCGCTCCAGGTAGTTCCCGTCGACGACCCCACAACTCCCAAACGACAAGTTCGCCTCATCTCTAACGTCACTTATGTTGGGTACGGGGGCAAGACACGCACCGTGAGCGTTACTGACGATCTTTATAATTGGTTCCCACCACTCCGCTAATATGAAACTTTTTCTCTCTCCAAAACAGCAAAAGCACAAAGGCTTCATATTGCTTATCTCAGTGCTTGTTTCGAGTATCATTCTTGCCATAAGCTTGGGTATATATTCTCTCAGTATCAAAGAGGTCATCCTTGCATCGTTTCTCAAGCAATCAAGTCGAGCGTTCGGCGCTGCCGACAGAGGTATTGAGTGTGCACTGTACTGGGATCGCACAGCACCTCAAGATGGCATGCCTTATACAATATTTTCAACCTCAAGTGCGTATGCGACAATACCTACCGCAAAACTCGACACTGCGCAATGTGATGCCAGTCAGCTTGATAATTCGGCCGCAGCACCCACAGGGACAGGATGGACCGTCATAAACACACCACTCGTCGGCACTACACAGCTCACGCTGACTTACCCAGACAATACCTGCGCAGAAATTACCGTCATAAAGGAGGGGGTCAACAAGACTACTATTGTAAGTAATGGTTACAATACTTGTGATGCAAGTAATTCGCGGAGGACGCAAAGGACCATCCAGGTCACTGGCAACTTCTAGCCAGAATCTCCATTTTTGGCGTCCTGCAATCGTGGCATCACGATGAGGTCGGGCAGAAGTATAGTACATACATCTGCTCCGACACTCACCGCGCGCCACAACTGCATTACATCCAAAAATGAAGATTCTGAAAAAGGATTGTGTTTTGCCGCCTTAGATTTCATCTCAAATTGAGCGTTCACAGTATTTCCTATATCACCCAGACAAGCTGTCGCATCTCATCCCAAAATATGCTTTCTTGCGATTAGCTTAA
>JAYTYM010000106.1:0-2967 GCA_043742365.1 bacterium | reverse complement strand
TTCGATAAAGACTGCAAAGTCTGACAAGACCACTGCTCGCGAAGCTGCACGCACTGCGCGCAAGGCCGCTGTCGAGGCTTGTGCTAAGTAGTCCAAAGTAGTTTACACGCGCACGAGCAAAGCGCGTACTCAACAAAAAGCCGCACTCGCGGCTTTTTGTTTTTTCTAAAACAGTATATTGTAAGATATATAAAGTAAGAATAGTAGAGACATGCATCGCCTTCGCTCATACATTAGTAAAAAACATATCGCCATAGCGCTTCTTGTTGGGGCGGCTTTTCTCGTGTTGGAGATGATACTGCAGGCAACGCTTTATAACCCCGTCGTCATGGTGCCCGTGTTGCGCTTTGCCTATATGCACCACATCTTTCAGCCACTTTTGTCGCTTGAGCCCAACTCCGCACCCTACCCACTTTTGCCAATAAAAGATATCAATAGCGCAAAATATTTCGGTCCGCGCGCAAGTGTCATTGGCGTCATTACTGATGTGCAGAAAAGTTTTGATGGTGATTGGCATCTCAACATTACCGCACGGGACGGGTCAGTGCTTGTTGGAGAAATAATCCCCGAATATCAAATGGCAATTCCAGAGGTGGGAGATAGGGTCAGGATATGGGGGATTGTACGCTACGATATGGAGCACCGCTGGTGGGAGCTCCACCCTGTCGTCGGTTGGAGTCGTATCAATTCCTAATTTTGGCAATTACCACCAAGACCTAATCTCACTATCTCAATGATGAAAGTTTTGTTTTTGGGGTGTGGGCGCATAAACGTCATAATTCGTGAAAATATAAAAGAAAATGTTAAGCTAGAGGAGTAATGTACGCGAAGTTTCAGAAATTTACACATTTACCCAAAGTTTGGATTGTTTTAGGTGCGGGGGCGGCTACCCTCCTCGCCGCAATTCTCCTCGCCGTATTGCCGGCAAGCGGAAAAAGTTTGAGCTACCGATTGGGAGATATGTCTGCAAGCACATCAGCGGTATCAACTCTTGCAACCTCCAGTGTTGTCGTTGCTGAGATTTTCCCGCTGCCTTTAGATGTTGATGCGTATGATGCAAAGATGCTTGAGCTCGCGCAAGGAACCTCAACAGGACATTGGCCCACAAGGGCGGTGCGTCCAAATGGGGGAGCCATTCTTCCTTTCAAGCGCATCGTTGCGTACTACGGCAATCTTTATTCCAAACAAATGGGGGTGCTTGGGCAATACCCCGAAGACGAGATGCTTTCGCGACTGCAAACCGAAGTGAAGCGGTGGCAACAGGCAGACCCCGAAACTCCGACTATTCCCGCGCTCCATTATATCGTCACCACCGCACAGCAAGGCCCCGCATTTGACGGTAAGTATCGCTTGCGTATGCCACCCTCTGAGATAGACAAAGTCATCGCAATGGCTGAAAAGTCGCATGCGCTCGTCTTCCTTGATGTGCAAGTCGCCAAAAGCACACTACAAGAAGAGCTGCCTTTGCTCGAAAATTATCTCAAACTGCCGCAAGTGCATTTGGGCATTGATCCAGAATTCTCGATGAAGACGGGAGCAAACCCAGGGCGTGTCATCGGCACCATGGATGCATCCGACATCAATTACGCAGCAAGCTATCTGGCACGCGTGGTAAAGAAATATCATCTTCCACCAAAAATACTCGTAGTTCATCGCTTCACCGGTCCTATGGTTACAAATTATAAAAAGATATCGCCGCTTCCTGAAGTTGAGATTGTCATGGACATGGATGGATGGGGGCCACGCGCCAAAAAACTCGATACATACAAACAGGTAGTGACCAATCAACCCATACAATTCGCTGGTTTCAAATTGTTCTACAAGAACGATCTGCGCGGTAGCAAAAGCGCGAGTACAACCATCATGAGCCCGAGTGAAGTCCTCAAGCTACGCCCCAAGCCCTCTTATATTCAGTATCAATAAACAAGTACCGTCTTCACCAAGGCGGTTTTGTTCATTTCAGCTTCACCTGTAGAGCGTAAAGTGGGGAGATGAAAAAATATGAAGTCAGCGATCCATTTGAGTATCTCAAAATGGATCATAAAAAAGTTGGAGGATTACTTGATAAAATAGCAAAGACAAGCGAGCGTGCCGAAAAGACAAGAGAAGAGCTCTTTGAAGAACTGTCAGAAAGCTTCGCGCTACATGCGGCTATCGAAGAACAGATCGTATATCCTATCTTAGAAGAGAAAAAGCAGACGCACGATATCACACTTGAGGCATTCGAAGAGCATCATGTGGTAAAGGAGCTTATCGAGGAATTAACTTCCATGGAGCCAGATAGCGAAGAATGGACTGCGAAGCTGACTGTGCTTAAGGAAAATATCGAGCACCACGTTAAAGAAGAGGAGGGAGAGATGTTCCCCAAGGCGCATAAAGCGCTTGGTAAGACTGAGCAAAGCTACATGGCAGAACTTATGCACTCATACTTGAAAACGCACGCACCAAAAAAGTAGTCCTCTGGCTGATTCGTGTTAATAGAATAAGGATGCGCTCATTGTGGCCTGGGCTCTCTCGAGCTTGCTTCTACCTATGTTCACATCTACAGTTCCTCAAAAGAAAGAGTACTAAGGATCAAGCTGCTTATTATCAATGGCTCATGCCCGATTTGTATATGAAATATGACGTGGCGACAATAAGATTCCCATATTACAACCAACAGAATCAGCAGACCCACATGAGGCACTGTGTTTCTTGAAATAAAATAAAAAATGGAAATTCGTCGCCATGAAAAGATCGATACTGAAAAAAGATTTTTTTGATAGAAAAAGCCACATTTGTTGCCAAGGAGCTACTTGGTAAATATCTTGTACGTAGAGAATGTGGCCGCGAAAGGGTATTGATGATAACCGAGGTAGAAGTCTACGATGGATACAAGGATCGTGCCTCGCATGCACGAAATGGAATAACGAAAAGAAATGCCCTTATGTATGGCGAGCCTGGGGTGTTTTATGTGTACGTGGTATA
>JAYTYM010000105.1:0-12535 GCA_043742365.1 bacterium | reverse complement strand
ACGTGTGGAGTATGCCATCAATACACGACCGCGGAAACGGCTGGGGTGGAGAACCCCATTAGAAGTATGGAGTGTTGCACTTCGGGGTTGAATGTACCCCCCAAGCACTTGACAATATTTGCACATCATGCTAATATTTTTATTCTGTAGCGTTCTTTAAGTTTTTCAACCAACCAAAAGGAGATGCTTATCGTGCAAACGATCTACACCATCACCAACCAAAACTGAACTCTCGCCGGCGGCCAGGGAGCGAGCAACGTCGTTCGCTCCCAGCCAATCAACCCCTGTCGCCTCACGCGAGTCGACAAACGCGCCCGGACCTTGGAGGGTCATATGCACTGGATGTAGCGAAGCTCACACTCCGCTTCAAGTCGGTACACGGAATTGCCGCGGCCCACAACGGCCCGCACGCGTTCAGTACCAGTTGTCGCAGACGCGACTCATGCTGATGTCCTCAGGGCTCAAACGCCTCATTGTTGACATCCCACAGGCCAGAGGAGGCCCGATGATCAGAGCACCGCCGTAAGCCACGCAAACACTCACCCATACTCGCCCCGCAGTTGTAATGACTGCGGGGCTTATTGTTTGTCCTTTATAAAAACATTGAAAACAATTGAAATTTTAAGAGACATTAAAGACATACGTTGATTTTGCTTATTAATTTGCAATTTCGAGCAATTTTATATAGATTACACATACAACTGAATATTATTAATGCCGTTAGGGATAGCCCATTTTGAGATGCAATATTTAGTTGCATACCAGAGTGAACCCTAAGGGGTAGATGTGAATTCTGCCTCATGGCGGATTTTTTTATAGTTTTATTCTCCAAAGTTCAGTGGACCAAAAAACTAAAATAATTTTATGAATACAGTAGAAGACGAGATCATCGTCGTTGGTTCTGAGAATATTCTTTCTCCTGATCACGTGATGGCAAAGTACATGGCGGACATCCCTGCACGCCCTGAGGTGGGTGTAATAGTGGAGGCTCCTGTCATCAAGGTAGATAAGCGTGCAGTATTTGTCGACATGCCTCCATACGGCGTCGGTATTATTTATGGACGTGAGTACATGAATGCGCGCGACCTTATCAAGCATATGAACATCGGGGATGTCATCACTGCGAAGGTAGTTGAGAGTGAGAACTCAGATGGCTATGTTGAGCTTTCACTAAAGGAAGCACGACAGTCTCTTATCTGGGCAGAAGCAGAAGAGCTCGTCAAAAAGAAGACCATACTTGAGCTTCCTGTTAAGGATGCGAACAAGGGCGGACTTATTCTCGACTGGCAAGGAATCTCAGGATTTCTTCCTGCCTCGCAGCTTTCAGGCGACCATTATCCTCGCGTCTCCGACGGCGACAAGGACAAGATTCTCGATGAGTTGAAGAAGCTCATGGGCGAGAAGCTTTCTGTCGTAATGATCACTGCAGTCCCCAAAGAAGGTAAACTTATCTTCTCTGAAAAGGAGCATAATCAGAAAGAGAAAGAAGAGATCGTTGCAAAGTACCGCCTCGGAAACATTGTTGAGGGCGAGATAACAGGAATCGTCGACTTCGGTGCATTTATGAAGATCGAAGAGGGTCTTGAGGGACTCATCCACATCTCCGAGATGGACTGGGGTCTTGTGGACGATCCACGCAAGCTCTTCAAGGTTGGCGAGAAGCTTAAGGCTCAGATCATTGAAGTGAAGGACAACAAGGTCTCACTTTCAGTGAAGGTGCTCAAAGAGAACCCATGGAAGGGAGCTGAGAAGAAGTACAAAAAAGGCGATACCGTTAAGGGTGTTGTCATCAAGTTCAACAAATATGGCGCACTTGCTTCGATAGAAGAAGGAGTCGCGGGCTTGGTCCATGTTTCAGAGTTTGGAACAGAAGAGAAGCTCCGTGCAGCGCTTGAGCTTGGAAAGGTGTATCCTTTCGCCATTACCCTCTTTGAACCAAAAGAGCAGCGCATGACGCTATCGTTTGGCCCCGAGAAGAAAGTATAACTCCATCAATTACTGATAATAAACCAGCCCCAATCGGGGTTGGTTTATTATCAGCTTCCTTGGCGAGCTGAGCAGTACACGCAATCCTTGCCTTAAGATTAAATGAGCGTAAGATGAAGTTTATCAAGCGATTTTTACGATACAAAGCAAGAGAGTATGACCCAAAAGAAACCCTTCGAACATTCGAAGGGTTTCTTTTATTTTGAATCGGGATTCTACAACTCCACTTTTTTTATTCCACATATTCATCCCCCTGAGGTAGGCGTACTTGAAGGATTTATCGTTGGCGTACCTTCGACCACGTCTACCGATATAGTTCTCTCTGACCAAAAATACTATTCGCTTGAACGACTTGATGTTTTTTTACTCACTCTGTTTGAAGCAATACAATGCGGGCGTTAATTTATCTTACTTTTGCTTTTGCCATTCAATGAGCATGTTGTCGTCAGTTAGTATCGGTGTTTCAGTAGGCAGCCGTGAAAGTAGGTGCTCACGATCCTCAAGCAGTGTTGTAGAAGAAAATTTTTGAGCGGGATCAAATTCTTTATTAATCCTTACCAAGGTCTCTGTTGTGCTTGCTGAACTAGGATCCAGTACGAGTTTTCCGTCTATACTATATGACGCAAGAACAGAGAGCAGGGAGTCGCGGTCAATTGGCATGGGTGAGTCAGAAAGTGCAAGCGCATTAGCTATACGCCAGCCATACGGAAATGTGCTCAATCCTGTTTTATACACAATCTCAGAGCTCGTAGTGTTATAAATAAGCACTCCGTTCTTATTCATGTGAGCTCGAAGCAACTCAAGAAACTCAGTAGATAGTAGATTCGTTGCGCCTGATCTCCAATAATATGAGGTGTTCATCACAATCGCGTCATATTTCTCTTCGGGATTCCTAACGAGATATCTACGTCCATCCTCGATCTTAATGTGCACGCGTTTATTTGTCATGAGTGACGCTACGTTCTTATATAAAGGGATCAATTTTAAGTAACCGGGGTTTATCTCAAGGATATCAACATCGGGTTTACTCGGCATGTTTGAAAGAACTTGTGCCCATGAGCCACTCGAAAGACCTATGATCAAGATTCGCTTCGGCGCGGGGTTAAAAGCAGAAAGCGAATATGGCCGAATTATGATATTTGTATCATTTGCTAAGTCAGTATTAAACCTTCCATCATAAACGCCCGTACCATAAACAACTCGGTCTTTAGATACCGCAACCACACCACTTTTATTCTCAACCACGTGCTCAAATTTAAATGTTGAGTCATATTGGATAGAAAGCTGTAAACGTTCATATAAGGTTGCGTTGTATTGATATCCAAAGCACATCAATAGTACTCCCGCTAAAATGGCTGCGACAGTCAGCGGCTTTTGCATTCTGTGAAGCAAGAACAGTGTGAGCAGAATACTTAAACTGCTGAGCAGAAAAACGATCCCGCGAAGACTCACATGGTCAAGGAGTATAAAGCCTGTCCCGACCGAACCTATCGTCGAACCCAAAATATTTGCAGCATAAATACGACTTATCATTTTACCAGCATTTTGATCTGGTAGAACTCCTCGATGCATAAGAAAAGGAAAGAGGGCACCAAGAGGGAGCGCTAACAATGTAGTTATTAAAAAAAGAAACATTCCACCACCTATCGAGACAAGAAATCCGGCGCTCATAAAGGCGAGTGAAATCGCGATTCCGCTTGAGAACACGATCATTGCGGTTATTAGTTTTATTGTCAGATCCGGTTCATTATTAAATTTGCGTATCAATCGAGCTGCATACAACGAACCGAAAGCAATTCCAAAAAGAAAGAAGCCCAGAGCACTCGGAAAAATAAACGCTCTTCCATTTACAAATAAGAACATCACACGCAACCATACAATCTCGGCAGAAAGGGCAATAAAACCTGAGAAAAATGAAAGTAATGCAGCCCCGTATAGCACCTCTTTGGTCAATATATTTTGTTGGGTAGTGTTGTTTGCGCTCTCAGATTCAAAATCGTCTGATTTAGGATCTCTGGCAAAGAAAGACATTAATAGCGCTGAAATAACAACAAAAAGATTGAGTGCAACTGCTGTATATATCACACCGTGTTGGCCCCACCCCGATGTTAGGATATAAAGTGAGGACATCGCTGCGCACGCAGACCCTAGTGTATTTACAAAATAGAGGTTTCCCACTGATACACCAACGTTCTTTATTCTTTTGATCAGTGCGTTCGCAAGAATAGGAAGTGTGGCACCCATTCCAATGGTCGGCAGAAGAACAAGAAGAAATACAATCATTCCTGCTTCAAATACCCCAAGATGAGTCGTCATGCGACCGATTTCGTCAAAAAAAGTAAGTGAGAAATAGCCAAAGAGACCGATGAGGCTCTCAATAATCGCAAAAAGATAGAACGGGGAGCTTTTCCATCGTGCCGAAACCTCACCGCCGATGAGTGAGCCTATTCCTAGTCCAAACATAAATGCACCAACAATGATCGCGACCGATTCTGCATGTGCGCCATATATTGTATATAAATGGTGCTGCCAGATAATTTGATACAAAAGCGCTGGTGCACCGGAGATGAAAAAAAGTACCAAAATCCCCCACTTTAAGACCTGAGATGACTGCTTCATAATTAAAAATTAATAATAACACATAACTAACATCCAAAACATCTCCATATTCGGCTTCATGTAGTCATATTCAATTTTTACAAACTAACTATGATAATATTCTATGATGCATAAGC
Source organism: bacterium (assembly GCA_043742365.1). Lineage (GTDB taxonomy): Bacteria > Patescibacteriota > Minisyncoccia > Phycocordibacterales > UBA6899 > MHLP01. The sequence continues at coordinate 7,814 of JAYTYM010000105.1, read as the reverse complement.
TCAAAAATCGTTTATTAGTTACAAAGTTCTTGCGTCGATTTCCAATAGAGACTTATGTGGTCTTTTTGTCGAGCGCTGTTATTTTTTTAACTATCCACCTCGTCAATTCCATCACGCAGAGATGGAATATACCGATCGACCCTCGTGCAGTACTAATGGGCCCCTTGATCGGGGAAGGATTTTTGCAGAGAGGTGTTCTCATTCTACTAGTTTATGCCGGCTGCGTTCTTGTTTACTATTTTGTTACGAAAGATAGTGCCGGAAAAACTGGCATTGAGCGGGCACGTAATGATCCAAGATTTTTCGTAGTAGCACGCAGCGCATGTTTTTGGTTTCTCTTACTTTGCGCCTTTGTCGCCGCAGCAGGAGCAGCATTTGCGGCCCTCTATACGAGTTTTAGTTTCAATGAAATGGCTAATGCTTCGAATCTCATAATGTCCTTCGATAAGACATTATTTGGTATATATCCTCCATTTTATATTCATACCTTATCTATACATACTGACGTACAAATAGCTTTTGCTGAGGCATATGCCTACACTCCAGCACTCCTAGGTATACTTTTTGGGTTTTTGTTTTGTTATGATAGGCAACTTTGTCGGAATTATTTTTTATCACTTGTCATCTCAACCTTTATTTCTTTTCCTTTTTGGATAACATTTCCAGCGATACCGCCAAACGAGATGTACCGTTTAAATATTTTGCATCAATCAATCTCTACCGAAATACAGCAAGGTGTCTCTCGAGTTATTCTTTCTCCGAGAATCGACAACTTACTCGATGCAGTTGAGCGTATGTGGTTTGATCATAATGAAAAATCGTTCTCTGTCAGTGAGTTCCCTAGCTCGCATGTCATATGGGCTACTATATTTCTTTATGCGGCATTTCGAGTGCGTTGGTGGTTTGGCGGAATTGCATCGGTTTTTTATGTGGCAAATTTCATCGCAACGATATTTCTCATGGAACATTATGCAGTAGATGCATTGCTTGGTGCCCTGGTGGCGCTTATATCGATCTATTTTTCACACCTGCTTCTGGCTTTCGATAAAGCGTACCTAAATGATGAGCTGAAATTACTTTCAATTTTTGATTCGCTTTCCATCAAGAACTTTCGGCTGCATATTTTAAAAAAAACTAAAAATTTCATAATCAAAAATTTTATTTTGTCTGTGAGTATTTTTAGCAAAAACATCTCATGACATACAATAAAATTTAGCAAACGATTTTTACGATACAAAACAAGCGTATCCTTTCAAAAGAAACCAATCAAATATTCGACGGGTTTCTTTGGGCCTCAACGCGACACCCCCCCCCGTGTGGGAGGTTAAGCAATAATTCTCTACTAAAAACACGAGCATTACTTTTTTAAAAGTCTAGACACAAATCCAAAAAGAGAACGTGCGTCATTGGGAAACATCTCAAGCACGGAAAGTAGCTTGTAGCGATCGTTGAAATATTTCTTTTCAATCCGTAGGCACATGTCTGCGATGACAAATGAGCAAAGCGCAATCAGTGCACCAGCAATGAGATCGACCGCATAGTGCTGCAGAAGCAACATCGTACCGAGCGTATTGCAGATCACATAGATTGCCCACACCACAGCGTATCTTCTTCGTAGCCAAAGATATCCGAACAGCGCGACCTCTATTCCCCACACCATATGCATTGAGGGCATCGTTGTTACTGCAGTAGTCTTCTTTTGCGGATCCATCCAAATTCCCTCGATCCCTTGTGTGTGTTTCTCGACGACCCCCGAAGACGGGTGCAGACGTATCGCTCGAGCGATATCGTCGGGAATTGGCAGTTCGAAAATATTGTGACGATACATCTCATTGGGAGTGAGTGCAGGAACGAGATACCAAAGCGGGAATGCCAAAAGGAACGCACACGCGGTGACGATAAAAAATCTACGCATAAGCGCTATATCAGAAAACAAAAGCACAATAAACATCCCTCCGATAAAAAATGAGGTTCCTAAATATGCATAAATAATAAGCGAAGAAAGTATCGGGACCCACCCCAAAGATTGGATAACATACATGGGGTAGGTTCCAAACAATACCTCATCAAGCTGCATTAAATTTGCCGACCAAAATGCAATGTGTTCATGACTGAACGCATGAAATAAAACTCCTATCGACAGCGTCACACTGTAACAAAAGACAAATAATATACTGGTCCAGTAAAGTATGCGAAGTAAGCCAGAAATACTCCACGATAATGTGAAGCTCCTGAGAAGTTCATCGCTCTTCATGTGCTTATTGGCGCCGACGGGTAGCCGCACTATCATATAACGAAGAGCGAGATAGAGAACTGGGTACAAAAGCGTATCACCCAAGATCGGATTATCGAAGAAGATGCGCTTCAATACGCGCATGAAATGATAATCATTAAGCGCTTTCCACCCTTCACTGTCCGTCGTGAGCAAAATATAGATCAGCGCAGCGAGCGATGGCAGGAAAACAACATACCATTCAATGCTGAGGGAGCGGAGCACACGAGAAAATGAAGGTACTGACACAAATACGTAGTTACTCCATTAATTGAATCTATTCATTGCATCATCCGCGGTAATCGTCAGCAACTCCCTTAGCGCGGCCACCATCTCGCCTATGGATTTTTCGAGCACCAACCTTTCTTCGCTCTGAAATTTGCCGAGCACAAATGAGGCGACTGCATCTTCCCCTTTTGGCTTTTCTTTTATTCCATTTACCACAGGGAGAACTCCGATACGAAGGCGGAGGAATTGTTTGGTCCGCAGCGTTTCAGTAATAGATTTGATGCCATTGTGCCCACCATCACCTCTATCCCATGAGATCTTCCACCTACCGAGCGCGAGATCGATATCGTCATGAACGACAATAAGATGTGCTGCATCATCGGGATTTTTAACAAAATGCTTCACTGAAGCGCCAGAAAGGTTCATATATGTCTCTGGTAGAACGAGGGTTATCTCGACATCATCAACCACACCCCTAGACACGAGCGCATCCGATGTCTTTTTATATTGCAATTCGGGCAACTGATTTTGTGTTCGGAATGCTTCGAGTAACATTCGACCGGCATTGTGACGGGTGCCTGCGTATTCTCCACCAGGATTTCCGAGTCCGACGATTACCCTACTTCGCATTCGTGTGCTCATGCTTGGAATCTTAGAGAGATTATTCACACTCGTCAATTTAATTTGCTCTTGATAGTTGAGTAGACACACTCATCACGTTTTTTCACGCATAAATTTTTTTCAAATGACGGCGCATCCTTAAAAACAGAATGCATTGAAATAAAAAATTTTTTAATGTAACGTCACTTTTCTTTGACACGAAAAGGTGTATTGTGTCAATCGATTTTATGCGGTAATATGAAGCGCAAATGAATTTTACTCCCAAGAATTCCGTAATCGAAAGGCCCGTAGACCTTCGCAATACTCAATCCACGAACGAGACTCCAAAAAATGAGAATACCGCGGATGAGCCTGAGCCAACGATGCTCGGAGTCATATGGGAAACCCTCAAATATGCGCTTATTGCAGCAGTCATCATACTCCCTATCCGTACTTTTATCGCGCAGCCATTCGTCGTCTCAGGGGACTCTATGTTCCCCACTTTTCACAACGGTGAATACCTCATTGTCAACGAATTAGCTAAGTATATTGGAAGCTATAGCCGAGGTGATGTCGTCATATTGCGTTACCCTAATGATCCGTCAAAGTTCTTTATCAAGCGTGTCATAGGACTCCCCGGTGAGACTGTGACCATCCAGGACGGGGTTGTCTCTATCACAAGCCCTGATCAAAAGACTCCCATCATCCTTAATGAACCATACGTAAAGAACCCTCAGGTCAATAGTTCAGCACGTACGCTCGATCAAGAAGAATACTTCGTCATGGGAGACAACCGCGCACGCAGTTCCGATTCTCGCATCTGGGGACCAGTTCCCAAGCGCCTCATGGATGGCAAAGCCCTCATCCGACTATTCCCCTTCACTGCCATTACCCTACATCCCGGATCACTTGAAAGTTTCCACGCAGCATATCCGAAGAACTGACGATATGTAGGTGCGAGTAGTGACGATGGTTCCTTTTTTTAATTTAGCAATTTATAAATATTAGCAACCTATATGGCAAAATCAGAAAACCAAGAGAAGAAGGAGAAAAAAGAGATCCCTACGTCACTCAAGGGTATGCGTGACATCATCGGCGATGAGCATCACAAGTATCAGGGTTTCTTTGAGAAAGCTGCTGAGGTTGCGCTCTACTACGGCTTTCAACCCATAGAAGTACCTGTGCTTGAGCGTGAGGACGTTTTTCTTTCAACGCAGAGTGAAGACACCGATATTGTGAACAAGGAAATGTATACCCTCAAGACAAAGGGTGGGGACAAACTCGCACTTCGCCCCGAGGGCACTGCGCCTGTTATGCGTGCATATCTTGAGCACGGAATGCAGTCTCAATCGCAGCCCGTCAAACTCTACTACTACGGATCCTTTTTCCGCCACGAGAACCCACAGCGCGGACGCTATCGCGAGTTCAAGTCGTTTGGAATGGAAATGATCGGCTCACCAAAGTCTATAAGTGATGCGACCATCATCTTTCTTACGGTAATGATCCTCAAGGAGATGGGACTTGAGAACATCATGATCGATGTGAATTCTATCGGAGACAAAGAATCTCGCACGCCCTACCTTCGTGAGCTCACGGCATATTACCGCAAGCACATCAATCACCTCTGTGCGAACTGCAAACAGCGCATCAAGACCAATCCCCTTCGCTTGCTTGATTGTAAAGAGGCAATCTGCCAACCATACAAAGAGAAGGCACCTCAATCGATAGCCCACCTCTCGCCTGCCGCAAAGCTCCACTTCAAAGAAGTGCTCGAGTATCTCGATGCGCTCAAACTCACCTATCGTATCAACACCAACCTTGTTCGTGGTCTCGACTACTACACGCACACCGTATTTGAGATAACTGAGATCCCAGCAGACAAGCCTGCAGAAGTACTGGCTGAGAACGCAACTCAACTCGAGGCAACTGATGACGAAAAGAAAGCGAAGAGGACAAAGGACGACAAAGAAGCTGCAGCCTCAGCGCCTCTTTCGATTGCAGGCGGCGGACGCTACGACTACCTTGCCAAGCGACTCGGCTCGAAGAAAGATATTCCTGCAGTAGGTTCAGGTATCGGAGTTGACCGTGTACTCATGTCACCCAACTACAAGGCTGTCGCGCCACGCATTGTTAAGAAGCCAAAAGTGTACTTCATTCAATTTGGCTTTGAAGCAAAATTAAAAGCACTTGAGATCATCGAGATCCTTCGCAATGCGCGCATTCCGGTCATGCATTCACTTAACAAGGATTCTCTCGGAGCACAACTTGGTACCGCCGAAAAAATGGGGGTTCCACACGCAATTATTTTTGGACAAAAAGAAGCGCTCGATGGCACGGTCATCGTTCGCAACATGGTCACTCGCTCGCAAGACACAGTGAAGATAGGAAAACTTGCTGACTACATAAAAAACATTAAGTAAGATTGCTCATTGCTTACTCACTGAAAGGACCGGATTTATCCGGTCTTTTCAGTGCCATAAAATATGAATTTAAAAATACTTGACAGTAATACTGAATTAGTCTATAGTATTTTTTAGAAAGGTTGCATTGGGCAGAGCCGTCCGTTTGGCGGATGCTCCCTGCACCGCCACTCTTCCAGAAAGCCTCTTCGTAGCCGAGCGCCGTGCCTGCTTCCCGCATTTTTAGGGGGTGCCGGCTCGGGTTCGAGCAATTGCGAAGTTATGCGCGGCCAAGACTGGCGCCGCCCTAGTGCTGGCCAGCCAAACCTCGGCGCCAAGCGCCGCGCTCGTTCGTGCTCACGTTTTGAGCACTTTTAAAGGGGGCCTCGCAACCCCACCGGACACGCGGTCCGGAAACAGCGTGACGAAACCCCGGCGGGCAAGAGGCTATCTCTCAAACCCGCCGGGCGATCGGCAAATTCGTAAGTTCTAACTACCAAGCGACTCATTGAGCCGCTTTTTCTTTGCCCGATCATCGTAAAACATCAGAAAATGAGTGAAATTTATGCGTGGTAAGACGACGAGCGACCTAAATTTAATGACCATAGGGGAATATAAATTTGGAAGTCCCTGTGGGGGAAGACGGGAGTGCAGAATTTTTTAAATGCGCGCAGGGCAGACTTTCCGGAGCCTGCTCTTCCGTTTTTGGCAATACTTATATAGTTGCACGTATATTTACAGTATGTTAGGATGTCCCCACGTATGAAAATCATTGCAGAAGTAAAGAAACAAGGAAACGAATCAGCAGCCGCTCTTATTCGCCGTTTTACAAAACGCGTTCAAGGAACACAGGCACTTATGAAGGTTCGCGAAGAACGCTACTATGAGCGCAAAATGTCGAAGCTTAAGCTTAAGCGCCGTGCACTCGTCGGAATGGGAAAGAAGGTCACCTATGATCGTCTCAAGAAACTCGGCAAAATCCCCGAGAAGACCCCAGGCGACAACCGCAAGTAACACAGACTTGCGCACTTGGTGCACCGCACTACAGAGAGTACTTTCATTTTCTAAAGCGGATTACCGCTAAGAAAATTAGGTCGCTCGTCATTCCTTCAGCGAATTTGAAGGAAGTACCTCTGTACAGCCATTCAAATATCGCATCAGTCCATGACTTCGTATTGCGACCTAAAATTTCATCGAATATGCGAGTACTGAAATTTGGAAGTGCCTGTGGCCATCCAAATGAACAAGTCCGTGGAAACCTATGCCATTTTCGATAACTAATCTGACCAAACAGACTCCCCCTCGGCTTCCATACGAGAAGTTTTTTGTTGCTGCGCTCGGAAAGAAGTACGATCTTTCACTTGTTATCTCTGGAGATAAGCGCTCCCACACACTCAATCGAATTTATCGCAACAAAACCTATGTACCTAATGTATTATCGTTTCCATTAAGTGATACTGCGGGGGAAATATTTCTCAACCTGAAGCAGGCCAAACGAGAACATCGTGCACGTGGCGAATCGTACGAATATTTTGTCGCACTACTCGCAATCCACGGAATGTTGCATTTGAAAGGAATGACGCATGGGAGTACAATGGAAAGGAAGGAAAAATTGCTGCTGCGCAAATTCCATATTGAGAATACTCTTTCCTAAATGACGCAGCGTGCGTCTTTTTTCTTTGCCAAATCTCCAGTTGCAAGTTAACTGCAACCGTAAAGTACCAAATGAACAAAAGAACCATAACAGGAATAGACATCGGCACACACACCATTAGGGTTGTCATCACTGAATATTCAGCAGGTACGGGCCTGCCCCACATCATCGGCCTTGGTAAGTCAGAGTCTCGCGGCCTGCGCCATGGCTACATCATAAATATCGCAGACGCCATAAAAAGCGTTCGCGCTGCAGTACAAGAAGCTGAGCAGAATGCGGGCGTGCGCATACGAGAGGCGTTTCTTTCTGTTGGAGGCGTTGGACTTGAGGGCACTCAAACAAATGGTGCAGCTATCATTTCTCGCGCAGATTCGTTCATTACCGACGGTGACGTTGATCGCGCTCATCGCGCTTGTGAGGCTAATCTTTCGAACCCAGCAAATAAGCGCGTTTTACATATTATTCCTATCTCTTATCATATCGACGGCAAGCCTATTTACGGAAGACCAGCGGGAATGAAAGGCCTTAAGCTTGAAGCAAAATGCCTCGTTGTCACCTGCCTTGATCAGCACTTGAATGACCTCATACGCTCAGTTGAGGAAGCTGGAGTAGAAGTCATCGACGCGTGTGCAGCTCCTATTGCTGCATCTTTCGTAGCGCT
>JAYTYM010000104.1:0-5413 GCA_043742365.1 bacterium | reverse complement strand
TATGTCCATCGATACCAACACACTGACCATCGCACAAGCGCATGCAGATCTTGTCGCCAAGAAATATTCTGCCAAGGAGCTTACTCAAGCCGTACTTCTTGAAGCGCAAAAAAGAAATCCTGACACGAACGCATTTGCTGAAATATTTGCTGATGCTATCGCGCAAGCAGAAGCAGCTGACAAGTTGATCGCGGAAGGGAAGATAGAAATGCTCACCGGCATTCCGCTTGCGATTAAAGACAATATGCTTTTCAAGGGTCATATTGCAGCATCTGGGTCTAAGATGCTCATGAACTATCAGTGTGTCTACGACGCTACTGCTGTGGCGAAGCTCAAGTTGCAAGGAGCGGTCATCATAGGACGCACCAACATGGACGAATTTGCTATGGGAAGCACGACCGAAAATTGTGCATATGGACCCGTAAAGAACCCACACGACCTCTCTCGCGTCCCAGGTGGCTCATCAGGCGGCTCTGCAGCGGCAGTGGCCTCAGGAGCCGCGCTCGCCTCTCTGGGGTCTGACACGGGCGGCTCAATTCGCCAGCCTGCCGCACTGTGCGGAGTGGTGGGACTAAAGCCTACTTATGGTGCAGTATCGCGCTACGGACTCATGGCAATGGCTTCGTCACTTGACCAGATAGGGCCTTTTGCAAAAACGGTTGAAGATGCAGAGATACTTTTCCGTGCGATCGCAGGCTTCGACAAAATGGACAGCACCTCAGTTCCCGATGTGCACATTGCTCGCAAAAACTTCCCGAAAAAGGACAAGCTTACTATCGGTATACCTGAGTCATTCGTTTCTCTTGATGGCATTGATCACGATGTCCGCGAAAATTTTCGCACGACCATCGAAGCCCTCAAAAATGCGGGACATACAATCAAATCGATAGAACTACCCTCACTCCCACACGCACTCGCGGTGTATTATGTCATTCAACCCGCAGAGACCTCGGCAAACCTTGCGCGCTACGATGGCATCCGCTATGGCCTCTCACATGACGCGGAAAAGCTGATCGAGGTATACAAAAAATCCCGCGGCGAAGGCTTCGGCAAAGAAGTACGCAGACGAATTCTCCTTGGTACCTACGTACTTTCTGCCGGTTACTATGATGCATACTACAACAAGGCCAATGCCGTGCGCAGAATGATCACCAAGGAATTCAATCACGCATTTGAGAGTGTTGATGTCATTGCTACCCCCACAACGACTTCGCCTGCATTTAAATTAGGTGAAAAGACCGCAGACCCGATCAAGATGTATCTCGAAGATATCTTCACTGTACCCGCAAATATCGCAGGTATTCCAGGGATTTCTGTGCCGTCAGGTATGGTGGTGCGTGATGGAGTGTCACTTCCTGTGGGCATTCAATTCGTAGCGGCACCCTTCGCAGAAGATTATCTTTTTGCAGCAGGCCGCGCAGTAGAGGGAAGCAAATAATTTGTTGCATAATAGGACTTCCGCAAAGCGCGAACTTCTTTGTTGCGGAGCCTCTACGACTCAGTCAACATATATGAATATGCCTTCTTCGTCGTTTTCTCCGCGCCTCGAATTTCATCGTTTTGCGTAAGTCCTATATAATATCAATTATGGCTGATCAAAAACCACCAAGTGGAGGGAAGCCCGCAGGAGGTCCTCTTAGCGGGGGCAAAAAGCCCATGGGCCCACCACCTCCCGCAGGCGCTCCCAATCCACTTCGAGAGGTCATCATCGCGGTGATTGTACTTATTATCGTTGTCCCGCTTCTTATTGTCGCGATTCCGTCGGGGGCAGGAAATAGCCTCTTGGATTTTCTTGGACGAGTATTTGATTTTCTCAAATTAGTTTCTACCATTATTTCGATGATTGCGCTTATCATCGTTATCTACTCATTCATTCGAATCAGCGAGATAGTTAAAGAAGAAAACAAAAAGCTCGGCCTGACATTATCATGGGACAGTGAGCGTACACAGAAAAATGTTCGCTGGGAACGTGTCGAGCAATACATGACATCACTCAATCCTTCCGATTGGAAGATAGCCATTCTTGAGGCCGACAACATCCTCGATGATATCGTCGAGCGCATCGGCTACAAAGGCACAACACTCGGCGAGCGCCTCAAAAATGTCGAAGCAAGTGACTTCCCATATCTCGAGGAGGCGTGGCAGGCGCATAAATTGCGCAATAATCTCGCGCACAAAGGAACTGAGTACGCACTTTCGAAGGGTGAGGCCGATCAAGCGATAAATATCTATCATCGTATATTTACGGCCCTTGGATATTTATAAAAAAAGACCCATATGCGGGTCTTTTGTTTTTTGTTATATCGCCAGATTATTTTCAAACTCTCTCAGGCGTTTGTGAATACTACGCAGTTCTGTAACTGTCGTCCAGTTGTCGATAAGCACCGAGAAGCTTCCTTGCACCGAATCAAATGCGCTGCCGATGCGATTCAGTACCCCAAGCGTTATGAGTCCTGCCGCGAATCGGGGCGCCATGATGAGGTAGGGGATGATGACGAGCGATTGGCTGAACATGATCGACCACACATCGAAATAGGCATAATTGGTGAACAATCGCCAATAATTCCGACGTACTCCAGTAAAGAGCTCAAGTAAGGTAGGAAGCGCATCGTTCTTCTGCTTATAGTGCACCGCCATCTCAAGTTCAGTACGAAGTGAAGCCTCAACCTTCTGGTTGTTGTACTCAAGCCCAGGTAGTCGACTACCTACGTACCACGAGATGATCATCCCGCCGAGCGTCACATACAGAGCCACCCAGACTAGCGATCCAGGCATCTGACTGAGTGGCGGAATTGTTACTGACATGAAATGGAGACCATTTGCGAGTACGTAAAATGACACTCCAACAAACAGACCAAGCCAAAGCAGAACCTTTTCCGGCACGATGTACCAAAATCCGCGCTTGTGACCTGTACCTTTTCTTAGGCAAAGGAGCACAGTACCGACCAACCCAGCTGCCAAGAGCATGTTGGTCCATTCCTTTGGAATTCCCTCGAACATGGTGATACTCACACCACGGCTGAGCGTCCACAGAAGTGGCAAGAACGAGATGAGCGTAATCACTGCCCGTAATATCGAGAGTCCGAGTGACTCAAGTGTTGAGGCGAAGCGCTTCGCGTCTTCCTGCAGTCGCTGACACTCACCCTCGAGCGCATTCGGGGTGTTCGCCCAGCGGGGGAGGTAGTCTTTGAAGATCGCCTCTCGCCACGCAAACGAATAGAAGCGCGCGCATGCGTTAGTGCTTACCGCAAAGAATGCGAATATACCCGCAAGCTTTAAGAATTCCCAAAGTGCGGCATAGATAACCCCCGCGCCTTGTGCCCCAGGGTGCTTGATTATCTCCTGTAGCAGGTCGCCGAAGTCGCCTCTCCAGCCATTGAGTAATACTTGAATATGCACCTGTAGCACGAGTGAGCCAAGCAGAATGCCACCAACTCCATACGCCCAAAGCAGCCACTTGCGGCTGCCAAAGAATGCTTTGAACATGCTTATCTCCTTATGTGAACCTCTGTGCGTATCTTATAGTGTGCTAGCTCATTGGCAATTGCGTAGTTGAGAAAAAATATGCCTCGTAAACAGGACAGTACCTTTTTGTGCAAACTGTATTAGGCTGTGATAAGACATGAACTTTTCTAAGGAGTGAGCATGAAACACTTGAATTTTTTCTTTATCGCGCTGTCGATGACCGTTGCGCCACTCGTGACTCACGCAGTGGAGCAAAACCCGGAAGCTCGTACATCGTTTGATCGGGCTTACACTAGCTGGAAGAGCGAATTCAACATGAGCGCATTTACCTCCGAAGAAGATAAGGCCATCAACTTGCGTTCTCGAAGTGGCGACTGCGGGCTTCACGTATTCTTTATGGACGTCATCGCCGAAAAGCACATGAGCATGCCGCTTCCGCAAAAGAAGAATTCGCTGTATTACACGCGAATGAAGAATTTTTACGACATCTGCCAAGCCAGCCGAAAGAGTAAATAAACAAACACACCCTCGGTGTGTTTTTAAATACTTTTTCCTCACAAAAACGCGAGTATTATTAAGGGGCGGCGCGGACGTTTGATTTCCGTAGGGAATATGCTATAAGTTAATTCACGGTAATGTAGAGATGTTGCCTAAATAGTTTAATTCAGTGCTCGTCGATGTGTTAGTGCGCATCGACATCATTCAGAGAAAATGTGAATATTAAGAAATCTTCCCATTTTGCTCTTCATTCGCCGATGTGTCAGCACGCATCGTCATCGCTCGAACAAAATAAAAATATAAGATATTCTTATTTTAGTTCTCACTCGCCGATGTAGTTCAACGGTTAGAACGGGGGACTCATAAGCCTCAGACAATAGTTCGACTCTATTCATCGGCACCCGACAACAAAACAAAATGCTTGTGTAGCAAGTGTTTTGTGTTAGTATCGGAAAGTATCATTTGCGGTCGAAAGAAGAAAATCCTTCTTGTCCACCGCGGCGATCGGCGGAATAACCTAACTGTTTTCGTTCTCCGAATTCTATGAATATGCGAGCATCTTCTTAGAATTCGGCGAAAGAAAACGCGCTTCGCGCTGGTTCTTCTCGCCTCATTTGCGGTGGTAGCTCAACTGGTTAGAGCACCCGCCTGTCACGTGGGAGGTTGCGGGTTCGAGTCCCGTCCGCCGCGCAAATACTAAAAATCCGCTTATGGCGGATTTTTAGAATTTGCGCGGCGGCGAAGAGTGAGCTGCCTCACTCTTCGAGGGACTCGAAAGGGATTTCGTTATTGAGTCTTCGAAATCGAAATCCACCCGCGGCGGTAGCCGAGAGTCTGCTCTTTAGTTTTGCAAGGGACTCGAAGACCTTGGTGATGTTTCACCTGAGAAACCACCAAGGTGTACCGTCCCCGTAGGGGAAGAGTCCGTCCGCAAGCAAAGCTTTTTGAAATAAAAAAAGACCCTATTGGTCTTTGATCTCTATCTGCTTGAGGTCTGCATAGAAAACTGAAGCAATGAGTACATCCGCATATTGTTTGCGCGGCACATGAATAGGAGGAGAAAAACGTAGCCCTCTTTCCCAAAGCCCATCAATGACTCCGTGATGCCGGGTGATATTTCCGCGTCGGGAAGATTGAGGGTTCCTGAAGATAATCACTACCTTCTTGCCGTTATGTTTTTTGAGCCTTTCGTAGACCGCTGCATTTTCGGGAGAACCAGGAAATTCAACTTTTTCCAAATTAACGAGCTTCATAAAGCCTCCTTTTGTATCTTAGAAAAAAATACCATTGAGAGGTGAAAAAAGCAATTAAATATTTTGTTGCGGGACCTGGAATAGCCCACAGATTCAAGTGAAATATCACCACGCTTTTAGTTTATGGGCACGCGTTCCTTACTGGAACTGTACACCTTTTGGATTTCTCAGAAGAAACCTCAAAAGGTCTTGCGAAG
>JAYTYM010000103.1:0-8322 GCA_043742365.1 bacterium | reverse complement strand
CAACATCAAGATAAGAACTTACAGAAAAAACAGTTTCCTCTTGCTTGGGAAATGCTCTTATAAATCCATCTTCAGGCTTATGTGCTGCTTTTGGTTGTGGGGCTTGCGCGGTACCTCCTGGCATATGCTCATCCACAAGCGCTAATATGGTTTTGCCGAAGTGGTTGTACTTCGCATCTTTAATGCCCTTAATTGAGGTAAGCTCGTCTTTTGTTCGTGGTAGTGCTTTGACTATGTCATCAATGGCGCTGTTGGGTAGTATGCGGAAAAGATCAACGCCCCGCTTCGAAGCTTCGTTGTCGCGCCACGCATATAATACTTGTCTTAAGTTGGCCATGATGTTATTCGGCTTATTTTACCTTGATTTAAGGTTAAACAAAACCGCCACATAGTGGCGGTATTTCACGAGAATAAGGGAGGTGACGAGCTCGACGCATCTATTCTTCTTGATGCATGAGATATGACAAATTGAGCAGTTTTTAAGATGGCAAAACGATTTTGCTGCAATGGAGTTGCCATATCGATGATCGGCTCTGCATATCGGGCGGCCTCGGGCAGAATCTCAAGAACAGAGAAGATATTGCGAAGGTGTTTGTCGGTCTGTATTTCTGCATGCATGATTGTGAGCCTCACAACTGCTGCATAGACTCCGCACGCCTCCTTGCGTTTGTTTTGCCTCATCAAAAGTGCACATTCTCTCCAAAGTGTTCCCATGATCTCGTTGATCATAATTCCTCCTTTGATTGACCTTTAATTAAATTAAAACTTGTTTTGTGTTTTGTCAACAGTCCTTGATAATTGCAATAATCATGGTAGGGTTTGAGTGGTAAGTTTTTTGTTGTAAAGGAGTACATCATGACAAAGGTCCACTTAGACGCCGGAGAAAGAGCTCGGAGGATCAATTCGTATTTTTCCTCATATCGTGAGCGCCTCGAGTTGTTGGAGCAAATGTGGAGCGACCCAAGAGTCCAGTGCTACAACGATGCGCACATGCCAGAAGAAGCCGAGCTCAAGGACGGCGCTGTATTCATTGCAGGCCCCACTTCAAGGCACCAGATCCTCGAGTACAACTACCGCTGTGAAGCTGTCGGCCACCTGCGTGAAGCCGGATTTGCGGGCTATATCTATGTACCCGAACCAAGAGGTAAAGAATTCGCAGATGATTTTACTGAGCGTGGATACATCCACAAATGGGAATCTGATCGCCTGTTTGGCAAAGCTACGAAAAAAGTTTTCTGGATCCCGCGAATGGCCGATGAACTGCTTGGCTTGAACACCAACCTCGAGTTCGGTATTGCGCTTGGCATGATCTTGGCTGGATCTCGCATAGATCTTTTTGTCGGCTGGCCTGAGGGTGCAGAGAGGATGGGCCTTCCCAACCACTACTCAAGCGAGCTTGCAAGTCAGAAGCGCTACGACTCACTGCGCAGTTTGTGCTTTGCGGTAATGGGCAAACTTTCGCCTGAAGATTCTTGGCTTGTAGAAGAGGCTGACGATGATGCTCAACCCGCGCCATAAAACAAAACAACCGCCTTGGGGCGGTTGTTATTTATTATCCAAAGGAGAGTTGGGATAGAGTTTATTTTTGATAAGTTCAAGCTCTCTTATGACACTCGCATCAGTTATCTTCGTGAAGCGAGGGAAGGTCTTCTCGTCTTTACTCACCTCCCCCATCCACATGGCAAGTGGACGAAGGTCAAACATCTTTCCTGCCTTGTATACAAATGCTTCTTCGTAAAGCGGCCGGTATACCGCCATGTTCACATCTTCAGGTCTGCAGTCTTCTTCGGTGTGACAACCCGCACCAAGAAATTCATATGCATAATTATTCACTAGCCCACTGGGGTCATGCTTGTAGTGGTAATAGAATCCTCGCTCGGGTACTCTGTCTGGTATTTTCATAAATTATATTTTTCCTTCGATCAAGTCATCTTCGAACTGAATTACTCCTTTTATATTTTGCTCGTATGTGCTGATGTCAGGGAAATCGAGATCGACAATCTTTTTATAAACCGACTGAATAAGTTTTTTTACGCGCTCCACTTCGTCGGTACTTGGTTCATAGAATAGAGTAACTGGTTCGTCATTATTGATGATGCTCTCCACGAACTCAAGCGAAAGACTCTGCACGGGAAGTTTATAGTGGGAGGAATTTTCAAGGAGTATCTTGTAGTAGATCAGTTGCTGTTTGTACTTATGCAGTTTTATTTTGTCGGCATCTGTTCGCTTGGGAGCCTCCCATGTGTCGTAGTCGCGACCAGTTTTAAAATCAACAACGTCATATGCTTTGTCTATTGTGCGCAAGAGGTCAATCTTCCCCGATAGTACGGCATTGCCTATGACTACGCCCTCAGTCTTCATGTCTACTTGCACTTCGTCAGTGATATCAAAATATCCTTCGCGTTTTGCGTGATAGTGAGTAAGGACGTCGGTTCCGCGCTTTTCTTGTTTTTTGAATTCATGCCGCGGTAAGCGTTCCTTGGCGAGCTGTTTATTGAATATCCCTAGCAGATGCTTGAGTGGTGGCATTTCACCTCCATTGTACTTGGGGTACATGATGAACTCCGTAAGTGCGCGATCGACTGCGGTGCCGAATACCCCCGCAATATTCTTCGGCTGAGGAAATCGTAAAAGATTTTGCTCGATAAAGTACAGCGGGCCTCCCTCGGTAACATTCACAAAGTTGTTCATGTGCGTGACTGACATGCGGTAGTCCTTTATCACGCGCTTAAGCACTGCCCATTCATCCTCCTTGTAAGGGGCACCGACGATAGCAAGCGCGTTTTCGTGCGCACTTATGTCGAGCTCTTCATCTCCCGTTACTGCCTCATGTTTTTCATCTTGCGAGAGATAACGCACAAGCGGCTTGTGACCTGAAATATAAAGCGAATGCTTTGCACGTGTGATTGCTACGTAGAGGAGTCGGATAAAATCATCTTCCATGTCACCTGCAGGAGTGAGAAGCGGGACAAGTGGCGACGGCAACGGAGCTTTATTGGCGCGTGCGCCCTTAGTCCACAGCTCGTCATGTGCGGCGATGATGAACACGACTGAGAACTCGAGCCCCTTCGCGGCGTGTGCAGTCATTATCTGTACTGCATGTTCTGCTTTCATAAATGGCGACTCAGATACAAGGGTAATGTCGTGTTCGCGATGCATCGCAACAAATGGCGCGACGTCTGATACGAACAAGTCCTCACCTTCTCGCCACTCACGCAGCCCTTCGATAAACGTCTTAAGTGATGCAAGAAAATGGATGTACGTCCCAGGATGCTCCTTCATGATATTCTTGCCGAAATAATGTTCTTTAAATCCTGACTTTTGCATGAATGACTCAAGCACGTGCTCAAGCGGCGAGGTAAGCGCTTCCGATGAAAGCTCGGCGAGAAGTATGTGCACTTTTTTTACTTCCTCATTGTCGTATTTTTGGATTACTTCTGCCCATGAAAGATTTCCCTCCTTTGCCTTTATGGCAATATCAAAGATATTTGCACGAGGGATATTGAGATAGGGATATGAGAGAATGCTCGGCAGTAAGAAGTCATTGCGCTCACCTGCTCCTGATACCGATGAAATGTAGTCGCAAACGTTGACCAGCTCCTTAACATGCGCCTCATCGAATACATTCGCCTTTTTAATATATTCGTAAGGTATATCAAGCTTATCGAGATACGGAAGCATCGCCTTGAGTTCGCGATGGTTTCGCCCCAATATGGCGATGTCTTCTGGGTTAGTGTTGTTGTCCAAAAGCTTTCTCAGGGTCTTCGCCAGTGTGGCATACTCTTCGATGTCTGAGTTGTGGCGTGCTATCTCAAGTGTTCCTTTCGGAACTGAAGCATTCCCCTGCGAGAGCTCTTTGCTGATGTCTTTGTAGTGCTTTTCGAGGCGATTGTCGCCCTGCAGAACGACCGTGCGCGCATAATCAAGTATCTGCTTATGCGAGCGATAGTTGGTATCGAGCACAATGGTCGTTGTATCTTTAAATGTCTTGTCTCTGAACTCAGTAATATTGGATATTTCAGCACCTTGGAACTTGTAGATTGCCTGATCGTCGTCACCAACCACCATCACATTGGGTCTACCTTCGTGAATATAACTTGAGGTTATTGCACGCACGAGGTTCATTTGCGCTTCGTTCGTATCTTGAAACTCATCGATAAGAATATACTGATACTGCTCTTCGAGCTCATTGCGCAAGATGCTATTGTCGCGCAGTGCATGCGCGACCTCGATGATCATGTCGTCGTAGTCATATAGACCCTTTTTGTGTAGTCCATCAGAGTACGCACGATATATCTCACCTACTGCTTTTATTTTTTCAAAATTTTGCGAATCCTTAAGCAGTATCGTCTCTTCATCTTTTACCGTATATTTCTTTTTCCATTCAGAAACTGGTTCCATTTTCTCTACATTTCGCGCCTCCTCAATGGCAAGCGAAAGTGTCTTTGCCAAGAACAGTGCCGTGGTTGAATTTTCACTCGTTGCGATACGAGAGATTGCTTCTTGTATTGGCAAGAGTTCATCGAGCTTCTTGATACTTGCTCTTCCTTCGGGCCAATCAGCTAAAATCTTGTTTATAGGCGCATACTCCTTTTCAAGTGTATCAAGTATTGCAACGTACTCATGTGGCGTGAAGCCCCCACTCTTGATGTGCTTAATACGATCGATGGTGTCGCGTAAGTAGACGAAGCCTTTTTCTGGATGAAAACTCGCGAGGGGGTGTCCATGAGGGAGCGCTGAGAATATGCCCTCGATGATTTCAATTCTGTCGAGATCAGTTGCTTGCGAGTAAGTGGCGGCGTTATAAAAATATTCCGGATAGCGCGTAATGACAGAGTTACAAAATGCGTGGAAGGTATATATGCCGACTCGATACGCGTCTTGCTTGATGAACTTGTGCAGACGTTCGCGCATATTTATTGCTCCATTTTCTGTGAATGTGAGACACAGAATATTGTGTGGCGAAACTTCTCTGTTTTGCAGAATATTCACAACTCTAAGCGCGAGTACCTGTGTTTTACCAGTCCCCGGCCCTGCGACCACCATAACGGGGCCGTCTATAGCGTCGACCGCCTTTTTTTGCCGTTCGTTTAGCTTTTTATACTCTTCCTTAAACTCTGGGGTAATCATGAGAGGATTATATCATGAGCCGAAGGGCATCATTTTCTCCTACTCTTACCGCTTGTGCTTATGCTTACTTAGTACATCTGAGAGCATTTGATTCTGCCCCATAGAAAGTCCTGTCCAACCAACATGTTGATTGAACATTTCTTCGCCATATGACTCAAGCAGCTTGCCGAATAATTCCTCAAAAAATGCAGTACTAACTGATTGTATGCCTGAAAAATCAAAAGTTATTTTGCCACTTTGCACTCGCGAGCGCAGTGCGCGAGCCAGATCTGCCGAAGAGAGGTGCTGGCTGAATTCGCTTAACTTAACATGTGAGTTGTCCATAGGCTCATTATACAACTCTTTACGCTCCTACTGCCATTCACCCGCAAATTCTTTGTCTGCGTGTCTCGCGAGCTCCTTTAGGCGAAGCAATGTTGACTTCGATATGTCTTCGGGCAGGTCATCGAGCGGAAAGAAGCCCCTGCGTGAAATCTCCATTCCAGGTTTCCACAGATCGAGCTCTTCCCAGATCTCGGCTATGTAGACATGAATGACGACTGATCTGTTAAGGTAGTGATCGTTATAAGTTCCCAACTTGCGTGCGATTTTTTTTACAAATATCCGGGCTTCTTCCTTGGTTTCTCGCACCGCTGCAGTTTCGGGGGCTTCCATCTTTTCGATCTTTCCTCCGGGGAACTCCCAGTGTGGTCGATAGGTAGGCTTGATGAGCAGAACATGATCGTCCTTAAGTACGATCATCTGCGCACCTTCGATGCGTTTACCCGATATTCCTTCTACCAACACCAGACTGCGATAAAGGAAGTTCAAAACTGGCGAATATGCTTTCATGCGTCATATTCATCATACAGTATCGCAATAAAGTTGCAGTAAAGTTGTTCGACTGACAATATCTACATTATTTCTCTCCAGTGTTCTTTGTAGTACTGATACTTCTGGTCGAATGTTTCTTTTGGGGTTTGCTCAAGACCAAGCTGGACGAGCTTACTCTTCAAGTAGTGGACAGTGTTCTCTTTCTCTTCGTCACTCGTTAGTTTCTCTAGTTCGAGAATGTGGCCATATCCTTTGGTGTGGTCGAGTGCGACATCAATATCTCCCCACTTGAAAGCATTCCTCGTTCGGAACCACTTAATAGATATATTGTATCCAAGCGCAAGGAAAAGCTGTTCGAGCTTTTCAAAATCTTCCTTCGGTACCTTTATTTCGATCTCTTCCCTGTGGTCATCGTGAAGCGCACCCTTCTTGAGCCACACCTTCGCAAAGTGCTCATTCTTTTGAATCCGCAGATCCTCTTTAGAGTCAAAATAATATGTTACCTGCTCATCGGCGCCCTCAAATACCGCCACATCTTTGAATTGGCCGAGTAAGGTTTCATACTCATCCTCACTTATCAAACAGCGCACCTCACATTCGATATTGTTCATATAAATTATTATCTGTCGCTAAAATTCCAGGTGAGCAATTATAAAATGGAACATCATATGCTGGCAAATTTTAGTCAACAAAAAACGCCCTAGGGCGGTTTTTGTACTGGTGGACCTATGCGGATTTGAACCGCAGACCTTCGCATTGCAAATGCGCTGCTCTACCAACTGAGCTATAGGCCCAAACATCGAACAATAAATTTTTCTAACCTTCCTGGTGATACCTACAAGACAGCTATAGGCCCGAATTTAATTTATTTTTCTAAGCTCTCTTTTCTCGATTCATTCACCAAAAGTCAATTTCAGGCAACGAATCAAAGACTAAGACATATTAACATAAAAGTTTTAAGATGCAATAACTCAACAAATATGTATAATCTAAAACATTGGGCCTATAGTAAAATGGTATTACGCATCCATGGCATGGATGAGGTTGGAGTTCGATTCTCCATAGGTCCACAACGAGTCTGCGAGTTTGGAGCTAAGCACGCAAATTACTAGCGTGCACTGGAGAATCGAAGAGCTTTTCGTTATTTGCGAAGAGTCTTCTCAGAGCAAACCGAAAAGGTGTACAGAAGCTGTAAGTTTCGATTCTCCACAGGTCCACAAAGAGTCTTCTAGTTAAGCGTTTCGTGGCTTTAAAAAAATCTCGCGTGAGCGAAATTTTATCCGATCTCCAGATTGGGAGAAAAGTTTTTGTAGATTTTTTCGACTTCTTGGTGAGACAGTCCTTTTGTAATATAGAGCTCTTTTAGTTCAATTAGCTTTTGATCATAGTCACCCACAAGCTCACCCCAAACACTGAGCATAAAGAGATACTTCATTTCTTTCTCGAGCTCGTGCTTGAGGTCAATTTTTTTCAGCCAATTCCTTAGCCATTTAAACATATTGCCTCCTATCGTAATCTAAAACCAGACTATGCTGTATGTTGGGTATTCGCAAGTATCACCTGAAGACCTACTTCCCTGCTATTGCAAGGTCGATGACATGGTCGAGAAATTGTGGAAATGTTATTCCTCCCATTTTTAGTGCCTTCGGCATTAAAGATTCTTTTGTGAGCCCTGGGAGTGTGTTTATCTCAAGCGCATAGATTCCATTATCAGAAATGATGAAGTCAGTGCGAGAATAGTGCCGTGCACCAATGGATTGGTGTGCTTTTGTAGCAAGATCGCGAAGAGTTGAATGAGTAGTGAGTGTAAATCTCCCTGGGCAGATCTCTTTTGACTCTCCACTGTACTTTGCTTCGTAATCAAAAAATTCATTTTTTGACGGTGGGACTATTTCTATTGGAAAAAGTACAAAATGCTCCCCTATAGCTCCACTATCAATGACACATACCGTCGCTTCCTTGCCGACAATAAATTCCTCGACAAGAATATCGCCGTATTTACTCGCCTCAAAAAGTGCATGCTGCAGGTCATCAAAGTTGTGCACTATCTTCGTTGCGACTGAAGATCCACCCGATACAGGCTTCACTATCACAGGAAGATGCATGTCATGAAAAAGCTGGAATGCGGCTTCTTTGAGGTCGTCAGAATTTGCGACGGTGTATCCCTTTGCGACAAGTATCCCCGCTTCCTTAAAGCGCTCTTTTGCAATTTCTTTGTTCATTCCCACGGCAGATGCGAGCACTCCTGAACCTGTGTATGGAATCCCGAATGCCTCGAACTGTTTCTGGACTTTGCCATCTTCACCAAACGTGCCGTGCATTGCGTTCCATGCAATGTCTATATGCTGTGCAATGTTCGCAAGGTCTGTGCGCACGCCA
>JAYTYM010000102.1:0-4954 GCA_043742365.1 bacterium | reverse complement strand
CGATGCGACAGTAACGTCGCCTGTAAGTTGTGCACCATCTCCGATATGCCAGTTTCCGCGCAGAATAAATTCTGAGTCAGGTGCTTTACTGTCATCAGTTCCACTTGTCACTACTTTTCTGCTCGGGTTACTCACGACGAATGGACCGACACGCGCACCATCCCCAGTGTCTTCAGCTGTTTCATTGAACACGCGCTCGATACTCTGCTCGATTTCAAGTACATCATTTGCCTCGCTTACGATCATGACGTGTCCATTTGCGGCGACTTCAGATTCTTTACTAAATTCGACGTGCTTGCCGATGAGTGAGAGCGCACTGTTTGGCACGAGTGAGGTCGCATGTCCATCGAGTAGGCAGATGAGTCTGCCGTTGACCGTAAGCTTACCCAAGACGATGAGCGAGAGTGAGCCACTGTCGCAACTAAGTGTTCCATCTACAGTCATGTCACCCTCGACCGTCAGTCGCGCATTGTTCTTGAGAACGATATGTTTGTCTTTTGCTATCGCATAATTCCCCCGTATGGTCGTGTCAGATGTATATACCGATTTTTCGCCACCCCGCAAAAAGTAAAATGCCACACCAATAAGAACGACAACACCAATACCGATCCATATCTTCTTATTCATGCTGAAATTATATCATTACTTCTATGATGCTTCGAAGAAATTTTGTTTGATAGCTCTCTACAATTTTTATAGTGCAGCTTCCATTTTGGGGCGTGGGGTATATAATTGCTCATGTGATATTCGCTGAACGTGCCGCTTGCGTTCTTTACCTCTCATATTCCAATTATGAACCATCGTAATAAAAATGCTTCCGCCGAGATCGAACTTGCGCGCACGATGGGCATCACTGAAGTTGCATTACTTGGTATCGGCGCACTATTAGGTGGAGGAATATTTACGCTGCTTGGGCACGCGGCAGGACTTGCTGGTGGTGGGCTCGTATTCGCCATGCTTATCGGGGCCGGCATCTCGTTCATTAATTTAAATTCATACATCGCACTTGCGACGACATTCCCGGCTGCAGGCGGAGGATATCATTGGGTGAGTGATGGCTTGGGGCCCATACAAGGATTCCTCTCGGGATGGTGTTCATGGATGGCATCCTCGGTTGCATGTGCGCTCTATGCCGTCTCGTTCGGTGTCATTGCTGAGGAATTCTTTTTTCATCTTCTGAATTTTTCCGAGACAGCGCACACAAGTGCGGGTTGGATAACAATATTTACCGTTAGTGCCATTCTCTTCTTTGGCATGATCAACTACCGCGGGGTCAAGCTCTCCGGCCGCATTGGTGGCGTTATCGTCCTCGCCATACTCGCTCTCCTTGGAATATTTGTGTTGTTCGGACTCAAAGAAATAGCATTCCATCCTGCGCTCATGCACTTCAATTTCAATCCGCTTTTGCCCATGGGTATTGCCGGAGTTCTGCAAGCATCTGCGCTTTTTTATATTGCGTTTGAGGGCTCAGAGATACAGGCACAGACGGGGGAGGAAGTGCACAATCCAGGCAAAGTGCTTAAGGCTGGACTCTTTATCTCGTGGGCAGTTGTCTCACTCCTTTATATCGTCATCGCATTTATTGTGACAGCTGCGACAAACGGCGGCACGCTCCAGTCTTGGCAATTCTTAGGTGCAAGCGCTGACCGCGCCATGATAGAAAGTGCACGCCAGTTCCTACCGTTCGGATACCCGCTTATGCTCATAGCCGGACTACTCGCAAATCTCGCCGCACTCAACGCGACTATCTATTCATCATCACGAGTGCTTTTTTCACTTGGCCGCGACAAGCTCGTTTGGCAGAAGCTCGGCATCATGCATCCTGTCCACTATGTGCCCACACGTGCACTCCTCGCCTCACTTGTTGTCATTATTCTTGCGGCAACAATGCTTCCGCTTACAGACATTGCGAGTGCGGCAGATATTTTGTTCATCGCTCTCTTTATGCAGTTGAATCTTGCATACATACAACTACGGCGCCAAAAGCCAGAGGTAAGATGGAAATACGTCGTTCCGCTCGAACCGTTTCTTCCACTCTTGGGAGTCGGGCTCTATATACTTCTTGGCATTGCGCTATTCCACGTAAGTCCTCTTGCAATCTATTTCCTCTTTATTTGGATACTGCTCGGCTTGGTCAATTATCTAGGATATGCGAAGCGTGTCGAACGCGAGGAATTAGCGCGTGATGTCGTCTACGAGCATTCGACGCGCTTCCACCCCAAGAGCGAATATCGCGTCGTGCTTCCTGTCGGTCGCGAGGGTCATTGGGAAAAGTTCACGGAAATAGCATCGGCCATGACCGCGCAAGAAGGCGGCGACCTCATCGCCTTGCGTATACATGAAATGGCAGATGACGCAGACATTCAGCGGGCGTTCCACTCCGGCCAAGACAAACGCGTGCTCGAGGTCATCGAAGCCGGAATGGTCAAACGCAAACAAAACGTCGATACGCGCATTGTCGCCGCTCGCTCTGTCCCCGAAGCTATTCTTGTAACGATTGCTGCCGAGAATGCCGATCTCGTACTCATGAACTGGGACGGGGGAGTCAATACCAAGGGATTCATCTTTGGACGCAAGATTGACGTCGTGCTGCATCGTGCAAAGTGCGACATGCTCACCGTCAAAGTCGGCACCGAAACCCACACCAAGAGCATCTTCATCCCTGTGGCGGTGGATGCGAATCCAAATCTGCGCTTTACTGGTAAAGTTGCGACCGCACTCCATAGCGCATTCGGTGCGTCCGTCACTGTCTGTATGGTCATTCCACTTGATGTGAAGGGAAGAGCTGAGGAACATTACATAAAACTATTACAAGAACGCGTCCGCGAACTTAAGATAAAGATACCGGTCGCTATCGAGACCAAGATAGTTCATTCAGATTATCTCGCCTCAGGGATAATGAAGGCAAGTTCCGGCTATGACCTCCTCCTTCTTCCTGCCGCGCGCTCAAGCATAAGGCAAGCCATAGGGGTAGGCACAATCCCAGAGCAGATCGCCAAGAACTGTAAGCGCAAGACCGTGCTCATCGCCAAGGGTTATCGCGGGATAGCCCAGCCATTTTGGGAGTACCTTTCTGCAAAGCTATAGTGTTATGTAGTATAGTTTTAGTGATACAATATACATATCATTAGCTAATATTCTCGTCACTATGGAAGATATTAAAGTTGGTTCAAAGGATCTCCGCCTTGTAATGATAATTGCTGCCATCCTTTTGGGAGGCAGTTTGGTGCTTGCAACGTATGTGGCAACGAACGCATGGAAAACAGTGCGTGGTTATGATAATGCGCTATCGGTCACAGGTTCTACTAAAGAACTGGTTACCTCAGATAATGTGAAATGGACAGTAGAGGTGTCCCGCCATGCAAGTGAGGCAACACTAAAAGATGCCAATGCACAGATAAAGGGTGATCTTGCATCCATACACACTTGGTTGAGCGACTCAGGCATCGACGAGACAGCTATCACGGTGACACCGATCAACACGATGGAGAATTACGACTACAACAAACAGTCCTCCCAGCCACGCGAATATCTTTTGCGTTCAACCATCACCGTCGCATCTCCACTCGTAGACAAGGTTACGATGCTCGCCAAGACGACGGATACACTCGTCAATAAGGGCATCTTCATCAACACCGTCTCACTTGAATATTATTATTCAAAACTTACCGATCTGCGCGTGAAGCTTCTCGGTGCAGCGATCAAAGATGCTCGTCTGCGCGCTGAGGAAATAGCAAAAGCAGACAACAAGACTGTGGGTGCGCTCAAGTCCGCCTCTTCCGGAGTGGTGCAAGTGCTTCCAGTAAATTCTGGAGATGTGTCTGATTACGGTTCTTACGACACGCAAAACATCGTGAAGGAGGTGTCGCTCACCGTGCACGCATCTTTTCTCCTTAATTGACCCTCAAGTCAATGCCCTGTTAAGAAAAAGCCTTTATTTAAGGCACATTTCTAGTGTTGCGCTTTTCTAATTTTCGTGTATCATTTTACCATTCGTGTGTTTTCTCGTGTGCTGTGGCTGAGCTTGGGCTCAAGTGCGTGCGCGTTTCGAGAAGGTCGACGCGATTCATTACAGTTTTAGTTTCAACACAATGGCACAAAAGCTATACGTTGGTGGATTACCGTACTCGACTACAGATCAGGAGCTTGCAGACGCGTTTGCAGCTTGTGGCGCTGTTACGTCAGCTACGATCGTAACCGACCGTATGACCGGCCGCTCACGCGGATTTGGTTTCGTTGAGATGTCGTCTGAGGCGGAAGCCAATGCGGCAATCGACATGTGGCACGGCAAAGAGTTCGGAGGGCGCATGCTCACCGTAAACATTGCTCGTCCTAAGGAGGATCGCCCAGCAGGAGGAGGTGATCGCGGTGGAGACCGAGGAGGTCCCCGCCGTGAATGGAGTAATAACGGCCCTCGCCGTGATTACGACTCACGCCAATAGGCACTCACTTCAAAACACCCGACCATCGATCAGATGGCCGGGTGTTTTGTTTTAGGTAGAGTGTGTTAAAAAGTGCCTGCGCAAATTTTGTAATAACCCCCACACAAATGTTTATTTATTTGTTCGTTAGTTTGGTTATATAAAAAACACAAACGAGGAATGTGAAGTAAGAAAAAAATAATTCTTCTGATAATATGACAATATAAATGTCTTTATTCCATACTTTACTAAGTTATATAAAAAAACGACCAATATTTCTGCTGATCATCGTGCTTGCGGTATGCGTCGGGATTTTCATTTATAATCAAGATCAAAAAAACCTGTCACAGCAAGCAATAGAGGTCAGCGGAGAGGACTGTATCCTCTCAACGACTACTCCCGTGAAAGGTATTTTCGGACTTAACGTTGTCGGCATGAGTGGCGACTACTTGCCGCTCATCGATAAGCTTGGGGTAAGGTGGCTACGCATTGATCTCAATTGGGCCGCTGTTGAGCCTCACCCTAATGAATTT
>JAYTYM010000101.1:0-23992 GCA_043742365.1 bacterium | reverse complement strand
GGAGATAATCTCTGGTGATTCATCATTGCTACCAAATATGATATATTTTGGGGTATGAGTTTGTCGGCGAGATCGACTCGCAAGCTATCTTAACCATTTGAAGTAGTAAAATTATCATTTAGTGAAAATATATGAATCACGATGTTGAAGAAGCAGAATCAATGCCAAGCGTAGAGCCTCTGCATAAAGAAGAGCATGAAGAAGAAAAAAAGGAGGTTATGATAAGCATGCGTGCGCTCCGCATCGTAGGTGCGGTCATTGTTCTCCTTGTGGTGGCATATTTTGCAAAAGGTCTATTTATCGCCGCTATGGTCAATGGTTCTCCCATAAGCCGCATGCAGGTCATTCATCAGCTTGAGAAAGCCAGTGGAAAATCCGCCCTCGAAACGCTCATCACCCGCAAGCTTATCGTCGATGCAGCAAAGAAGCAGGGTATCACCGTAACTGACGACGAAGTAGGCGTAGAGATCAAAAAAGTTGAAGCACAAGTACAGGCAGCAGGGCAGGGTCTCACGCTCGACGCAGTGCTCCTTCAGCGCGGAATGACTCGTGATGATTTGAAGACGCAGATCGTTCTTCAGAAACAAGTTGAGAAATTACTTGGAGATAAAGTTGCCGTGACGGACGCTGAGGTGGATAAATATATCGCTGACAACAAGATCACATTACCGAAGGCAGAAGAAGCGGCAGATCGCGCTCAGATAAAAGATCAGATAAAACAACAGAAGATCTCAAGTCAGGGTCAGGCGTATGTTGAATCATTGCGTACAGGCTCATCGGTCAGCTATTTCGTAAAATACTAAACGAACAAAAGAATAAAAAAGCCCCAGTGGGGCTTTTTTATTTTCTACAGCACGGATTGGAAAAAGGAAAGGATGTATCCGAGTAATATGTCATACCAACGCGTGGGGTAGTGCTCGGTACTTAGGGTGAATGCTTGTAGTTTCCAGTCGAGGATTATCTTCTCAAGATCTGCAACCATGTGCGGGTCATCGAAGAAGACACTCGCCTCTGCATTCCAATCAAAAGACAGCGCATCGAGGTTGTGCGATCCGACAGTTCCTTCTCGTCCATCAATGAGCATCGCCTTCGCGTGATTCATTTCCTCGGTCAGATAGCAGGCTGCTCCCAATTCGGAAAAGAGTTTGAGGTAGTGCATGTTCAATCGATCAATGAATGCATGGTCCGTATATCGAGGAATAATTATCTCAATATGTACTCCGCGAATGATGGCTTGATGGATATGTGCGATGAACCAGCGGTGAGGAATGAAATATGGAGTGACAAGTACTATTCTATGGAGGGCACTGTCGATGTGTTCTTCGTAGTATTTTCTGAGCGTTAGTCTTTTACCACCCACGCCGTGTTCGATGAACCACAGTCGTGTTTGCTTGAGCAAAGCAGGCCGCTTTCTTTCTTGTAATATGGGCTCTTTGCCACCGCAGTCGCGATACATGCGCGCAAAGGTGCGGAGTGCGAACCGAGACACATTCTTGCCCGAGAGCCGCATTTGTAAGTCTTTCCACGGCGCATGCTTCCCGGAAATGTTCACTCCACCGAGAAATACGGTATACTCGTCGACGATAAGTATCTTGCGATGTGTGCGCTTGAACCAGTAGCTGAAGAACAGTACCTCAGCCCCTGACGCGCGCAGGCGCTCTATCTCAGCGGTGGCAAGTCCGAAGCTACCTATTGCATCTAAGATGACGATAACTCGAACTCCTGACTCTGCTTTGTTTATCAATTCGCTTAAAAAATCATATCCCACAGTATCGTTCTCAAAGATGTACATCTCTAGATAGATGCTTGTTTGCGCAGTTGAAATAGCAGAGAGCATGGCGCCCCACGCCTGTGATGATGTTGTGTAAAAACGGTAGCGCATTAGAGTATTATCTCATATCATCTCATGTTTAAGACAGGCGTTAAGACGCCTGGGCTACTGCCCAAATAAAGTACAAAATCACAAAATATAGGCTACAATGAATAGGCATAAATTAAATGATGCGTTTTGGCATTTATTCCATGAAATTCATTCACACAAAGAGGGGGTTCACGCTTATCGAGCTGCTCGTTGTCATAGCTATCATCGGCATCCTTTCGGCAGTTGTACTTACTTCGCTTTCGACTGCGCGACAAAAAGCCCGCGATTCTAAACGCATTGCTGAGGTTACGCAAATACAGAAAGCCCTTGATTATTATTATGACGTAAATCAATCCTATCCATCAACGACACCGACGGGCTATAGCGGAGTAGATGCCGCAGTCCAAGCAGTAACAGCGAGCGGACTGCTACCGAGGACGCCCATACCTCCGCTTGGTGGTGGAGCAAACTATATTTACCATGGTGTATACAGCAATGCAGGCACCCCTACCGAATGCGATGCCGTCGCCCCCGTGGGCACCGTATGTTCGAACTACGAACTCGGCATCACACTAGAGCGTTCAGACAACATCGTGCTCGTAAATGATGCAGATCAAAGTGTCGGCACATTTTATGGAGCATATCCCGATTGTGCGGTAAATGTTTTAGGTACAGATAAGTGTTTCGACGCGAAGCGCTGAGCCCACAAACATGGCTCCCTGCTTTCAATTTTGCTGATAATAGGGTAACCTATGGCGACACTATGTCGCGTGATGAAGTAATCTTACGCTTCGACGAAGTATCGTTTGAGCACGGCCACAATAAACCCATCTTAGATGAGGTCTCTTTCTCCATTCGCAAAGGTACGAAGTTCACCCTTATGGGACAGAATGGCGCGGGCAAAAGCACGATCTTTAGTCTCATTACTAAAGCCGCAAAGCCTGATGCGGGGCTCATCCACATAGGCCACGGCCTGACTGTCGCTATTGGCCGACAGGTGATTCCGCATGCCGAACTCGACCTCACTGTTCGCGAATTCTTCGAAAAATGTTTCAGTAAAAAGGTCTACGATATCGACCCAAAGATAGATGCTGTGCTTGAAGTGGTCAACCTCCACGCTCCGCACGACCGTATCGTTCGCTCATTCTCGGGCGGTCAGCAGGCAAGACTTTTGCTTGCATCAGCCTTGATCCAAGATCCTGACCTACTGCTTTTGGATGAGCCAACGAATAATCTCGACAAGGCGGGAATCGCACATCTGACGCAGTTCATCAAAGACTACCCTAAGACCGTCATCGTTATCTCCCATGATGCAGAATTTTTAAATGAATTCACCCAAGGCGTGTTTTATCTCGACCTCTTCACTCGCAAGATCGAGCAGTATGTGGGCAACTACAAAGACGTCGTCAAAGATATTTCTATACGTATAGAGAAAGAGAATCGCAAGAATGCTCAGCTTGCAAAAGAGATCCAAGCCAACAAAGATCAGGCAAATGTGTTTTCGCACAAAGGCGGCAACATGCGCGCACTCGCTAAGCGCATGCGCGAAAAGGCGGCTGATATGGAAGAAGAGATGGTTGATGTGCGCAAAGAGGACAAGACTATACGACCGTTTATCATCCCTGCAGATGTCGATTTCATCGGCGACGCGCTCACCATCGAGTCGCTTACCATCATCAAAGATCACAAGCCCAAAGAAAAAAAGATGCACATCACGCTTCGCAAGAAGCAGCATCTCTTGCTTCAGGGCCCAAACGGCATAGGCAAGTCCACGCTTTTGGAGTCACTCGCGAAGGGGACTGCGAAGGGCGCGAAGATTTCAGAAGGCGTGCGCGTTGGTTACTACCGCCAAGATTTTTCAACCCTCAATTTTGATGACACCGTTTATCAATCGCTTGCTTCTGTGATGAAAAAGGTCAATGAAGAACAACTACGCGCGACCGCCGCCGGCTTCCTTATTACGCGAGAGCTTATTTACACTAAGATCGGCAGTCTTTCTGAGGGCCAGAAGGGACTCGTTGCATTTGCCCGCCTTGTGCTTGAAGCCCCGGGCCTCCTCATCCTCGATGAGCCGACCAATCACATCAATTTCCGCCATCTTCCCGTCATCGCAAAAGCCCTCGATAAATATGAGGGAGCAATGATCCTCGTCTCTCACGTCCCCGAATTTGTTAAACAGATCAGAATCGATGATATCTTAGATCTCGAAAAATAAAAACTTCCAAATTCGGCGCATTACGTCGTTGTCTTCCAAATGAGCCCCGCTCACCGTACTCCGAGTACGCCTCGGGAGGCATCATTTCTTGACGCCTCGTACTGCATCCAAATTTGAAAGTTTTTAATATAACTCAGAAAAATGCGGCATCGTTACTGCTTTGTGAAACACACTCTAATATTTTAATTTTTTGCCATGGTAAGTAGCCAAGATATTTTTTCAGGCTCACCTTTTCTTGAACTCGCGGATTGATGTTTTCAAATTTAAACTGTGCCTCAGCTGCATCAATCATAAAAGACCAATTCGCATAAGAATTTATCTTATTAATTTTTTTTACACGCACTCTGCCAATTCGATAAAATAAACCACTAAACATTTTGTATGTTTTAGCAGAAAAGTTGTATGCGGCAATATTATACTTATTGTTCTTATAAATATGCCCCATATTTCGTACCGTAACTTCTTCTGCGCAAATTTCTTCTAAGGTTGGTACGGTCACTTGATTTTTTCTCAGTGTAACTAACTCATTAAATCCTTCTCGAGTTTGTTTTTCAGAAGATAAAACCACACCAGCACCAAAGTTGCCACTGTTCATTTTAAATACCAGAACGTCTCCGGTTTCAAAAATTGAACTCACTAAGCGTTTCCTTTTCCTTGTTCTGGGCTTTTCTTTGGGCGTACGAATTTTTTCAAGGAAATTTTTTAGTGATACATTTCGATTAATGATATCGTTCTCAGTACCTCCCAATATTTTCCACGCCTTACTATCTGTCCCAGAATTTATTATTTGTTCCACATGTGCAAGAATATCATCATCAAGCCCACCAACGTCCCATTGTGCTTTTGCAAGTGCTAACCAAAATAGATAGCCTTGGTTTGCATCCTCGATCATTTCTTTGTTGGATTTTTCTAACTTATCCCTTATTTCCGACAACTCTACATCCTCGTTATATAAATCAAAAAAATCGCTTAGTATATCAGCTGCTATATCATCTTGAATAACACCAGTTCCCCATGTTCCCATATTTGCATTATACCGCAGCAGGCGGTTCCGAGTATTTTGTAAACTATTGAACGGTTGGGGATATAAAAAACCGCCGAGGCGGTTTTTGTTTTTGCTAGGCGGTGCTTCCTTTCGCAACAAGGAAGACGGCGACAGCCGCACAGGCGTAGCCGCTCAATTGCCACAGATTGGGAATATCGCGCGTGAGTGCGAATTTGATGAGCGAAGCAATGACGGGGAACAGGGTGACGATACTAGTGACCACAAGAAGCGAACCGCCATTAGTATAAGCACCAATGAAGAAATAGTCCGCAACAGCGAACACGGCCCCCATGAGCATGAGCCAGGCAAGGTCATTTCCGACGGGGAAGTCATATGATGAGTCCGACGTCTTCACTGCGGCCCGCATGAGGTATGCTGCGATGAATACAACAGGAATATATCCCGCGATGATGGTCAGGTTGTTGTACTTCGTCAGCCGCTCCTCCATGATCACATTTCCTGCTGCGTAGCCGATGACCGCAATTATCGCAAAAATAATAGGTTTCAATTTATCCTCCCGAAGTCTCTGTAGACACCTTAATTGAAAAGGAGGCAATTGCAAGAGTGTATCTTGGGTGTTGTTGTCCCGAGGTTGCAGCATGGCCATAAAGCACGTATCCTAGCTCTAATATGACTCAGGATGCTGCGCTGACAATTTTAAAAACGGGAGCAAATGTCTTTCTTACGGGTGAACCTGGAAGCGGCAAGACGCATACGGTCAATGAATTTATTAAATATCTACGCGAGCATGATATTAATCCCTCAATCACTGCCTCAACCGGCATAGCGGCGACGCATGTCGGGGGAATGACCATTCACTCATGGAGCGGTATCGGGATAAAAAAAGAATTAAGCGAGCAAGACCTTGATGAGCTCGAGAGCCGGGAGTCTTTGGTGAAACGACTCGCCTCTGCGAAAGTGCTTATAATCGACGAGATCTCAATGCTCGACGGTAAGATACTTGGACTCGTCGACCTTGTTTGCCGAACGCTCCGTCACAATGAGGATGCATTCGGGGGATTGCAGGTGGTGCTCGTGGGGGACTTTTTTCAACTGCCGCCCATTGCTCGCTTTGGTGAGACTCCTGCACAGTTCTGTTTTGATTCGCGGGTCTGGTCTCGCCTCGCACCTATCGTCTGCTATCTTTCTGAGCAGCATCGGCAGGAGGATTTTACATTTCTTGCTACACTTGCGGCTATCAGGCGTGGAGAGGTGGAGGAATCGGTATACGAATGCCTCGAAGAACGCCGCACTCATCCTGATGAGCATCCCGAAGGCGTACCGCGTCTATATACTCACAACAAAGATGTCGATTCTGAGAATACTTCTGCACTCGGTAAGATCACCGCGGAGAGTGAAACATTTTTCATGACCACCCAAGGCAAGCCTGGGGCGATAGAGACCTTGAAGCGCGGCTGTCTTTCACCTGAAGTGCTTGAGCTTAAGGAGGGAGCATCGGTCATGTTCACGAAGAACAGTTTTGATGCAGGCTATGTGAACGGCACACTTGGAACTATCACCGGCTTTGACCCCGATACGCTTTATCCTATTGTCATGACCCGTGAAGGCGAGTGTATCACCGCGACTCCCGCCGAGTGGGCAGTGGAAGACGGCGGTAAGACACTCGCAAAAATTACCCAGATACCACTTCGTCTCGCATGGGCCATTACTGTACACAAAAGTCAGGGCATGAGCATGGACGCAGCAATCATTGACCTCTCTCGCGCATTCGAATATGGGCAAGGGTATGTTGCACTTTCACGCGTGCGCACCCTTACCGGACTGCACTTGTTAGGGGTAAACCAGCGCGCACTTGAGGTCCACCCGCTTGTGCTCGAGCGGGATCAGGCATTCCGACTTGCGTCGGAAGAAGCGGAAGAAGGGTTCGCCGCCCTCGAGGATGATGAGCTCAGCAAGCTGCACGAGAATTTCTTGACCGCGCTCGGCGGCTCACTTATAAAGAAAGAAACAAAAGCCGACAAGTTCGCACGATTCACGGGAAAGTCGGAAGAGAAATGGGAGCCTACACTCGCACTTCTTAATGAAGGAAAAACTCTCGCTGAGATAGTAGAGATAAGAGAACGCACTGTAGGGACTATAGCCGAGCATCTTGAGGAGATCGCGCGCAAAGAAAAGCTGCCCGAGATAAATTGGCCACAATTCGTGGGTATCGATGAGCGTGCGGGTGATGAGATCAGAGCCGCTATTGCCTCAAGTGGCGGAGAATTTTTGAAGCCAATATTTGAAGCATTAGATGAACAATATTCGTATGATGTCATACGCATGTTTCGCCTAGAGTCGAGCGTTCCCGCGAAGCGCACATCAACAGCTGTAAAAGCAGGGGAGGCAAAGCCCAACAAGAGCGAGAGAACCCAAAATGAGAAATCAGACAAACCTGAGAAATTGGGCGCAAAGTGGAGCAGAGAAGAAGAAGTCGAGCTGACTGAGCTTTTTAAGGATGGCAAATCCACAAAGGAAATTGCTCAAACTTTAAAACGTCTCCCCGGAGGCATCCGTGCACGTCTCAAGAAACTCGAACTTATCGATAAAAAGAGCGTCTGATCTTATACGTGTTTCAATAATGTTTTGCAGTGGTATAATCGAATCATGTCACAGAAGCTGATCATTTTGCGCTGGGTACTCTTGGGGTTAGTGACCGCAACATTTCTTGGATACGGAGTGATGATACTTATGGGGAAGATGACCAACCACTTTCTCGCGTGGGGTTTTCCTGGATGGAGCGTGTATGGCGTTGGTGCATTGGAATTGCTCGCGGCGGGGGGATTATACTGGAATAAAGTGAAGGGGCTGTGTATGGTCATGCTCACCATCATGAGCATGGGAGCGATACTCACACTTGTCGGACATCATGCAAAGTGGATAAAAGACCCCGTCGTATCTCCCATCCCCCCGATACTGCTCTTGCTTTGTCTTTTTTGTATCATGTATCTGAACGGAAAAAAAGCCGATAGCGAAATGGTCAAAAAATAGCCCATGATCACCTTCATACTTATTGTGCTGGGGTTTTATGTTGCCCCTAAATATGTCGACCGCGTACATCGCGCGAAGGGTCATCAAGGTCCGGAAACAGATCATTTTAATGGCAGCATTTTCTATAGTTACGGAACTCCGGCCACTACCAACGCCATCGCCATAGGCAAGCGAAAACCCATTCTAAAATGGCTTCTTCATCGCAAGCGCAATAAATGGCTAATGCGAAGCAATACTCTTGATACGACGCCCAGCGAGAGGGTGATGGGAGGCGAGCTTGTCGTGACTTTCATCAATCATGCGACCGTGCTCATTCAGACCGAAGGCAAGAATATTCTTACAGATCCGATATGGTCAAAACGTGCAAGTCCATTCCACTCTGTTGGGCCCGCACGCTTTCGCGCACCAGGGGTAAAGCTCGAGAATCTTCCGCCCATCGACGTGGTGCTCATTTCTCATAATCACTACGATCATCTCGACCTCGACACGCTAAAGCTTCTCCAGAAAAAGTGCAACCCCAAGATCGTCGTCGGACTCGGTAATGCCGAGTATCTGAAAGAAAGAGGGATTATGAATGTTGTAGAAGTAGACTGGTGGGACCGTGCACCGCTTGCAGATGGTGTCGACATCGTTTGTGCACCTGGGCAGCACTTCTCATCGCGCACACTTTCCGATCGCAACAATACGCTTTGGTGCGGCTATATC
Organism: bacterium; assembly: GCA_043742365.1. Taxonomy (GTDB): domain Bacteria; phylum Patescibacteriota; class Minisyncoccia; order Phycocordibacterales; family UBA6899; genus MHLP01. Next base: position 15,175 of record JAYTYM010000101.1, on the reverse strand, counting down.
ATCGAAAGCAAGAATGGAAATATCTTTTTCGCGGGTGATACTGGATATGGCAAATTCGTTGAGACGATAAGTGAGCGCTACAAGCAGTTTCGCCTAGCGCTCCTTCCTATCGGTGCGTTCCGTCCGCAGTGGTTCATGGGGCCAGTGCATATTTCTCCTGATCAGGCAGTGCAGATCCACAATGAATTGAATGTGCAAACTTCGGTGGGTATTCACTTTGGCACCTTCCAGCTCGCTGATGATATGCAGGATGAGCCACAAACGCGCATTAGTGAACTCGTGAATGAAGCACATGATAAAAAGCTCGACTTCCGCGTTCTTGATCATGGCGAAGTTATTCGTGTGAACTAATAATTTCGATGAATAAAATAGTCCAAAGGCTGAGTTTGGTTAGTGAACTTAATGCATTAAAGAAAGATAAACAATTCGCCATGGTGGCGAAGCGGTTCCCGGTGCCCGAATTGCATCTTTCGACAAATGCGTTCCGCTCACTTTTACATTCGATAATTTACCAGCAGTTATCAGGCAAAGCTGCCGCGACAATAGAAAAACGATTCGTGGCGCTCTATCTCCCAAAGCAATTTCCACAACCTGTAGACGTCCTCAAGACCTCTGTTGCGAAGTTGCGAAGCATAGGACTTTCGGGGCAGAAAGCTGCATACGTGCATGATCTTGCAGAGAAGTTCATCGATAAGACCGTCGACCCCAAGCACTTTCATCACATGACTGACGAGGAGATCTCCGCGCATCTCATAAGTGTAAAGGGGATAGGGCAGTGGACTGCGGACATGTTTTTGATATTCGCACTCAATCGCCCCAATGTGCTTCCGACCGGAGACTTGGCGATACGAAAAGGCGCACAGGTATTTTTTGGTCTTAAGACAATGCCCACCCCCGAGCGTATCCGCAAACTCGCAAAGCCCGATGATGGACATCATACCGTTCTGTCGCTTTATCTATGGAAGCTTGCGGACGAGGCAAAGATAAAAAAATTTTAATTTGCCGAGTTAGCTCTTTACCGCATGTGTGCCTGCGACAAAGCCAGTGGTCCAGCAGAGCTGAAGGGAATATCCGCCCGACGGGCGATCGATATCGAGCACATCTCCGACAAGGTAGAGATTTGGATATTTTTGTGAGCGCATGGTCTTCACGTCGACTTCCTTAAGATCGATACCGCCTGAAACAACCACTGCCTTTTCTGTGCCGAGAAGCGCTATTGGGGTAAGTGGGATAGCTTTCAGGAATTTTACGATCACCACCCTCTCTGTTTTGGAGACCTTGTTCAGCTCTTTATCCCCGTCGATCTTAAGTAGGGGAATAGCCGCGAGGGCAAGTGCGCTCGGCACGACCTTACCAAGCACATTCTTCAGTTTTTTATTCTGTTCTACTTTAAATATCTCTTGTATGTGGCGATCGAGCGTGCCGTTGTCCATTTTGGGGAAGAGGTCTATGTAAAGTTCGACGACACCGTACTTCAGGAGCTCACCGATGTCTTTGCTCATGTTAAGGATGAGTGGTCCGCTTAAACCAACGTGAGTGAAAAGAATCTTGCCAACCTGTTTGCCGTGGATATTACCATTCTGCACGAGGGTCACGCGCACATCTTTAAATGAAAGCCCTGAGAGTTCGTGCGCCCACCTTTCTTTTGTCTTGATGGGAACGAGTGCGGGGTGAGGGAGTTTTACCGAATGACCGAGTTTAAGCAGCCACTTGAAGCCGTCTCCGGTTGAGCCGGTCTCGGGGCGCGAAGATCCACCAGTTGCGAGTATGTATGACTTCGCTTCGAGGATTTCACTACCCGCGAGTCGCACGCCAGTAATTTTGCCATTCGTGGTTGCAAAGCCTTTCACCTCGGCATTGGAGCGCACTTTGACCCCGCCCTCTTTAAGATAGGCGACGAGCGTCTGCCACACTGTCTCTGCTTTTTCGGTGGCAGGGAACATGCGGCCCTCGGCTTCGAGCTTCGTTTCCATGCCATGCTTGTGAAAGAAAGCGAGCGTTTCTTTGACGGAAAATTGCGCAAAGGGAGAAAAAAGGAATTGTGACTTGTCTTTGAATTTTGTCAGCAGCTTTCTGTTGTCATACTCTTGGTTGGTGATGTTCGAACGTCCGCCGCCTGTGATAAGCAGCTTTTCGCCAAGACGTGAGTTCTTTTCGAGGACCAGCACCTTCGCACCAAGTTCGGCCGCACGTCCGGCAGCCATCATTCCCGAGGCCCCGCCTCCGATAACAATGACATCCCACATGTGTACATCCGCAGTCTTTTTCATATGCCCATCCTACTATATTCTGATTTTTAAGCATATTTTTGGCTTCTCAGTCTCGCCTCTACAAGTTTGGTATAATGATGTGAATAATAATCGACAATACATGAAACGAAATTATATTATCCTTACTTTGTGCAGCGCATTCGTGCTGATAGCCACGATTCTCAATCATTTTGCACCTGCGCGTGTTGTGCAAGATGAAAAACCCACGGCGACGTCGACCCCACATGCTGCCAACATGACTCACGATAAAACATACACCAATCACGTTCAAGGGTTCTCGATAGGTTATCAGGCCGGAATGAAAGTCGATGAAACATATAAGTACGACAATTTGCAAAGCGGTAAAAGTATTGCTGGTGTGTCGTTTGCATTCGCGCCGACTTTTTCACAAGGCACCAATCTTTCCAGTGACTCACATGTTGCGGTGGAGTGGAAAAATACAGAGGCGTGCGCTCCAAAAGAATTCACCGACGAGCCACTTCGCGATATTCTCGTGCGCTCTATCAATGGTAATGATTGGCGGGTTGCATCGACAAGCGGCGCAGGAGCGGGGAATTTGTATGAAGAGGTGTTGCACACACGAAAGGTGGGAGCCATGTGCTTTAATGTCAGACTTTTCCTCCATAGTTCGAATATCGGAAATTATGACCCCGGAACAGTTCGTGCATTCGACCGAAAGTCCGTCGACGCTATTTTAAATGAGATGCTGTCATCGTTTCAGGATAGTGCAACGGCCATCCCGCTATAAGTTTTCTCGCTTATGCAAAAGTGTTGCAGTGCGTCTAGGCAGTAGGGGGGAGCCCTTATGTCTTCTTCATGAAGGTGGTATAATCAATACATGAGTACAGTTGCATTTGTACCGCGCACATTCGCATTCGACCTCGACGGTGTTATCGGCGAGTATCATGGGTTTCAGGGAGAAGATAAGTTGGGAATTCCCAACCTAGAAGTTGTTTCTGCGATGCGCATTCTCAAGCAGAAAGGCAATAAGATAATTTTATTTTCGACGCACAGTGCTACACTTCTGCGCGATTATTGTGCAACACACGAGATACCATTTGATTATATAAACGAGAACCCAGAAAAGTTTGGAGCCAATAAAGGCAAGCCCGTCGCAACGGTGTATATCGATGACCGCGCATACTGCTATCGTGGGCAGAGCGCCGACACGCTGGTGAGTGACCTCGAACAGTTCCAGCCACACTGGAAACGATCAGAACTCATCTGATATGCTCAACATGAATTTCGCTATTAAAAGTAGAGAGGTGCCTATTCCTTTTATGAGCGAATTCCATGAGCGACGAAAGGGTGCGCGGCAGTATCCGATTTTGCTTGAGAGCGAAGAAGATAAAGAAAAAGCTTGCGATGTTCGCGCACATGGAATCGCTGGGGATAATTATTATTATCGCGTCGATAATCCACCCTATTTTCACCGTGCCCCTGGGTCTATACCTGAACTCTATGTGCGCGAGGGAGTGCTCAATAGGCTACAAAAAGCTAATGTGATATTTGAAACGATCGGAGCCGAGCTCTATCTCTTCGACGCCTACCGCCCCGTTGAAGTGCAGAATTATTTTCATGACGTATGGGTGCCTAAATATTTGCGTGATCTACATCCAGACTGGAGCGAGGAAAAGATAAGTGATGAAACGGGCAAGTATTGGGCAAGTGGCGCTCCAAGTGCAGCTGCTCTTGACCCACTATCTCCTCCACCTCATGCAACCGGAGGCGTGTGCGACCTCTCACTCCGCCACCTTTCGACGAAGAAACTTTTTAATATGGGAGGAGACTTTGATGATGTACGCGAGATATCATTTGCAGATCATTTCGAAAAATTAGCAAAAGAACGACCACTTCGGGAAGATGAGGTCGAGGCGCAACAAAATCGCCGCTTGCTGTACTGGGTGATGCATGAAGTAGGAATGACGGTGAATCCCAACGAATGGTGGCACTTTGGCTTCGGTGATCAGCTGTCTGCAAAAGTTAGTGGAGCACCTTCTGCAGTATACTCAGTACTACAATTGGGATAAGGGACTACCACTTGAATCCAATTGTTTGTATAATTGTCGTATTAAGAGGTTAAGAATATAAACAAACATATGGCAAAAGGAAACAATGCTCAGCAGAAGAATAAAAAGAAACCAAAGAAAGAGAAGGTGAAGTAGTACACAAAAGAAAGAACGGTCCGCAGTGACCGTTCTTTTGCTATAGTAAAGGTATGACAGATGAACGATTTGAACAATTAGTGAGCGAGGGAATAGATACTATTCCTGAAAAATTCTTGAAACGACTCGATAATGTCGCCATCGTTATTGCAGACAATCCGACAAAGGCACAATTGCAAGAAAATCATGTGGGGAGAGGTAGCACTCTCTTGGGACTTTATGAAGGGGTAGCACTCACAAGACGCGGTGATTCGTATGGAAACGGCGGAGTGTTGCCAGACAAGATAACGATATTCAAGGAGCCAATACTCCACGCATCAGGGGCTGACGAAGCGCGTTTGCGCGAAGTGGTGCGGGATACCGTCTGGCACGAGATAGCGCATTACTTCGGTTACGATGACCAGCAAATCGAAGCTCGCGAGCAAGAAGGAAAAAATTTTTCAGCGTGATCTTCTCGTTCTTGTAAAAGAAAAGACCTCTCAGGGGAGAGGTCTTTGTATCAGGCAATGCCACGCCAATTTCCATATCGGCGTACATTTGCGCGCGCACGAAATGGGATGAGGATGACAAGCAGGGGAAGCAGGGGGAGAAAAAGTAGCGTCCCAACCCAGCGCATCAGGTCCCCGACGCTTACGATGTTGAGCCCACCTTCTGCGGGATAGTCGAGATGCTTGATCCACCAGCGTGCTGCTTTGCCGGCAACTCCGGATGGGATCTGATCTTCGATCGCACTAAAGTGAATGCGAATGCGATCAGCAAGAAAAAGCAGCTTGCCATCTTCCACGTATGCACGCTCTGTGCCTGCTTGCGGCATGATGAGATCAAACTTGTCATTCACGACCGGCATGGTTTGGTTGTTGGCGAGTGTAACAATGCCGTTGGCGTTGATGCCCCAGAAATTAAGCGAAAAACCGAACATAACAAAGAGCGCAAAGCCAAGCATGAACTTTTCGCCTCGGCTTTTGACGGGTTGAAATTTACGTAGCATGGAAACCTCCGAGTTAAGTGAAAGAGCTTTATTTACTCAACCACCAGACATGAATTCTGTCAAACATAAGACTCGCACAGGGAAGTGCGAGGTTTTTTATCCAAAGACGTATCCTTCGAGTACTTTGGTCGCCATAATAGCACCCGAGACTCGGTCGATTATCACTTGCAGGGTCGTTTGCGGAGTATTCAGGCACAATGCCCAGATCGGAGAGGTGTAGTATCCCTCTTCAAAAATTTCTCGCTCAAGTGGCGTCAGCTTACAGGTGAGCTGGAGCACATGCTCTGCCTGAATGGACATATGTTCGCGAAGTGCGGCATCATCTTTGAAATTGTGCTTGATGATCGCTTCGCGAGGCATATAGCGCACGCTACCAAGGACAAAGTAGTCGATGTCGTCGCGACCACTCGTCGGTCGCAGTCTGACCTGCTTGTTGCAGGCAACTTTCAGGCGAATATCACCCTCGTAGGCATTCCATCGAAATGCCAAGGTGGGAATGGGGAACTCGGGCCGAGTCGTATCGAAGTAGGCCTTCGCGCTGTTTGGCTTTGCTATCTGAATGTTTTGGATACTCACAAGATTCTCCTCATGGAAAGTTCACCTACATTCACCGTAACGTGATTTCGGGAAAAGCAAAAGATGTTCAGGGATAGGAAAAGTGTTGTAAAATGTAGGAATGGAACCCCTTGCTGCAACAATAAGACCTACAACCCTCGATGAGTTCGTCGGGCAGTCGCATCTTGTGGGGGGAGGCAAGCCCCTGCGTGTCGCAATCGAGACGAAGCATCTTTTCTCGTTTCTCTTGTGGGGGCCACCTGGCGTCGGGAAAACGACGCTCGCACGTATATATGCCAACGCTATTGGTGCGAAATTTTACGAGCTCTCAGCGGTGCGCGCTGGCAAAGCTGACATCACAGAAATTGTAAATGATGATTCTGGAGGAGTGGCAAAGATACTTTTTCTCGATGAGATCCATCGCTTCAACAAAGCACAGCAAGATTATCTCCTGCCATTCGTTGAGAGTGGCGTGCTCACCCTTATTGGCGCGACGACTGAGAACCCAAGCTTCGAGGTTATCCCCGCACTCCTTTCGCGTTGTCGTGTATTTGTACTTGAGAGCCATAACGAAGACGACATGAAAAAGATCTTCGCGCGCACGAAGATAAAATTAACCGATGAGGCGCGCGACTGGCTAATAGCAGTCTCTGGCGGTGATGCTCGTCAGGCAATAACCGTTCTTGATGCGACAGTGAAGCTGTATAAGACCGCGACGCTTGTGCACTTGAAGGAAACCGTGCAGTCCAAGCATCTTCGCTACGATAAGCACGGGGAAGAACATTACAATACGATAAGTGCGTTCATTAAGTCGATGCGTGCCTCCCAGCCCGATGCAGCGATATATTATCTCGCGCGCATGATAGACGCAGGCGAAGACCCCAAGCTCATTGCAAGGAGGATGGTAATATTTGCGAGTGAAGATATCGGCCTCGCTCAACCAACTGCACTTGTGGTCGCAAACGCAGTCTTTCGTGCGGTCGAAACGATAGGCTACCCGGAAGCCTCGATAAATCTCGTGCACGGAGTCGCATATCTCGCGCAGTGCAAAAAAGACAGAAGTGCATACGATGCATTAAATACTGCAATGACAGATGTCAAAAAGTTCGGCAATCTGCCAATACCACTTGAGATAAGAAATGCACCGACCAAGTTAATGAAGGATTTGCATTATGGAGAGGGCTATGAAAAGTACACTAAAGAAGAGTTACTCCCCAAGGAGCTTAAGGGCAAGAAGTATCTCACAAATGACTAAAAGACGATTAGCCTCAGCCTTGTGTACCTGTGTATAACTTCCTAGGTTATTCACGGGAGAGGAGTATAATAAGTGAATTGGAGGGCTACGCGCCCGCTTTTTTATTTTCTAAATCTATTTAGAATAAGTGAGACGTAACCCTTCGGTCATGTCGCACTTTGCGCATATATTATTGGTTTAATCACTATATTTATGGTCAAAAAAGCCAGTACGGATTATGAGGGTATTGCGATAATCGTCGCTACCTGTTCGATGTTCTTTCTTTGGAGCGTAGTCTCCGTAGCGTACCCATTCGCTGCGATGCTCGGATAGACGAGTCTACGTCACAACAAGCGCACCCACACATGGGTGCGTTTTTTTATGGCTGGTTAAAACCAGGTGTGCTCACGCTATTTGTCACATTTATTTCAATATCTGGTTATTACTAATAGTGCTCGAGTTTGGCTGTAAAGTAAGGTAACATAAAGGGATGGATGGCTCGGAAGACTCTTTGAATGACATTATTTTACGTGCAAAATCGGGAGACCGGAGCGCCTTTGACATGCTATATCGACTTTATGTTACCCCAGTCTATCGCTATGTATGGATACGCCTGCGCAACAAGGAAGATGCCGAAGACGTGGTCGCTGATACCTTTTTGAAGGCATATCAAGCACTACCACGGTACGAACACGAAAAGGCGACCATGCTGCCATACCTTTTTACCATCGCTCGCAATCTGCTCATCAACCATACCAAAAAGAAGCGACCGGAGGGTCATCTGCCCGAAGAGATGGATCGACATGCGGCAAGCGACGTTACTTCCCAGATGGCAACCGACAGAGAGCTAAGTGAAGAATTGCAAAATGCCATGGTGGTACTTACGGAGACCGAGCGCGAGGTCATCGAATTACGTTTCTTTGGTGAGCAGACATATCAAGAGATTGCGGCAACCCTAGATAAGCGCGAGGACGCGATACGACAGCACGTCGCACGTGCGATGAAAAAAATGAAAGCCAAGATGGAGGAAGAAGAAGGAGGAAGCACCCACGCATAACATGAAACCCAGCAAGAACAACAATTTAATAAGTGATGAACAGCTGCTGCGATTTAGCGATACGATCGCAAGCGGAGGATCTTTTGATAAAGCATTTGCCGATGCGGGGTTCTTTCTGTCCGATAAAAAAGCATATGCTGAACTACAGACCTTTGCTGCACTCGAAGGGAAGCTCAAGAGTGTGAAGACAAGCATAGTTCCCGATGACGCTTTTGTAGAAAAGTTGTTGTCTCGACTAAATGCTGCTCCAGTTATGCTCGGTAGTGAGGTGCCACCAAGAGAAGCGGTGAAGAGTCCTTATGTCGGTGTACTGGGTCGCATGCTTGAGATGGCCGCTCGCCCATCTTTAAGGGTTGCAGCTCCGATAGCAGTGCTATTCTTGGCACTCTCAACTATGCTTGGCGTCAGTGCGAGAAGAGATGCTACTGTTGTGCTCTCACCCGAAACACTTTCTACCTCAAGTAGTATAGAGCCCGGTCTCGCAATACGCTCGAAGACCTTAGTTACAAATTCTACAGATGCAATCCCTTCTCCATCTACAAACGAAAGTGCACCATCTCAAGGTCGCATGATGCTTATGCAAACCAATGCACCGAGCGCAAATGTCGCCGATACAACCCCTGAGACGCTCGATGGTGTATTTGCCTTACTTGAACTCGAGACTGCTGCTGATCTTGCCTCGAGCGGCGATACCGATGCAGATACTACCTTAGATGCACAAGAAACAAGCAGCCTCACTCACCCATATGATGAAACAACGATCTAAATTTTTTACCGTAGCGGCAGCTCTGCTTTTGCTGTGCATGACAGGGCCTACTTTTGTCTACGCAGAAGAGGCGACAACCTCTACTAATCTTGGCACGGGGTCACACTTCTGCGCCTCACTTGATGTGGCAACTCAAAAAATAGCCCAGAATCTGCTTGAAAAAGAGGATAAATACGCCAATAAAGAAAAGGATCGCGAAGTAAGACTGGGCGAGAAGTCGAGTGCTCGCGAGCGTTCCAAACAAAGCGTTCGTCTTGATACCGACGCCAAGCACGATAGGGTATTCGCGAAGCTTATCGAGCACGCTACATCCGAAAAAGAGAAGGCAGTAATCGAAAAGTTCCGACAGGAGCTCGATAACGCAATTTCTACAAGGAGAGCAAGTGTGGATGCTGCTGTTACAACATTTAACACTGAATCAGCAAGGCTTATCGCTACCCGCACGCACGACATCGACACTGCAACCACAACCCTAAGAAACGCAACCATGAAGGCAGGGAATATCGCCAAGGCTAACTGCAAAAACGGACTTGCGGGAACCACCGTTCGTACTCGCTATACACGCGACCTCAAGAATGCACGAATACAGTTTCAGGCTGATGTTGCCTCTGCGCTCAAACGCAATGAGCGTATTGCAGAGCTCATCAATAATAGAGATACGGATGTCAAAAGCGCAGTTGATGAATTCAAAGATACCCTTGCCTCTCTACGCCTCGAACTCGAAACAAACCTAAAGTCCGACTCAGACTAGGGATTTGTCTCAATCGAAAATTTCGCGTATGCTTTTTTCATGAACAAACTTCGACTTGAGGCAATGTCTGATGGCGTATTCGCCATCGCGATGACGTTGCTTGTTTTTCAGGTGCACGTGCCGACAATTGCCGACGGAGCATATTCCGTTCTTGGACTCTGGAATGCACTTATCGATATTCTCCCACTCATCACAAGCTATGTTGTTTCTTTCACAGTCATCGCTATGTATTGGACGAGCCACCATGCGATGTTTCACTTTTTCACCAAAAGCGTGAACCGTACACTCGTGCAGCTAAACATGTTGTATCTGATGCTGCTCGCATTCGTACCATTCTCAACACAATTAATTGGTGCATACAGCACGAATATTCTTGCATTGTGGGTCTATGGTTTAAATATTATCGCACTCGGAGGCGCGGCATTTGGTATGTTTATGTACGCAATCCACTCCAAAGATGTCGATATGCATGATGTACCGAATCGTACTATCACACAGGCAAAGATAAGGCTCTTGCTCACGCCCACATTTGCTCTCCTGGCAATGTTTGCCGCATTCATTTCGTCGGGTCTCGCATTTCTCCTGTTTGTTTTTCCTGTCATTTTCAATCTTATCCCAGGCAGCCTCGATAGAGCCGAGCGCTTCTTCGGTATCACCATCCGATGATCAGCGCTTCAGAGCCGTGTGTTATACTGGCAGTTTAATTTCCGGTAAGACATAATTCAAATGAGAAAAAATTTCGACAAACGATCGATCGCACTTCACAAAAAACATCAAGGAAAGATAGCGATTCATTCATTGTTCCCCCTTAAAAATAAAGATGATCTTTCGATAGCATATACACCTGGAGTCGCGGCGGTGTGCGAGCTCATTGCTCATGACAAACGTTTGGCGCGGACGCACACCCTTAAGGGTCGCACTATTGCGGTCATCTCAGACGGCTCTGCGGTGCTTGGGCTAGGAAACCTTGGACCTGAAGCGGCGCTGCCTGTGATGGAGGGGAAGTGTGCATTGTTCAAGGAGTTCGCGGGTGTCGATGCATTTCCTATTGTGCTTGCGACTCAGGATACCGAAGAGATCATCGCTGCAATAACCGCACTTGCGCCAACGTTCGGGGGAATAAACCTCGAAGATATCGCTGCACCACGCTGCTTTGAGATCGAAGAGCGCCTAAAGAAAGAATTGAATATCCCAGTTTTTCATGACGATCAACACGGCACAGCTATCGTCGTACTTGCTGCACTTTTAAACGCACTCAAGCTGACCAAGAGAAAGATTTCCCGAACAAAGGTGGTTATCAACGGTGCTGGCGCTGCTGCAATAGCGGTATATCGTATTTTTGTACTCGCAGGGGTGATGCGCGAGAATGTCATAATCTTAGACTCGAAAGGCATACTTCATCCCGAGCGAGGTGGGATACGCGGTTATAAGCAAGACATTGCGCTTGAGACCAACCGTAAGGGCCGTAAGGGTGACCTCTCTGCCGCACTTCCCGATGCAGATGTCTTTGTCGGCACTTCAGTCGCAAATGTTCTCCGGCCCGAGTGGGTCGCGCTTATGGCAGAGGACCCGATAGTTTTTGCACTCGCAAATCCCAATCCCGAAATAGCCTATGATGTAGCCAAAAAGACCAAGATCGCAGTCCTTGGAACAGGCCGGTCGGACTACCCGAATCAGATAAATAATGTACTTGCATTCCCCGGAATATTTCGCGGTGCGCTCGATATTGGCGCATCAACAATTACCGAAGCAATGAAGCTTGCAGCCGCGGAAGCGATAGCAAAGCTTGTGACAAAAAAGGAACTTTCGCGCGAATACATTATTCCAAGGCCGTTTGACAGGAGAGTGGCAAAGGTGGTTGCGCGCGCAGTCGTGACCGCTTCTAAGAAAAAAGTACGCTAATGATGAGTTAATACCATGCCTAAAGAAGATTTAAAAAAGATAGCGAGATGGATGGCGTATGTATATGCGCCCATCGCGCTGCTCATCATCGGTGTCTTTCTCTTGGTGGAATACCGCGCGCATGAGTTGAGGAAACTGGGAGCACATGCTGCACCTGTGACGACAGTCTCGGATAAATAGCTACAAATAGACTTTTTTAAATACTATATATACTATACTATATATAGTATGACCTCTAACGATACATTTGCAGCGTCACTTAGAAAAGTCGGACTCAAATCCACGCTGCCTCGCTTGAGTGTGCTGCGCGTACTCTCCCGCCTCCGCTTACCTCTGCGCATTAAAGATCTCCACACCCGTTTAAAGAAAGCCAAGAGTGAGATAGATATGGTGACAATATACCGCACCATTGAGACGCTCACAGTAAAAAACATGGTCCGGAGAGTCGATTTCGGTGAAGGTGCAGCCTACTATGAATGGAATAACGGCGAGGATTCTCACCACATGTCCTGTGTTGACTGCAAAAAGAGAGAGACCGTGAGAAACTGCTTTTTCTCTGAGTTTGAAGCAAGGGTCTTGAGTAAGGTTCCGACGTTCAAGCTCATTTCACGCCACTCTATAGAATATTTTGGTTTGTGTAAAAAATGCGCAAAGAAGAAATAATATGACCTTCATTTTGGAAGTCGGCTTCTTACAGTGTAAGAAGTTTTTTTGATCGTAAAAAGAAGTAGGTGATGACTGAGAAGGTGATCACCGGAGAAACATAGGAGGGAATAACGATACCGAAGCCGCCGAGGAGCATTATCGCCCCAAGGAAAAGTATGGAATACATCGCCCCATGCTTGAGGAAGACATACTTCTTTATCCTGTCGATATTTGAGACGGTCATCCATCTTACGATATATGAACCTATGCCGTTCCCGATAAGGATTAGCGGGATGGAGAGGGTGAAGGCAAATGCACCGAGCACGCCATCGATGGAGAACGCGGTGTCGATCATCTGCAGATAGAGGATCTTGCTCATATCGGAGCGCCTGTTGTCGCCTCGTAGTTCCATTTCTGCGCGCTCTGCGTTTTCTTTGAATCCGTTAATGATGAAAAATGCTGATGAACCAACGACTGCGCCGAATGCGAGAACAGGATTCGAGTGGATCGAATACCACACGACAACAGACAGAAGTATCGAAACGGTGGCGAAGAACCATAGTCCGTTCTCGAAGAAGAATTTTTCAGCGCGAAGACCGAAGGTCTTTGGTTCAAGAAAAAGCCAATGTAAAAAGAGAAAGACAAGAAACACTCCCGCACTGATAAGGAGAAGCGGCGCAGCCTTATCTATGGCCTCCGTTGCAGTCTTGTCGCTCGTAAGCGTCGCCGTGAATGCACCCCAAATCCCTAGCCCTGGAGTTGCTATCCAGACAATCAGTAGCGGTAGGAGCCCACGCACAAGAAAGACAGCAAAGAGCACGCCCCATGTGAGGAACCACTTGCGGGCTTTTGCGCCAACTTTTCCGAGAACCTCCGCGTTAATGACCGCATTGTCGACAGAGTTAATAGACTCGAACACTGCGAGGCCGATAATGGTAAGTAAGATGGAAGCTATTCCCATACACACATTATAGCGTATTCATTATTTTTTCGAAATAAAAAACTGCCAGTACGAATACGGGCAGTAGAAATGATCAAAAGATCAGAGAATGTTGTTTGAGTGTGTTAACGTCAGGTTACTTCGTGGACTTGCAGACCTTATCGCAGTCGACTTTTGCGGGACGATTGTGCGCTACTTGTTTGCCTGCCGCGCTTTTCTTTTCTTGCGCTGCTGCTTGGTCGCGAAGCTGTGCCTCTGCCGTAACGGCACGAATACGCATTTCTGCGATTTGGGAATTTGCAGCCTCACCTTCGGCCTTGAGCTTTGCAATGGCAACTTTGCCATCTTCAAGCGAAGCACGATTTTCAACAAGTGTCCTACGATCGCGTTCAGCCTGAGCAAGTTTCGCTTGCATCGCCTCGTCTTCTTGGTAGGAGGCGAGGATCTCTTTCGCGAGCTCGGTTGGCGATTGATTCATCGCTTTGGCGAACTTTGCGAACGTTGGCGACTGCACGGTGCAGCCGACGGCGACGATGGCCATCTTCGAGCGCATACCGAACGAGTTCACGACTGCGACCGCCATGTTCACGCATTCAGTTGCTTCTTTGCTATCCCAGCATTCTTGACGGGAGTCGGATCGACCGAAGTTGAATCCGAACACCTGTGTTTGAACGCCGAGACCGCTCGAGCTTGTTGCGCAGACGACTGGCGGGAGAAGGACCGGAGCAGCGGACGCAACGGGGATCCTGGCGGCATCGTAGTGGATGTCCGTCTTGTTCCCAGATGCATTCACGCCCTGATTATTCGCCGACGTGGCTTGGTTCTGACTCATCGCGCCAGTGGTCGAGCTTGATGCCCCACCTCGTGCGTCGACTTTGACATCACTGTTACCCGAGCCATTCACCGCGCCACCTTGTGCCGCCGAAGTTACGGGTCCAAGCTTGATGTCGTTTCTGCTGTTACCAGCATCCTTCACGCCGGAGCTTGAAGTAGAGCCGACAGGACCAATGTTCGTTCGGGAACCTTCGACCGCAACGGTCGTACGGGTGTTGTTCGTCACCGAACCGCCACCGACGTTGCCGACTGAGGCACTCGAGGGTCCTGTCGACATGTTGACCGGACCGACCGAACCACCGGAACCTCCAGAGCCGCCTGCACCTCCCGCGCCACCCACTGCAGTGTTATTGCCGCCAACGAGATTGGCGGAAACATCACCTGTGTGGGTGGCGTTGTTGAGGGTGCTGCTACTCTGACCTCCGTATGCAGCGCTATTGTTGGCAACCGCGCCCGTTGAAAGGGTGGCGGTCTGCTGCGGAGAAATGTTCCCTACAGTTGCACCGCCGCCGATACCTACGCCTGTTGCACCAGCTTGAGCCGCCGCCTGAGCACCTGCTTGGGCGGTTGAGCTGGCCGTTGGGTTCGCCGTGTTGTTGACGATGACCGGGGTGGGTGTGGGCGCGGGCAGAGGCTGCGGCGTCGGACTGCCGCCGTGGTTTTGGATGACGACCGCACCATTGTGCGTGCCGTCACCTTGGTTCACCACGTCGTCGTTCGCATAGCCAAGGGCTGGGAACAGTACACAGAGCATCGCGAGCAATGCGCCAAAGGAAGATTTCGATTTCATGGGTATCCTTTATCTTGGTTGGTGAAGCGGTTGAGTTTCATTTACGTTACTACTTTTCGGTCTTCTGATTCTCCTCTGTGACATCATGGTTGCGGGTTAGGGAAGGGAAAGGCGCATCAAGGAGGACATCCTCCATTCGCGCCAGATCGTACGGTGGACCCACATAGGTCCGAAGAAAATTTCGTATCGACGCGCGCCTCTTTGTGCGCGCATCGTTTGTAGACTGCGGAAATAGATCTTTGACTAACGAGAACGTTATTGCGCTCGTGGTGTCGATG
>JAYTYM010000100.1:0-4039 GCA_043742365.1 bacterium | reverse complement strand
TGTTCGACCAGAAGCGCGAACGACGCATCAAGGAACGCCGCTCGCGAAGCTAAAAAGAAAATTGTACATCAACAAGAGGCCAGCAATGGCCTCTTTTTTATTTTGTTCAAGGAAGTGAGGCGTGATACGATAACTCTATGGAAACGATACTTCTCGTTGTAGTAGGAATATTTGCAGGCGGCGTGGCTGCTTGGTTTCTGCTCTCGCGCAAGAAGCCCGATGTACCCAAGGAAGACTCACAGGGCATGATAATGCTCCAGCAGCAGATGGCGGCACTTACCACACAACTCGACTCCAAGCTAAATGAATCACGCCGTGATATGACCGAGGCAGTACGCACGCAATTCTCTGAATCACAGAAACTATTGCGCGAAATAAATGAGCAAATGAACAAAAGTCTTGTCGACGTCGCTCGTGAGCAGACCAAGACCAATGAATCGACGACGCGTTTCATGGCGATTGCCGAGCAGCTCGCTAATCTTGAAAAGGTGCTCAAACATCAAAAGCAAAGAGGGAACTTGGGCGAAGCTTCTCTTGAGCTCATCCTTTCCAATATTTTGCCCCCCGGTGCATATAAGATGCAGTATGAATTTTCCAACAAAGAGAAAGTTGATGCGGTGATTGTCACCAAAGAAGGGATCATACCCGTAGATGCGAAATTCTCGCTCGACAATTACAACCGCGTTACGATGGCAATAGACGACAAGCAGCGTGAAGAGCTCGAGAAAGAATTCAAAAACGATCTCAAGAAGCGTATAGACGAGACCTCCAAATACATTAAGACAGAGGAGGGGACACTGCCGTTCGCATTTATGTTCATCCCTGCAGAGGGGATCTACTACGACCTCTTGGTCAATGAAGTCGGTGCAGTAAAGGTCAATACTCGCAATCTTATCGACTACGCCTATAACGAAAAGAAAGTGATCATCGTATCGCCGACAACATTCGCCGCGTACCTACAGTCTGTGCTCTATGGCTTCAAGGCGTTCAAGATTGAAGAAAGCGCAAAGGACATCATCAAGCGCGTCGACGAACTCGGCAAGCACTTAAAGGCATACGAAGATTTCATGGGTAGACTTGGTAATTCTCTCGGCACGACAGTAAACCATTACAATGCAGCATACAAAGAGCTTGGTAAAGTTGATAAAGACGTGACGCGCATTACTGGCGCCACTCCTGGGCTAGAGGCGAATCTGCTCGAAAAACCACTTGTAAGCGAATAAATCTTTGAGAAAGACGTAATCAGGCGTACGATAATAACAGAGTATTTTGAGGAGAGGGAGTGGAAACTCTTTCAATGTTCGCCACGGCAGTCGCTGTAATTTATGGACCATTTGTGCTCCTATCGTTTATTGCGTCATGCTTTTATCGAATTTTTCTTGTTGTGCCCATGCTTACGCACGCTGGAGTGCTCGATCGCGTTGGCAGCTGGAAAGATTCGCTGAAGTGGGGATTTTATGTCGGATGGGAATTTCTCGTCGCGGTCATGCTTCTGATCCCTTACATGCTGCTGTTTAAGCTTGTGTATTTACTTCTGCGTATCGATCTCGCAACAATCAGTTTTTGGAATGCGAAAGAGCAGAGGTTTCTTAGCTCGACCCCGAAAACACTTTTCCGTTGGTGGGTTAGTGAATACTTTGCGCGATATTATCCGAACAAAGAATTCCCTCAAGTAGAGATGCAAGAACCGCTACAGTAACAGGCGGTTTTTAATTTTTACAAAAAAGAAAGCCGCCTGTAATAGGCGGCTTGGAGTTTTGGCAGAGTTACCTGACACTGAGGCGAACTGCGCGGTCCGCGGCGTCCTCCTTTTTGCCTGCGGGGCGGGCAGCCCACTCGGCGAATTCACGCTTGGTGGTCGTAGTCCTTCGATCGGGGTAATGCCGTGGCTTCGGCGCAACAATGATGAAGGTGAGGCAATCACCCGAAAGCGTCAAAATCTTGCGTACGACGTCACCGGCCTTGTTCTCGTAGCAACTGCCAACGGCGAGTTGGGCAACTTTCATCGTGGCTCCTTTAATAATGTACTAGGTTGAAGTTAGTAAACGATATCACGATTTATGAGTAGTGTCAAGAAGTATTTCTGTCATAAAACCTTGCATTTTTCAGACAATTCCGTAGAATAGTTTCACTATGTCATTCGCAGTAATACAAACAGGTGGAAAGCAGTACAAGGTTGAGGCAGGCGACGTCCTTAAGATAGAGAAACTTTCTCAGGATAGAAAGCCTGGCGAGCAGCCAATGCTTTATGAGGACGGAGCTAAGGTGGTATTTGATCAGGTGCTTTTGACAGACGATGGTGCAAAGACTACGGTCGGAGCTCCTTACATTGCAGGTGCAAAGGTAAGTGCTACTGTCACCGTATCTAGCGCAAAGGGAGTAAAGGTTATGGTCGTGAAGTATAAGGCCAAAAGCCGCTACTATAAAAAGAACGGTCACAGACAGCCTTTCACAGAAGTGAAGATCGATTCGATCGGATAAATTTATAATCAAAAACAAGCCCCTCGCGGGGCTTGTTTTGTTTTGGAATGGTGGTAGTTTGCAGATATGTCTGAAGAGAGATGGGTAATTATATTTCATGCTCCCCAACTCATCGATCGGAAGACCCCATGAAAGCAAAAGGAATCTGCAGCATTTGTAACGAAACAGTACCTTGCCTAGAGCTGACATTCGCATCAGATTGCAACGTCAAAAAAGAAGAAGACTCACCACCACTCTTTTTGTGCGCAACCCACGCACCCAAGTATGGTTGTAAAGTATCCCAAACGATAAGCATTCCAAGTGGACTGGTCATAGAGACCCACTGCCATGGATCAATGCGGAGGCCCCTGACTCTTTCGCTCGTACATTAAAACAAGACCCCCACAAGGGGTCTTTTTTCTTCATCACAACTTAATCATATCCGTTATACATTTATGTACTAAGTATCGAAAAGTTTAATCAATAATTCATATCTATGAAGACAATAACTCTCGGTGTATTCACTAATACTGACGATGCAGAAAGCGCACTAAGTGAGCTCTTAAAAAAAGAAATATCCCGCGACTCTATCTCATACTTATATACCAACAAAAGTGGCAGGGTAGAGGAGCATAAAGTGGGTGAAGTCAAAAGCGAAAAAGAAGAAGCGATAAAGAGTAAGGTAAAGGCAGAAGACACAGGAGCTGGTTTGGCGTCTGGGGCCACTACCGGAGGAGTCTTGGGCGCATTGGCAGGTCTCGCTGTTACTAGCGGAGTTTTGCCGGGACTCGGAGCACTCTTTATCGGTGGGCCACTGGTGGCAGCACTTGGGTTAGGGGCTGCAGCTGCCGTAGTCGCATCAGGAGCGGTCACTGGCGCCGCAGCCGGTACATTAGCAGGTGCACTTACGGGGTACGGGCTAAGTGAACCTGATGCACATATCTACGAAGAACAGATCACAAAAGGAAATATTTTTGTCAGCGTCGACTGCCCTGACCCCAAAGGTGATATCCTCGAGGTATTGAACGACAATGACGCTATCGATATAAAACAATACAATGTTTAGAGCAATGACAAAAAACGGCCCTCAATGAGGGTCGTTTGGCTTATGGTGTGCAGCTCGCTATTTCACAAGCGTTAGTGCGTGTGGATTACTCGGGCCTTGAGTAACTGCGCCAAAGAACTGTTCGTAGGTACGGGCCTTTTCTCGGCCGAGCATGGGACTATCGGGGTGGTAGAGCGTAGCACCGAGTTCCGCGAGAAAGAAAAGGGCTTCTGCCGGGTCCTGACCCCTTAGAACTGCACGATTGAGTTCGTAGGCAAATTTTTCTGAACCGGTGATGTTCACCGAGTACTTCTTGTCGCCTACTTGTATCGCGATTGAGCCAAGAACAGGGGATTGAGATCTTTCCACAGTTACCTCCTTAAGTGTGTTGTGCAGCTTTTTACACACTACAATCTAAAATAATTTTGTCAATTTTCACGTAATATCCCAATAGCTTGGAATCACCCTAACACTTAGGATGATCCGTATGCCATACACAACAAACCCCCACATGCCTCGTATCAGGAAAGAAGC
>JAYTYM010000099.1:0-8977 GCA_043742365.1 bacterium | reverse complement strand
ATCAATCCCCAGAACATTGGGTCCGGAATACTGAAAAAGGAGAAGCCCACTGCAGCTGCCATCCCCTGCACGAGTGCCACTACTAGAGTTCCTTTTATGACGGAGCTTATGACATTTCCGAGTTCTGAGAGTATTGCGCGAGTATAGCGAATCTCAAGCGGGACAGTGCGCAGGATCCAAGCAACCAAATGTGGCCCATCCTTTAAAAAATAAAATAAGCCCAAGAGTGAAAGCACGAGCGTTGATAATACTTGTGCCACCCCCGAAAAGAAGATGCCAAAATTTTGCAGGAACCAATCAAGCCCTTGTTGCAAAATCTCATCGATATTCTTGGCTGCGATGGCGATGAGAGGATTGCTTGTATATCCTTTTAAAAATTTTGTAAGGGTGTGTGCGGGGTCAGCTCCTTGAGCTAAAGACATGCCCCCAACAAGGTAGGTGGCATCGCTTATCACACGAGCAATAAATACTCCGAGAGGAATGAATACGATAAAAAACACGAGTAGAACTACGAAGAGCGCTGCAGCAGATTCGTTGGTAAGCCTTTTTTTGAGCATTGTATGTAGCGGCTCAAACACGAGTGCGAGCGATGCAGAAAGCACGAGTGCGCTCAAGTTTGTCTTGAGTAAATATATGAACAGAACTAGTGCACAGACCAAGAGAACAAAATAAAAACCCGTCTCAACCCGCTTCATTTTCATATACGCAAAGTATATCTTTGTCACCTGTGGGTATGATGAAGAATACATCGGTTCATCGCCGCGCAAAAAACTCACATGACTTTGCATGTGAGTTTTTCTAAGGCTATCGCTTGTAATTACTTTTTTAGTCTGCTGTTGGTAATTTTTGCTTATTTGACGATGACTGCGCCGTAGTCAGAAGCCTTTACGTGATTGTGGAACTTCCACATTCCCGCCTTTGTGAATGTAAAAGTATACTTCCCTCCCTTCTCGACTCGCTTCAATTCATCAAATCCAGGATAGTCAGTGTGCGCTGGGTGGGGAGCAGACGCGACCCACATTGGTCCGCTCGAAACATTCGTCCACGTGACATTTCCTCCAGCTGCGATAGTCACACTACTTGGCACGAATCCTCCATCCGTGTAATCGATAGTTGCGCTCATCTTCTCCTTTGAGGTTGTCGCTTGTACATCTGTGATCGTGGTTGTCGTTACAGTGGTCGAGGTCGTTTGGGTTTCCGTAGGTACTTGCGCATTATCCGTCACTTTTGCCTCCGTAGCCTTTGGATTTGCACTCTCTACAACCGCCGTCTTTGACTGCGTTATGATAAAGCCGAACAAGAGCACAACCACGACAAGCACTATCCCTATAATTACATTTCTATTCATATGAAGAATTTTAAAAATTTTAATAAACAGCAGTTGCGTACTTATAATACTTCTTTCAACTCGCGTATGCCAACCGGTTTCGTGAGATGAAAGTCAAATCCTGCAGCCATCGCCTTTTGCTTGTCTTCTTGAAGGCCATAGCCCGTGAGCGCGACGATCTTTTCTTTGTGGTGTCCGTTCTTACGCAGTAATTGCACGAGCTCATAACCATTCATTTCAGGCATACCAACATCAAGGAAGACAATGTCGACTTCATGTTCCGAAAGATATGCAAGCACATCTTTACCAGAATAGAGACAGTGCGCCGTGTGCCCAAGCGCCTCGAGAAGGCGGGTAAGTGACTCGGCCGCTGCTTCATTGTCGTCGACAACAAGTATGCTTCTTTTTGACCCACTACTTCCGCTACTTTGAGGAGCAGGATCACCTTTTCCAGCATGAGGGTGCTCTCCAAGTAATAGTGGTAATGTGATCACGAACTCACTGCCCTTCTCCATTCCCTCGCTTTGAACCTCGACTTTGCCGCCATGGAGTTGGACGACTTGTCGCACTAAGACAAGTCCTATACCGAGGCCACTATTCTTATCGCGTGTTCGCTCACCCTGATAATACGGCTCAAAGATATATTCCATCTCAGGCGTAGTAATGCCGACTCCGGTATCTTTAACGCGTATCGTGACCATCTTTTCTTCTCTGGTAACTTTGAGCCAGATGAGCCCGCCGCGCGGGGTGAATTTAATCGCATTATAGAGCAAGTTGAGAAGCGCCTGCTCAATACGCGTTGCATCTATAGACAACCAAAGCATTTCTTTGGGATATTCGACTTTGAATTTAAGTGCAGACTTCTCTACGATCGGAGTTATGGCGGTGACGACATTCTCGATAACGTTAGTGAGATCGGTTGGCTTCATGTCGAGCACTATCTTTCCGCTCGTAAAGCGGGTGGTGTCCAAGAGATCACTTAAGAGTTTTGTAAGATGATCGAATTGATGACTGAGCACACCGATCTCCTCACTAAGGCTCGGGTCGTTGTTCTTGAGCGTAAGCAATTCAATGGCGTTCTTTATCGGCGCGAGCGGGTTTCTGAGTTCATGCGAAAGCTGCGCCAGAAAGACATCTTTTGCGTGATCACGTCGTGATATCTCATCATAAAGCTTCGAATTTTCAGACAGCAGACTCAAGTAATGTGCGAATTCCTCCATGAATGTTACATCATCCCGTGAATACATTCTTCCCGACTCAGCATATGCGAGAGTGATGACCGAAGCGGTCTTGCCGTCGAGAATTATCGGGACCATCATATACGAGGAGATGCCCAGCGCGAGAGTGTCGAGGCGTCGCTCTTCGCTTATAACAGCATTTTCCTTTACGAGGTCATCAAAATCAATAACGGTGACTGTCGAGACTTGGGTAGTAATAACTTGCTGCATTGTCGACTTGGGAGAATCATAGGGGAGATATTTTTTTGCATACTTTTTATACAGATCAACCCTCTCTGGATCCCTATTATAAAGTGCGATATTTTTGGTCACATGCGTACCTTGTGATGTCTTCTCATCGCAGACTACGTCGATCGATATCCAATCTGCAAGCATCGGTACAAGTAGTTTTGCATTTTGCTCTAAACGATTCTCAAGATTCGGGTCGAGCGATAGTACGCGGAGGGCTGCGAGGAGGAACTTTAACTTATTCTCATGAGCTATGCATGCGGACGTATCCTTGTACCACAATATCCCATAAAGAAATTTCCCCTCTGCATCATTTATTGGAACACAACTGACAGAGAGCCAGCGCTGTCGATGATTTTTCTTATTGCGATGCTCGAGCAAAAGATCGTTTGTGGCCCTGCCCTCTATCGCATGCTGGAGTGGAGAATCCTTTGGGTACACCAGCAGGTTGCCTGAAATATCGTAATATTGATTTTCTTCAAAGTGCGCTGCTTCGTTTATTGCTGGGCGTCGCATCGCATCTTTACTCTTTCCAAAAAGTGCACTGTGCGAAATGTCATCACTTCCGTGGTTGTTATAAATGATCTTGAGGTCAGCATCAAAAACCGTTATGGGAACATCAAAAGAGCGCAAAATATTATGCAGCATGGGCGTCGTCTCGGTATCGTTTTTTTTCATATGTGTTTATGTAGTGGGTATGAATTATAGCGAGCCATGGGTGAATTTTTCATGAATTATGTGTTTGACAGAATAACTGAGGCTCAATAATGGCGCATGATCTTGTCATTCAGTCTATATAATATAACATTTTAGTCATTTTTTATAGTGTTACTTCCCCACTCAACCTTTATCTCATGCCTACGTCCGTCATCAATGAGCTCTAGCCTTCCTTCGGCAGATCGCCTCCCGTCAATACTTACCAGTACCTTGGTGTCAGGTTTTTCATTTTTTATAAAATTAATATTGTAGACGGATGTTCCGTGCGGTATTTGCACCGCTACATCGTGCCAATCACTCGGTAGCGACGGGATAAAGCTTATGGTGTTACCCGCCCTTTTCAGACCAAACATATATTCAAGAATAGTTCGATAGAACACACCTGCTGATGCGGTGTACCACGTCCACCCTGCGCGCCCCGCAAATGTTGGCTCCGAATACACCTCCGCAGCTACAGCGTAAGGTTCTCCGCGATAGCGCAGAAGCAAGTTCGGAGTGGCAGTGCGCTTAAATGGGCTTACTGCATCAATGATCATTTTGCCCGTATCCGCATCCCCTGAGGAGAACATCGCTTGTGCCAACCAAAGTGCAGCATGATTGTATTGTGCGCCATTCTCGCGCACGCCCCGTGGATAGTCCGAAATGGTTCCAAGATCAAGCACGGCCCGCGTCGATGGTGGCCACGCCAGTGGAACCTGTCCTTCGAGAATGTGTAGCTCATCTTTCGCAGAGCGGAGCGCCTGCAGCGTGTGCGGAGTCTTGCCATCAACAAAGTACGCCCAAGATTGCGTGACCGAATCGATACGGAACTCCTTTGCGCTCGCTGTTCCTATGGGTAAACCCCTATCAGTATATGCGCGGCGATACCACTTACCATCCCATCCATATTGCGCGAGTGCCTCTCTATAGAGGGTGATATGCTCGCGGTAACGGTTCGCACGATCGAGGTCCGCATTTTGCTCAACAAGCTCAACCATGCTCGTAAGCACATCGATCATCATCCATGTCAGCCATACACTTTCCCCCAAGCCCTCTGTCCCCACCTGATTCATGCCATCGTTCCAATCAGCTTGGCCCATAAGTGCAAGACCGCGAGAGCCCGATGTCAGCCCATGTTCAGTAGCTCTAACGCAATGTTCATAGAGTGTTCCTGATTCTTGGCTTTTCGCAAAGAATCCCACAACCGTCGGGCGTTCTGCATTGTCCGGAATTGCACCCTCGAGAAACGGAATGACTTCCTGCAAAATACCTTTGTCGCCGGTGAACGTGAGGTAACGAGCAACCACATACGGCAGCCACAAGTGCGGATCAGAAAGTCTTGTGCGTGCGCCAAAATTATTATGCTCGTGCCACCACGACAGCACATCGCCTTCGCGGAATTGATGTGCTGCTGCAGTCAAAATATATCCGCGCACCCACACGGGGTTAAGCCAGAGCATCGCCAGTGCGTCCTGCAACTGATCGCGGAATCCATACGCGCCGCCAATTTGATAGAAGCCCATTCGGGCGTTAATTCGGGCTACCTGAGTTTGATACAAAAGGAATCGATTAAACAGCACATTGAGTGATTCATCAGGAGTCTCGATAGTGATGCGCGGAATATCTCGCCAATACGTTGCTAATTCTTTCCGTGCTTTTTCTGGTGCTCCAGCGCTATTTGCGAGCAGTAATGCGTCATCGATTGCGCCTTCACTCTCTCCTTCGCCGATGTAGTAGGTAATAGTCTTTTCTTCCCCGGCAAGTAGCGTGACAGTTTTTGCGAGCGTGATAGCTGGTTCCGTGCGTGACGATAAGGAAGAGGAAAGCTCCGTACGGAGTGCTGCGGCGGGTAGACGCATGTCTCCTTGTCTTCCGAGGAATTCTTCTTTGCTTAAACTGAAGCTATCGGCGCCTCCGATAATGCCTATAATCGCGCGGCTTTGTGGGAAATTCCTTCTAAACGACTGCTCGACGACAATGCTCTTATCTGTGCGCACATCATATGAGAAAATCTTCCGAGTTTCACGCGGTGTTGTGCCAAGCAGTATCTCAAAATAACCGAAGGTCATTAATTTACGCTCATGTTCACCATCGTTTCTTAAGGTAAGTGTGATGTATTTTATTGACTCATGCGGAGGCACGAACATGCGAAGCGTAAGCGCGAGTCCGCCTTGTTTGGTCTCATACGAAGTGTATCCCTCTCCATGACGTACCTCATATTCGGCTTTTGCTCTGCCGAGTATAGGTTGTGGGGACCATAATTCCCCGCTTGCATCGTCGCGGACATAGAGCGCTTCACCCGTGAGCGAAGAAAGTGCATCGTTGTAAGCGACGGTAAGTTTGTTCTCGTTGCTATTTTGCGCCCAGGTAAATGTCATACCGCGATCAGTTGCAATGAAGCCGATGTGGCCATTTGAGATAATATTTGACCATGGTACGGGCGGAGTCTTGCCGCCTTTTATGCGAATAACGTATTCTCGACTGTACTTATCGTAGCCGCCGTATACATTTGCAAGTATTAACTCCTTTTCTACCTTACCAGCCTGGATATGGCTATGCTTTACTGGCACAACCAGAGGGTCAGGTATGAGGTGCGGTGGGAGCTGCAGTGCGGGTACGCGCAAGAGTGCATTCATTGCATCAGCAAGCGTCTGTTTCTCGCAATCGATATGTACTGTCGCAACAGCTCGCAATGACTGGCGCTCACTCTCGGTGAACTGCTCACCCCGCACGTGCACTACCTGACTCGACCAGACCTTGCGTACATCCTGTTGTGTGCGCAATAAGAAATCTATCTCATCTTCAAAGGTCTTAAGATAGCCAGACGAGTGTTCATTAAAGATTATAATATCTGCTTCAATGCCTTTTTTGAGAAAGTACAGCCGGCACAGTAAAATCTGTCTGACCATCGGAATATGCGCAACCCCCCATACGGACAGAAGGAGCACGGGGCGGGTGCCTGAAATACCACACTTAAACAGCGCGCCAATACTCGGTGCACTGCCTATAATAGTCGGCTTACCTGCATAACGCGCACGCGTCGTTAGTAATGATCCGAGCGACGCAAACAGTTCTCCCTGCTGCGAACTAATTCCCAAAGAAGAAAGAAACCGCCCTCCCACCCTATCTGCTTTCATAACTGCCTTATGCGCAGCAAGCTCATTGCGGTATTGCTTGAGCGTATTGATCACAGCTTCTTTAGAATTACCGCTTGCCATCACAAAACTTATCCGCCTTGTTTCCCCAGGCTTGAGCACAAGAGAGACGACAAACCCGAGTGCGGTATCCAGCGTATATTCTGGAAATTGTAACTTTGCCCGAGTCACATTCTGCATAACCTCCGGTCTGTCGCGATAAAGCGGCGAACCATAGAATGCTTCGCGGCTGCGTATCGGGTAGTTGTCGATAAGAGGCGCGGATGAGACAAGCAGTGCTCCAACTGCTATCACATGCTCTCTGTTCCGAGGATCTGGGCGTGATGCAACGATGGCCTTTCCGTCCCACAAAGTTTCTGTGGCAACAAAAAGTTTGCCGTAGTTAGGGTGCGAAGCTTCTTCCATCCCGTCCATAAGGGATACATCCGCGCACACTCCGAGTCGCAACGCGGCAAATTCATCACGAGTGTTATGAAGCGTCAATTCTCGTATCTCAACATCTGCGTCAGGAGTGACTGTTACCGCGAGTGAACTTATGATGCCTTCATAGCGCTTTTCAAATACTACGATCTCTTCCCCAGCCAAGACCGCGCACCGCTCACCTAAGTTTCGTGTCGGCATGTACGTCGGAGACCACAGGAGATCACGCTTGTAATCAAAAAGATAAAAGTACGTACCCTCGTTCTCAGTAGAGAGGGCTTCCGTAGCAGAGGTAAGATGAATACTGCCTCGCCTGCTATATCCAGCACCCGTTGAGGTCAGGCGGACATGGTGAGTACCATTTGAGAGGAAGCGTAATATCGGTTCCTTTCCACGCACGGGAATGTGACGCCTTGGTGAATCTTCCTCTCGAATGACAGGCACTTGACTGACATTTGTTTTTTTATCTACAAAGAGTGTGGTTGCACTCGGAAGACGAGGCATCTTTTCTTCGAACAACTGGGTAGCAACCACCATTTCAGGTTCAGTTGCTATCATGCGCCTTATCCATCCATCGAGTACGACATTGGCTATCGAAGCAAGAATAAATCCTTGGTGATGTGCGAAATAGATCTTGGCTGCGATACCCGCTGCACGTTTATGCGAAGTGATACCGGTATAATCAATCGCATCATAAAAGCCATAGCGTCCGGCGCCTCCGCTTGCTTCAAGTGCATGCAAATTTTTGAGTGCTGATTGCGGGGCGAAAGGCAATGCAAGCGCGGTTGCATAAGGAGAGACGACAACAAACTGCGAGAGCTCGCGCTTGTATCCTATTGAAGGCTCCCCAAATGCTTGATAGTGATAATTCTGTTCGATATCAAATACTGCCGAGGCAGACTCTGCCATGCCCCACGGAATATTTAAGCGTTTGGCGAAATGCTGATGTGCCTCAATGGCATGCTGTGCCGATATTCCCCAGAAACTTTCTTTGTGTACATCGAAATAGAGAAGCGTTCCCAAATATTCAAACAAAGATCCTGCCCAAGAAGCGGTAAGAACGCTTCCCGTCTTTGCGCGAATGAGCTTTCGTCCAAGGTGTTTCCAGTGCTTAAGCGGAACCTCGCCTTTCGCGACCCCAACGATACTCGCAGAATTGGCTTCTGATGCAAGTAGGTCATAGAATGCATCATCGAGCTTTCCGCTCATTGCGCTAAACCCACTGTGGAAGAGGCCTCGCTCAGGATCATACAGAAATGAAAAATCCATGTCACTGAAATAGACTCGGCATGAGGATGCAGCGTGGAGTAATTTGTCACGACAAATTTTTGCATTGGCTTCTGCTTCGGTGACACGAGAAAGCACTTCTTTGTACCACGCGATTGCCTTGTCCTTTTCTGGCAAAGCAATGCCTGAGAGTTCAATAGCTTCAAGCATTCCAATTTTTTCTATCTCCTCACGCTTATTACTAAGTGCCAGGCTGGTCAGGTTGGGAGTATCTTGCATGACCGCCGAGAGGAGAATGTAGAGAGCATAAAGGACGGGGTCGCTTATGACTGAAGAAATAGCAGGAACAAGCGCGTAACCGACATACATTGCCATCATCTCTTGCAGAGCTATTGCCTCACTCTCAATATGCCTTGCAATGAAATAGATATCGTCGAACGCGGCACTTACCCCTTCGATGCGCAATGTCTCGAGCACGTTCTTCGCCCGTACAGACTGATGCAGGATACCGCTAAATACTACCTCACACGAGCGTGGGGTTATTGACCTTGAAAGCCCCTCACTTATGAGCTCACGTGATGAATTGATGGAATCGATCACCTCTTCAAGTAATTTTCTTTGTGGACGCGATTGACTATCGCTTGGTAACAGAACTTTGCATGCATCGAGTAGCACTGTCAGACTGC
>JAYTYM010000098.1:0-24393 GCA_043742365.1 bacterium | reverse complement strand
CGAGCAAAGTCATACTCTCGGACACTCTCGACACCGCTCATCTTGATATCGTGCGCTCATCACTCCCCTATCACCAAAGCAAGAGCAATGAGCTCGTTTGGGAGCTTGGTGACGTGCCACAAGGCAAAGCGATAGAACTTACCCTTACTGCGCGCATCAAAAACGATCTCCGTGAGGGCACAAGCATAGAAAATCGAGTGAGCGTGCGTGGCACCGAAGCCGAAAGCATCACAGAAAACAACTCAGATATTAACGTAATCAAAACCTACATAACTCCGAGTGGGGGGTCGTCTGGCGGTGGTGGCACCATTATTCTTATGACCCCCAATAATGCGGGTAGTGTGACGACGACTACAAGCGGATCCACTTCCGCTTCATCGCAAGCAACGAGCTCGACAACGACAAGCATGACTCTACCTATCGATATCACTCGCGCAACCGCAACAACGACCATCAATGACGTTAACGTTAAAAGCTCGCAAAACATCATCATCAAAAATCCTAATAATGAAAAAATAACCTCAGTCACATTCCACGACATCCTCCTTTCCCCTTCTGGTGCGGTGGTAAAAGATGAAGAATGGGAGCTTGGCACGCTATTGCCTCATGAGGAAGTGACAATCGGCTACGACATTGCGTTCAATACAAACGCCACTTCTGGTGTGTATTTTCTTTCAAGTACGATCTCGAGACCGAAGATGCAGGATAGCGTGTATGGAGTTAATGGTGCGATAGTCCTATCAGGGCGCAGTGCGATCCACACCGCTCAGTTTATGAGCCCCACCACACACACTGTCACGAAAGTTCTTCAGCGAGACTCAAGTGTCATGGGTGCCGTCGCGAGCGCTGCAGGCGGGATACTTACAGAGACGGCTTATGCGGCGAATGAAAGTGACATCCCCCCAACTGGTCATGACGGTCAAAGCGTCGCCTTTCTTATTCTGTTCTTCATGCCGATGCTTATAACAATTCTGTTCATATCGATACGCAAACATAAAATGATGAAGTACAAATAACAAAAAAGCAGACATTTAGTCTGCTTTTTGATGTTATTCTCACGATGAGTTACCTTAGTTAGCTGGAGCAGATGCAGACCCCCCTTGTGTGGACTGAGATGGAAGAGTGACATTGATACTTGCTGGCTGAGGTGACTGCTGTACAATTGTTGTATTACTAGGGTGGTGCATTGTCCAATACGCTGCTCCGCCAATAAGGAGAAGTAGGAGGAGAATAGCAAATACCCACCCACTCGAATCTGCCTGTACTATCGTGCGATCACTTGGCTCACGATTATTTATGACTGTTGCCATAGTTTATTAATTAAAAAATAATATCTTCATTATCAATAAAATACGTGAAGAAATTATGAATGCTATGCCCGCATTCCTACGATAGTTTTTTCCATCCCGACGGCGTTTCGGCAAATTTTGTTACAGACGCGAGCGTAAAATTCGGCGTAATTCCTTCGCTTTGATATTGCTCGACTGTCACATGCGGTCTTTCAAGACGAATGAAGTTGAATGAACCTCCTTCTCCACGCAAGCGTGTCGAGAGTGCCGTCCCTGCTTGAACTATAAGCCCGCCATAATCAGCTATCTTATAGCGCACGCTCGTGTCTGTAAGGTTGAATATATGTAAATGCCCCGATAGAAACATGTCGATCTTGGCTTTTGCGAGTCGGAGCATCGCCTTGTGCGAACCGTGAACAAGGTGGTGGGTGTGAGTGTGTCCCTCTCCCTTAGGTGTAGGGAGCTCAAGCGGGTGGTGGGTAAATACGACTCGCATTACATCTCTGGGAATTTTTTCAAATACTTTTTCAATACGCTCGAGTTCTGTAGTAGTTATCCTTCCTTCAGTAAAAGCAAATCGTTGTACGGTATTTACGCCGATGATCGCGATTTCTTCATCGACATACACGTCAGAAGAAACCGCTAAAATGTAACGATTAAAACGCTCAAACGGGGCGAGAAATCTCTTCCATATATTGAAGTAAGGAATGTCATGATTACCGGGAACAACAAGGGTCTTCCTATCAAGTGAGCGGATAAATGCACGTGCGGCGTTGTACTCGCTTATCGTCGCACGCTGAGTGAGATCCCCCGAAATAACCACGAGATCGGGGTCGAGCAAATTGATACACGACAAAAGCGGCGCGATCTTCTTGTCATCGACAGCACCAAAATGGAGGTCAGAGAGATGGACAATCGTTCTCATGGCAACTTTCCGACGAGTACTGATAAACTCTGTGGGACTATACTGTAGCGAAGCGGACTGTTCATTTGCGCTACCTCTCCATCGAGCGACACAAGGATATTTTTTTCTTGCATCTCAACCTCTACCTCGGTCAAGTTAAACGCACTAAAATCTCTGTCTTCTCTTATTTTTCCCAAAACCATCCGCAGCCCAAGCAGAAGCAGTCCCGACGCAGTTGTGTTACGCGAGACCCACAGTGATAATTTCCCTTCTGCAAGCGATGCGCGTGAACCGACATTCAGTCCCTGTAGCTTGTAATGGTTATTTCCGACAAAGATGAATGAGGTAGCGCGGGGTATTCTCTTCCCTTCCATATCAAGCATAACGGATATTTTTGGAATATTTGCAATTACACTTCGCGAAGCCTTAATAAATGCAAACCACTTATACGCCCCCCTTTCTTGCATGCGCTCGCGTAGCGCGACGACCTTGGGGTATACGCCAATACTTGAATTGTTTATGAACACCGCATTATTACATTTCGCTACATCGATTTTTATTACACGGCCTCCAGTGGTGACAATGTCGAGTGACTCGGTAAGTGAGAGTGGAATGTTCATATCTTTCGCAAAGTGATTGAGCGTACCGAGCGGCAACACACCAAGTGTGTGATTCGTATCCATGAGCACTTCAGCAACCACACTTATCGTCCCGTCTCCGCCTGCGGCAACGATGGCGTCCCACTCACCCTTCGCATACTTTTGCGCAACGGCCTGTATCTCACTACCATCATCAATGACGCTAATTTCAACAAAACATTGCCCGAGTGGTAGCTTGGCATAATATTCTTTGATTTCGGCCAGCTTGTCACTCACGCCAGATTTATGATTGAAGATAATAGCTACGCGCCGCATGTGCTGTTTGATTATACTTTTGCTTCCTGTTAACAATGTGAATTTTCTCTTTACGTAGTGATGGATACTTATACAAAACCACCCGGGGTCGGGTGGTTTTGCGGTGGCGAAAAATTAGACGTTTCTCGGCAGCCATTCGAAGAATTTCTTGCGATGTTGGTCGAGTGACCAGAATTCACCATGCTTAAAAAGCACAGGATGGACCTCACGGAAACGCAGCAATAAGGCCGTAGAAGCGCGAGGAAATGATACCGGCATGTTCTTGTTGTAAGAGGCCAAAAACTCCGAAAGAGAGATCTGGATCATGCTTGGGTGAATTTCTTTTTCTGGTTTCTTCATTTATGCACTATACCATACATCCTCTAAAAATGCAATACGTCGTTATCGCGGTGTTTCAGCTGCAGTAAATTTGACACTCTGTCTAGTAAGTTGTAGTTTCAATATAGATAGTAAAACCTCATTGGAGAAGTGATTTGGCAATTATCAATATCCGAATATTGCGTCAGCCGTGGCGACTGCACGTGCTTGTCACACTGCTTTGCATCGGACTCCTTTGGCTGTATGCGCTGTGGACTGAATCCAAAAAACATCAAAGTGTCTCACTTTCTGCATATACACAGGAGCGTACGAGGACAGTGTCGACACGCACGGAACCGATTAGTGAATCCGCGCAACTCATGCCGCCGCAGCTGGCGCAATCCGAAGATACACCTGCGAGTGCACGCAAGCAGTATGATGTCGTCACCCCACAAATAGCACCACTCCCGCCCTATGGAGCAGGTGCAATCGGAGCTCCAGGTGCATGGGATGGACGAGATGCGGATGGCAGGATGGTGTCTGGCCAAATTGAGCAAGCCACTGAATGTCTGTACTCACCTGACCTCACTACTCCACAATTGCGTGCCATAGTAAGAGTAGTAGATCCGTGTCGATATCAAATCGAACTCATAACTCGGGGCGATGCTCCACCCAGTGAAGTTTTAGCCGCCTACCGAAATGTTCACACCGCGGTATTTCCACGAGATCTTCGTAACTATCTCGAGGGTGACCTCTGGAGCACCGAAGATCTGGAACAGCTCGCACCATTTGTCCATACCGAAATAACGCAACTTGCTCTTTATCTCACGCTGAAAAAGCGCGGCTCAGCAGTCACACTGAACTTGGAACAAGATCATCCAAAAAATAGGTTGATCGACGAGTACAAAAAAACTGGTCAATGTGAACTTATCGAAGTATCACTGAATTCACTTTTCTGCGGTAGTTGAGCTACTCGATCTAGAGTAATCGCTATGTAAAGGCCCACCATGAGTGGGCTTTTTTGCGCCAATGCGTACTTATTTTGATAATTGGTAGCACCTCATAGTAAATTACGCGACCTAGCAGAATCAGCTGTATATGCGCAATTCCCACCCCTATCGAGTGGGCATGCACGCAAGCACGGACATGTCAGGGGGAGTATTGCAGACACCAGAAACTGTTTCGCCTTGTTTGCCGCTGAATGAGCACGAAGAATTTGCCGTATGACTCTTGCACGCATCGAGCGCGACTTGGGGCGGCGTGCCGTCTTGCCCACTTTGCGTTGTCGCACCACTCGTACTCATATTTGGAGCGGTAGATCCCGTAGCACCAGCATGTGTCGACTGAGGTTGCGTCGTCTTGCCACGGAAGCAACTGATCGAATACGGAAAATCTTGGGTCATCACATAGTGATACGTGTTCACCGACTTTCCATCCACCATTACTGCACTGGTAATACCATGACACTCATCAAGGTCTTCTGATATAAGATATTTTCCCTCGGCGACCTTCGATCCTGTAATAGGAAATCCGTCTTGAGCATATCCTTCTACCTGCGTTATGCCATTGTCGGTAATACATGCACTTGCTCCGTGGTAATGATACATTCCCTCTTGTTGTGGATGTCCGCCACATGAATCTTGGATCTCATTTGCGACTGCATCGTGACCAACTGCGTCGAATGCGTTGAACAGGCTGACTCCATCGAGCATTGTTCCGATAGCGCCACCAGTCAAACAGCCGGGTGTATCAGAATACGTAGGTGCAACACTTACACTACGATTGATAGTCTGTGATTTTATTGAGTTGGGATTCCTGTCATATAGATACGCAGGATCTGTACTCGCTATGGGGAATGTACCTGTGTGGTGTGTGGTCGGCAGACCATTGCCTTGAAGTATTCGAGAACCACCTGATACAGATGCGGAAAATACTGCACTTGACCATGCGACGTCACCCGCGACGCTTACCTTTGCGCTCGGAGTCCAAGTGCTTCCGCTTATCCAGCTTCCTACAGCAAAAGCACCGGCAGCATTTTGCCCAGGGGTACTACAGAGGTATACAGTGCCTTTCTTTGCGCCACTTGTGCTGTATTTATTGTCACCGAGTGGAACGGCCAGAGAAGTGGGACCGGCCATCGCAAGTAGTTCGACTTCCGTGTAGGTGTGAGTCTTTAGCGAGCTTTCAGTGTTGGTATTTTTTGAGGACGAAGAATCGGTGTTCGCTTCACTCGATTCTCCAAGATCGCCAAGGTCTCCAGAAGTATCATCGGATAATTGCTCATCTGTCTCATTGTGCTCATCGAGAAGCGAGTTTATCTTCGTTATTGTTTTAGGTCCCACCTGCCCTATCGGCTCGAGTCCAAAATGCTTTTGCATTTGCATGACCGCCTTAACAGTCATTGGCCCAAAGTAACCAGTGATGTTCGCCTTTGAAAAAATGTCAGGGTCCGTCGCAAGCACTTCTTGTAGATGTCTCACCTCATCGCCTTTCATGCCTTTGCGTAAACGCTTACTCAAGTGACTCGCCTGATTGTGAGACGCCGAACCATTAGTGCTTCCCCCTAGCGTCATGGAATGCTCTGGAGTAGATTCTGCTAATACCTGAGAGCTACTCAAGAGTAGTGCTGTTGATATGACAAATGCTGCAAGTGGTCTATTCATAAAAGAGCGATGATGATTACTATTATGAATATAAGTATAGCAAAACACACACGTCTTGAGATATGGGTAGAATTGTGACATTACAACTATTGCCTCAAAATTGACCTGATGCTGCTTTCATCTTTTCGAACCAGAGCATATAGCCAAGCGATGACGGGTGGAAACCGTCAGCTGCAAGATACTTCTTGGGCTGAAGTACGATGGGGTCTACGTGCGGATCGGTAAAGAGATCGACATAATTACCGCCGATAGCGGCGATCGCTTTCGCAAAGCTTGAATGATATTGGACGGTAAGGTTGGTATAGTATGCCTTCAGAAACCAAGGTATTGCGGAGGCGCCACCGACATTGCCCGCGACTATGACGACCAGCTTACTGTGCTTGGGGAGCATCTTGAGCTCATCTGCCAACAGAGCTGCGCTATTGTTCGCATCATGGAAGCGAATGATGTCATTGGCGCCCACCTGAACCAAAATGAGATCGTACTCAGCGCGCTTCGCCTTTGCGAGCTCGGCGGGAATGTCATCTATTAGCGCGCCTGAGTAGGCGTAATTCTCGACGCTTGTTGCCTTTATTTCCCTCGCGACAAGTCCGGGGACTGATGTCTCCCCTGAGGTGGCACCCACTCCCGCGGCCGTACTATCTCCAAGCACAAGCATGGTCTTGCTCATATCGACGCTTTCGATCACAAATGGAGTGCTCTCACCAATAAGCGTGCGCGAAACCTTTACCGTCGCCATTATCTTAAAAAAGTAATATGCAAAAAAGGTTAGGACGGTAAAAAGTAGAATAAGTGTGATATGCATTTTATTATAAAAATTCGTGGAGAGTGTCTCTGAAGTTTACGATGCGATCGTTCTTGTCGAGCTCGATCCCCTCTTTTTTGTAGAGCGCGAGTCGCTTCTTGCGATAAGCCTCACTTACCCAAATGCTCCCATCAGCGTATACGATGCGATGAAACGGAATGTCTGTAATTCCACTTTCATATGCTTTTCCTAAAATGGCGGTGATACTACGCGCAGCCATGGGGCCCGCGCCTGCCGCGCGAGCAAGCCGGCCATATGTCGTGACCTTGCCCGTGGGAATTGCACCCGCGAGCCTGACCAACCGCTCACTAAAACTTATTGCATTTTGACCCAGCATATTTTCATTCTTATTTTTCATTTCAGCCTAACCCCCTAACCCATAGGCCTAGCCCATTGCTCCAATGATGACGGCAGCGACATAGAGCGTCACGAGCATATTGCTGATACCGATCCAAAAAAGTATCATTTTGCCACCCCACACTGCCTCACCGAATTTAAGCGGGACCACGAACCCGATCCACAGCAGTGTTGCCACAAGCAGCCCCCCGCGGACATTCATCTGCCCTAAGCTCGCCATAAGCCATGCGAGCACGTCGAACATAAGCAAGCTCGCAACAAACTGGAGAACATAGCTCATCATCATGCTCTTTTTCATTCGCGCCTTATGTTCAGGAGTCCATTTGTCCATTCCCATTGCCTCCATGAATTCTTTTCCGAGTAACGGCCCGTACCAAAGACTACCGACAACCATTGAAGCGACGGCCGATGCGAACACTGCCAAAAAATTGATGTGTATCATAAAAATTTACTACTTATTAAAAGATCTTCTTAATTAAGACGGAGGCTTTGACGAATGCCTGCTAATCAAAACCGATGGTTTTCAGATTCCTTAGCTGAACATCATAGTAAGCCACCCTGAAATGCTACGCGTATTATACCTAACAAAATGCATTC
Source organism: bacterium (assembly GCA_043742365.1). Lineage (GTDB taxonomy): Bacteria > Patescibacteriota > Minisyncoccia > Phycocordibacterales > UBA6899 > MHLP01. The sequence continues at coordinate 16,567 of JAYTYM010000098.1, read as the reverse complement.
CATTAAGTGCGCACCTTTGCAGCGCCTTCTTCATCCTCGATTCAGGCTGTGTTGGTTACACTATCGTTATATGAAAGCTACTGACGTTATCAAGAGAGATCATCGAGCCGCAGAAGCATTATTTAATAAGTTCAAAAAAGCATCGCAAAGCGAGAAAGAAAAGATGGAAACAAGGATTTTCGAAGCGCTCACGACGCATGAGAGCATGGAGGATAATTACTTCTACCCTGCACTCAAGGAGTTAATGGCAGACGATAAGATGCTGGCTGGCCTCGAACGCGAGCAGGTGGGACTTGAAGCAGACGTACTCGCCGCACGCACAATTCCAGGACATAGGAGTGCACGCATTGAGAGCATCATTGAAACGGTGCTTGCACACGCAAAAAAAGAAGAGTCAGACATATTTCCTCAAGCCGAAAAATTGCTTGGCGAAGAAGAGCTCGAGCGGCTCGGCGACGATATGGAGCCCGAGTCCGCGGTAGCAAATGACCGCGAGGATGAGGAGTGATTTTTCTCCACTCTCCACTATATAGAGATCATTCCTTACAGATAAAGACCCGATCATCGCCATCAACCGCGTCTGCCGATAAGAGTAAGATGTCCGCGTTACCGAAATGAAATGCGGTTAGCACTTCTTTCCAATCGAGATCGTAGTAGCTCGCATACAGCATCTTGCCGATATCGTTATGGGTTACAAGAATAATATTTCCGTGCGGATAGCGCACTGCGATACGCTTCAGTATTCGGCGTGAGCGGGTCATCATTTGCGGAAATGTTTCTGCACCCTTGGCTGAGAGAAAGTAGGTCACACTCTCGTCATCATCTGCTTTCAGAATATTGGGTGCGCACAATTCCTCGATACGCGACACAGGCTCACCTGTCATGATACCGACATCACGTTCAGTAAGATCATCAACTATTTCAGGCCAAGAGAGCTTGAGTACTCCGCGCACAGCGTCAGTCGTGCGTTTTGCACGTTCAAGAGGTGAAGTGTAGATGGCATCGAATTTAACATTTAGACTTTTGAGATAATTCGCAGCGAGAAGCGCCTGCGCTTCCCCGCGCGGAGTAAGTGGCTCGTCACGCCGCCCACCCAAGATACCCTTTAGGTTATCAAGGCTTTCGCCATGCCGCATAAGATAGAGGTTAAGCATTGGGCTATTGTAGCATGAGCCTAGAAAGTACTCGTGTTTTTGTTATTTCAAAAAAGTTGAAAAAACCACAATCGTGCACAATGCAAAGATTCAGAATCGGTGAATTGGACTGTAATTGCATATTCGTCTAGTGGTCGTAAAAATTGCCCAATATTGGTAAGATAGTTATATGCATAGGGCATGGAACAAGGGGCTAACAAAGGAGAGCAGTGAGTCAGTAAGAAAAATATCGGAAACTATGTCCGCAAAAAAGATCAACAACTTTGCAGCATGGCACATGAAGCTTGTGAGAGAGGGCAAAATAAAGAGTCACCATCCCTCATTCAAAAAGAATGGGGACTTGGCGGAATTAATTGGTGTTATTTTGGGTGATGGATATATTGGCGCTTTTCCACGTACTGAAGTTCTCCGTATAGTGGCGAACGCAAAGAACGCCGGATTCATATCAAGATATGCGGCGCTCGTTGAACAGGTTTTTCAAAAAGTCCCCACCGTTAAAAAAAGAAATAGTACGAATGCGGTAGACATCACAATATACGAAAAGTATATTGCAAGACGACTGGACATGCAGACAGGGGCAAAAACCCATATGCTACTCCCTATACCTTTGTGGATAGAGGCAAGCAGGTATTACACGATACGCTATCTTCGTGGTCTCTATGAGGCGGAAGGGAGTATTTCACACCACCCCAAGTCATACACCCATAAATTCCAGTTCGCAAACACACATCAGTCACTTCTTGATAATGTTTTTAACTCCCTCGTTAAACTGGGTTTTCATCCGCACCGCTCAAAAAAGCAGATTCAGATATCCAGGAAGGAGGAGGTGCAAAAATTGGAGAATCTGCTAGAATTCAGAATCTACTAGGCTATACAGCAAGTAGGCAATATTGCGAGATCATCTAATGGTAGGATGCGACCCTCTGGAGGTTGTCATCTAGGTTCGAATCCTAGTCTCGCAGCAAATTGATTTCATTTGTTTGTGTGTGTTAGAATTTTAGGATGAACAAAATCATTCCGTTGCTTGTGGCAGGTGGGGCAGTCCTAACATTCATCATATTCGTGATTACGAATCAACTGTTGACTGTACATAACAAATCAGCCATTTCTGCTGGTGCCGTGTATAATCCGCCCATTGCTAAAATCAATACGGTCACTTCCAATACCTCGACACCACCTCCAGCTCCCCAACCTACTCGATATTTGGCAATCGTTGCCTCGACGACATTCCCTACTGGAACGATTGTGTTCTCTGGTGTCGAGCAGAATTATCTTGTTATAGATCTCATGCTCGGTACAGCAAAGGAGGTTCACTTTGTCCCTTCCCAAAAAGCATCATCAAAATTTAGTGTCCCCTTTTATTCCTACTTTATTTCTCGACTCGGTAAGTTCTTGATACTGGATAAAGAAGCCAGTCTTTTGTATACAACCGACACAGAAGGAAAAAGGATTGACGATTACCACCTCTTGTCTTTGGCTAATTCAAGTGATGTGAGTGATTATGAAATTATACCTACCCCGTCTTCCATCAATGCAGAGTTAATCATAACGACTAAAGACGGTGCACAGAATTCTTTTCTCCTCGATCTCGATAGTGGATATGTAAAAAAACAAAAGCTTTCAAGTAAGTACTTGCGTGATAAATTAGGAAAAGAAGATTGTGGTGGTTCTGGCACAACACAGATATTGGCTCCTTCGGGGGATAGCAGTATGCTCCTTGAACGAAACCAAGGAGGAAACTATTTAGATGGAATATGTGATCCCCCATATCTAAGTGCCATTAGTGTGAAGAATCAAAAAGGTGAAACAAAAACACTTTTTAGTGCTCTTCGGGATCCAGTTAATATTAGTGATGAAATGTGGCTCTCAAGTAGTACCTTCATCTTTCATATATCGAGTGGTACATCAAGTATCGAATCTCGTTACGGGTATTATGATTTACAAGCAGAGGTGCTACGTTACTGGAATGACCAAGATTATCCAAGTATGATCAAAGACTTACATGGTCTCGGTTATGTAACGGGTTATTTCAGTATGGGCGACGATACAGTTACTGTCGGGAACAACATGTTTACCATAGATCACGTTGGTGAGTATCAGGGTGAAAAACTTAAATTACCACTATGGACGATATATCAGAATATGGACTCGGGTGTTGCGGACCCGCGAGTTGGTGGATACTACGTCAATGCCTCAAAGTTGTGAATATTCCCTAGAATGGTTCCAACGTCGTCCCACACCCGCAGCAATCGGCACAAAGATCTTCGCAAGGAGATTTTTGTTTTGCCGCTGCTCGCGGGTCAGAGACTCGAAAGACGGATTCGCGCAGTGTTTGGGGACACAACAGCCAGCGCTCACCCCGCTCCCGTGCTTCAGTTGACACAATGACTAGTCCACCCTAGTCTAAGTCTGGATTCTTTTCTTCAACCAATGCGCACAAGGAGGCGCTCATGAAACCATACAACGCCTACGGCTTTGGAATCATCTTCCTCTATCTTGGGGCATGCATGCTCTCTGCTCCACCTGAGTGGGGGCCTTGGTGGGGGCTTCTCATCGGCGCTCTGTATTTCGTCTTCATCTGGATCCTTGGCGGGCTGTATCTGGCTGATGTGCTGCATCTCGGAATCGCGCACCGCTCGCTCGACTACAAAGTGTGGTTCATCAAAGCGGTGACGCTCGTGACGAACACGTTCGCTATCTACGTAGATCCTATAGCCTGGGTGAATCGTCACCGTCTGCATCACCGATATTCCGACCATGCCGGCGACCCGAACAAACTCGCAGGCGACGGTTTTTGGCGGACACTGTATCTTTGTCTCTTCCCCTACCCCTGCAAAGAGAATGTCGCCAACGACAAGATCTTCTCGTCGCTCACGTTTCGGGTCGTCGCGAGTCCATTTTTCGCAGTACCGGCGCAACTCTTCGGTTTCGCCCTCTTGTGGATGCTGGCGCAAAGTTTGACGTTTGCGCTCGTGCTGTGGGTCGGTATGCGCATTTTTGCGCTATGGGTCAACATGATCCAGAACTACTGGACCCACACGCCGGGGCTCGGATATCGTCGATATCCCGAGGATGACGACAATGCCGCGAACATCGGTGAATGGTTCCCGGTTTGGGCTACCTTCAGTGCGTGCTTGCAGAACAACCACCACCACAATGCCGGCTGCTTGCGCCTCAGTCACCATGAATCTGAACACGACTTCGGATTCCTAACTGTGAAGTTCATGAAATCGCTTGGTCTGGTAAGGGCCACCGAGACGGGCAAGACGGTGCCGAAAGACGCACCCCTAAGCTCTTTGGGATTCTAGACGCGTTCATATCTGACAATAGCAAACAGGCCACTCCTTTGTGAGTGGCCTTTTTTATTTGTGAGTTAGGGAACCGGCAATTCTTCCTTCGGTATACTCGTGTCTGTTTTTCCATAAGATGGAAAAAATGGATAAAGTGTCTGCCCCCAGATACCCGCGGGGATATACTGGTGCGAAAGGCCATAGGTCTCGGGCCATCTATCCTCAGGAAGATAGTGCGTTCCAAAGATGCGGTCGATCCATGGAAAGTGGATGGCGAAATTTTTGTCGATACCCTCTTTTTGCGATGTGTGGTGCCAGTGGTGGAATCTGGGAAAAATGATAAAAGGCTCAAGCCATTTAACGGTCGGTCCGAAATTACAGTGCGCCCAAGTAGCGTGGATGGTAACGAACAAGAGATACGCAACAATAATATTTCTCGGGAAAAGGAACATCATCGGGACAAGGATCAACCCTCGGATAAAGATATCGTCCACGAGATGAGCGCGCGAACCCGCTATCCAGTCGAGCGCTTTGGAAGAATGGTGGATGGAATGAACACGCCACAAGAACGGCACGGTGTGGAGCGCCCGATGAATGAAATATTCAGTAAGATCGGCGACAAGAATACCGAGAAAGAGTTGCACTATCCAAGGTAGGTGCCCCATAGCAATGATTATCCCCGGAACTCCGAGATATGTCGTGAGCTGGGTTGCGGGGAAAAGGACAAGAAAAGAAGTTATCTGAATAGGCAAATGTGTGGTCAAAAAATATCCAATGTCTGTGATCCACTCCGGTCGAAAAATACTTTGCTTCGGATATGCAGGCCAGAGGAGCTCGATGGGAGAGAATATCAGCGTCATAAGAAATATATCGAGCAGAAACCAATCAAGACCGATGGACGGCCCACCATGGAGTGTCTCGTTAATAGGAACACTTGCTCCGCCAAGGAGAGTTGCTCCGAGCGCAAAAACCATTCCGGTGAGCGCGAGTGCTTTCTTCTTTCGAAGTATCGCTGACAGAGCACCAAAAACGATCGCTCCGCCAATAATTGCCTGAATAAGCGGTCGAATAATGTCCATATAATAAAAAGGACGCAGGTCAGGCGAGCTTAAGAATTGAGGGAAGTGTAAACAGACTACGGCCCCGAATGCGAGTATGCCAAAAAATGCTGACAAGACACCGCTCCACCAACCCGTTCCAAATCCAGTCGGGTTCTCATCGCTAAAAATTTCGTGAACTTTCTGTTCGAGTGTTTCGCTCATTTTTTTAATTTAGATCCAGTGCGTACGCGTTCAAATTATAACAAAACGTCTGTACTAAAGCCATAATATATTTTATTGATGCTGGGCGTTTAAATAATAACAAAAGTCCCCGAAATTAAAATTTCCCACGCGGCAGCCGAAATTCGCTTTAAAATTCAGTTTGCAAATCCCCAACAAGTTCTTACTCCGGCATATCCCAATTAACCGGCAAACGCTTGAATGACGTTCGAGATGGCGATAAAAAGCGCGACTAAGAGAAACAGGAGCATGGTCACATCGCGCTTGAGGGCGTCATTCCACAGATCAAGCGCATCGAGGCTGTCGAAATCGTGTTGTTCCAATATTTGCTTCTGAGAATCCCAAAGTATTGTAACGTCGGGTGTCCGAGCGTCCACAACTGCGGTCTGAAAATTAAGGAGATTATAGAAAAATGCTATCGGCTTAGAAAGTATCGACATACTGAACACCAAGCTTTTGATTATTTCGTTGGTGGCGGTCGGCTGTGGGACCATAGAGCGCATGATATCGATCATTTCTCCTTGACCTGACTCTGTGAGTGCGAGCATCACATTCTCGGCAGCATGACGCTCTGCGTTCTTGGTCAATACTTTGACGTAGAAGAGAAATGCTATTAATGCGCCCCATGCAATAAACATTGCCTCAATATAGCAAAAGAGGGACATCTCGTCCCCCATTTGCGCTTGATCTTTAGATTGAGTTAGTTCGCCTTTACCTCGGTCGTTGCAGTTGCACTTCCAGAAACCTTGTGGAAAGTGTTTGCGATGATCTCAAAGAGATTTGGTACTCCGAATGCGGTGCTGATCTCAGCGCGCATTGTTGTTGAGCTTACGCCTTCTTTCTCACCTTTCTTCTCAGCTGCAATGGCACGAGCGAACTCTGACTGAAGTGATGCACTTGAGTGTGTGCCGTTCATAAAGATATGGTACCAAGGGTATGCAACATCAATATTGCCCTTCACATCAGCTGACGCCTTTGCCTCTACATCTCCTGGTATGAAGCCGAACCATTTTCCTGATTCTTCGTATCCTACCTCTACCATACCGTCCTTTACATCAACCGACTTGATGTGTGCATCAGCCTTCGCCTTGTGTGCGACAAAATGTTTAAAGTCTAACTCTGAGTGGACCTCAGACGCCTCATTAATGCCACCCTTTCCCTCATCTTTCATATTCGCATCATTAAGATCGATGTGCAGTTCTGCTTTTTCAAGCGCTGCTAAAGCATTGGTGTTGGCATGCATTTCTGCATTCTCAATGCCATGCTCCTTTGTGCTTGAGCCATGTTCCAATCCTGTCTTTATTTCAAGAGTTCCGTCTTCCATTTTCACACCACCAACAATGTGTGTTGTGGGAGTTGCGGTGGCACTTGCCTTAAGAGCTACTCCATCTTGATTTACGACTGTTGTTGCGCCGCCTGATATGACTGCTGCATGAGCAAGCGGTGCGAGGGCGAATAAGGTTACGATAACTGCTGCAAACTTTGCTTGTGGTGAATTATATTTCTTCATATTTTTTAATATTATTAAGTTCATAATAGTACAACAGATGAGCTAGCCCACTGTGACAAGGTCAAATGCTGTTGTAAAATCTACCTTTTATGCTAACACGAGAAAATTTTAAGCTCAATAATATTATGCACATAAAATAAGCTTATTTAAAAGCATTTTTCAGCTATCTATTGTGGTCACGCTCATATGACAATGCGAGCGCAGCGGTAACAAAAACAAGCATAAAAAATACTAGGTCGATGAAGCTCGTGGGCACTCCAAATGTATATGTAGTAAAACCATGCTTGAGAAATGTGGGCATTTCTTTAAAGGTCAAATATAGCGCAAATAAAATACCGATGAAGGAAGCCACAGTCGTAGAAATAAGCCAGTGTTCTAAACTTATCCGTCTTTGGTATGCATATACAGAAAGGGTGATGAGCCCCGCAAATAACAATAATCCTGAATAAAAAGCAGGGACTCCGAGAAATGTCTGGGCCGACTCATGGAGTGCATGCCCTCCCAAGATAAGTGATGCGATAAAAAGATATCCCGAAAAAGCGATCCCGCAAATGCTGAATACAAATATCAATATCAGAGAAATTGGTGTGCGGTCACGCATATGCGAGAGAATTATTTTTTCTTACTTGCGGCTTTGACGAATGCGTCGAAAAGCGGGTGCGAGGAAAGCGGTCGTGAGGTGAACTCGGGATGGAACTGCGTACCCAAGAAAAATGGATGAACCTTGTGTGGAAGCTCGGCTATTTCCATTAATTTTTCATCTGGTGATATGCCTGAGAATACAAGCCCAGCCTTAGTCAGCGCTTCGATATATGCGGGGTTCACCTCATAGCGATGGCGGTGGCGCTCATGCACCATCTCGGCTTTGTATGCGGCGCGTGCAACACTCCCCTCTTTGAGATACGCAGGGTAGGTGCCGAGACGCATACTGCCGCCGTAATCCCCCTCGTCGAGCTTGTCGCGCTGCCCCGGCATAATATCAATAACAGGGTGCTTGGTGTGCTCATCGATCTCGACAGTGTTCGCACCCTTAAGTCCAAGCACATTGCGTGCGTACTCCACTACCATGAGCTGCATGCCGTAGCAGAGGCCAAAGTAAGGGAGCTTGTGCGTGCGAGCATACTTGATGACTGCGAGCTTGCCCTCGATACCGCGCGAGCCGAAACCTCCTGGAACAATGACGCCGTCGTATTTCTTGAGTATTGCGAGATTTTTGGCAGCATCCTTACCCTCGAAGTCCGTCGCTGCGACCCAATCAATGACGGGCTTCTTGCCAGCCTTGTATGCCGCATACTTGAGCGCCTCGATGACCGAGAGGTAGGAGTCGGCGAGCACAAAGTCGCCAGTCGCAAAATATTTGCCGACCATCGCTATCCTGAGTTCGCCCTTGGTGTTATGTACTTTCTTGACGAATGACTTCCATGGCGCGAGGTCGGGCGGGCTTTTCTTTGGCTTCAGCTTGAGGATCTTCATTATCGTATTGCCGAGGTTATCTGCCTCAAAGTTAAGCGGCACGTCGTAGACACTGTCGACGTCGGGGGCCGAGATAACAGCCTCAGGGCGCATGCCTGAAGATATTGCAATCTTTTCTTTGCGCTTGATATCGAGCGATACTTCAGCACGAGCGATAATGACATCAGGCTGCACGCCGTAGGAGTTCATGGTGCGCACCGCATATTGGGTCGGCTTGGTCTTCATCTCCCCCAACTTCCCTGGCACTGGGAGGTATGAGACAAGAACAAACAGCACATCATCAGGATTTTCTATCTTTAAAATGCGCGCGGCTTCGATGAACATCACACTTTGATACTCACCCAAAGTGCCGCCTATCTCGACGATAGTAACATCAGACTTATCTTTTTCGCCCGCTGCCTTGATGCGATTGATGACTTCCTCAGGGATATGAGGTACTGGTTCTACGCATTTGCCGCCATAGCCGAGAGCACGCTCGCGGTCGATGACGCTCTTGTATACCATTCCGCCGGTCATATAGTTCTCTGAAAAAAGATCGCGGCCCAAAAAGCGTTCGTAGCTTCCCATATCTTGGTCGGTCTCGAGACCTGAGCGTAATACAAATACCTCACCGTGCTCGGTGGGGTTCATGGTGCCTGCGTCGACGTTTAAATACGGATCGATCTTGATAGGAGAGATCTTGAATCCCCGCGCCTGAAGCAAGAGTGCAATGGACGATGTGGCGACTCCCTTCCCCACTCCGCTCATTACTCCGCCCACTACAAAAATATATTTATGTTTTTTTACCATAATAATTACGGGCGAACTTTATGCTTTTAAATAACGTCGAACCGCCAAGAAACTCGATAACGCGCCAAGTGCCATGCCTGTCCCAAGCAGTACAAGAAATATCTGATTGAGGTTTGCGATGTAGTAGTAGAAAAGGTCGATGCCGCCGTAGAAGTTCTGGGTTGCCCCCTTCAACCACAACGTGACGGGATAGAAGAGCGCAGTAGCGACAATAGCCGCGACCATGCCGTACATGATGCCCTCAACGATAAATGGTCCGCGCACGAAGGTGTTGCTTGCGCCAACGAGACGCATGACGGCTATCTCTTCGCGAGAGATGTAGATAGCGAGGCGGATGGTATTGAAGGTAATGACGATAGCAATACCAATAAGAACGAGGAGGACTGCGAAAGAGACGCGTTGCACGCCCTGAGTGATGGCAGTTAGCTTGTCGATAACGACCTTATTCTTGGAATAATTTACGTTGTAGATAAGGTTATTGCCTGGGCCAGCTGCATCTTGATCACGCTTGATCTGGGTAACGATGGCTTCGTACTGCGACGTGTCTCTCGCCTTGATGTTGAGTATCGCTCCGAGTGGGTTGTCGATAAGCTCGTCGAGCGCCTGAGTCATGAGGTAGTCGTTCTGGTGGCGGGTCTTGAAATTTTGAATTGCCTGATCGCGGGAGATGTACTCAATAGACTTCACCTCAGGCAATGATTCGAGTGAGCGCTTCATGAGCATGATATCGCTTTCTTGTGCGTCGGCATTAAAATAAATATTGATATCAACTTTGTCTTTGATGGTGTTGAGCGTTGAATCAAGAAAGACCGATGAGAGCATGGTCGAGCAGATAACGAAGAGCGCGACCGTCATCACGAAGATAGCGGAGAGTGAGACTACGGCATTGCGCCAAAAATTGATGAAGCCGGCTTTGACGATGCGGCGGGTACTGGTGAAAACGCTCATATTCATTTTATTTTCTCATATTTTCGCCAGAATGCGAAATCGGCTGTGAAAAGAAAAAGCGCCGCATTGCTGCGACGCCAAGGAATTAGGAAACTGTTCCGGCTGTTTTGCCATCGGTGTTAGGGCACCGGCCACCAAGCTGATCATGGCTTTTCCTCAGACCCACGGACCCCGGCAGGTGGTGGGTGTTGGCACGCCCCTCTAAGGCTAGCCGAAGCATGTCTGGGGCCTCCCCCATGAGTATGCCACTCGGAATCGCGGTTGCTTTCTTCCTTTTCCCATTGGTTACCCTTTGGGCTTATCCTCCCCTTGCGGTTCGGTCCAAGAACAGTTTCGGTTGTCATACTACTTAAAATCCAGAACAAAAACAACTCAAACGGTAGCTGAACCAGAGTTTGAGTGGGTAGAAAAAACAAACCCACTTAGCACACAAAGGAGTGATTCAACTTCTGATGTAGCTTTCTCTCCTCCCTGGGAATACATGCTTTCGAAGCCATCCGCAAGGCGCGAAGCTTGGTTCCCGTTCTGACGGGATTCGTGCCGAGGACAGTTTCGCCCTCCGCAGGAGAGGGCGAATTGCTTCGATAAGTATGTATTCCGAATTACAATATATATTTGCCGTGCTTATCGTCGCGTATGACCTTCCCATTCTCCATCGTCACCACCCGCCGCTTCAGCGCATCAATGATCCCCTTGTTGTGTGTCGTGAGAATTACCGTCGTACCCATGTCATTTATTTTCTTCAATATCTGGATGATGTCGTAGGTATTTACCGGATCGAGGTTGCCGGTCGGCTCATCGGCGATGAGCACATCGGGTTGCGAGATGATGGCGCGCGCTATGGCCACGCGCTGCTTCTCTCCACCCGAGAGTTCACTTGGGAAATGGAGTGCCTTCGAGGAAAGGTCGACTAGTTCAAGCACTTGCGGCACATCAGAGCGGATCTCTTCATCACCGCGTCCGGCGGCTTCCATGGCGAAGGCGATGTTCTCATAAGCGGTTTTATTGGGAAGTAGGCGGAAGTCTTGAAATACCGTTCCGATACGGCGGCGATAGTCAGGAATGTAGGACTGCTTGATGCGGTGCACATTCGTGGACTCAAAGAAGACCGCTCCGGTTGTCGGTTTGTCCTCCACCAATAGCATGCGCAAAAGCGTAGTTTTTCCGGCGCCAGAATGTCCGACTATGGAGACAAACTCCCCCGGTTCAATGCCGAAGGTGACTTCTGAAAGAGCTGCATGATCGGAATAAATCTTTGTTACTTTATCAAAATAGATCATATGCACCTTTTCGTCATGAGTTGTAATGTCATCATGTAACACAGGCGAAAATAGAATAGACAAAGTATAACATATTTTAAAAACGGCTCTAGGTATGGATGTAAATTAAAATCCCCAGCAAATGCTGGGGATCGTCTCATGGGCAATATGCGCCGCGATCAATCTTCAAATCGTGGATATGTGCGTCAAACCATGCGACATCTTCGGGGTAGAGCTCGCAGTGGACAAAGGTCACCATGGCGAAACGCTGACCGTTGGGATCACACTTTGACATCCAGTGGACCGTCACACAATCACGATCACGGTGAAGTGAGGCATCGAACTTCGCGCTCTCACTACTGAAGACACCGTGGACAGTACCGGTACCGAAGTGACCTCGTGTTACTGCCCAGAACTTTGTCCCTGGAAACATGAGCACGCGCCTGGGGTCGGATTCGCTTCCATGCACAGAGCGCTTTTTGTGGTCAAACAAAACGAGCCTTGTGAACTTGGTGTCTTCGTAACGCAGAAGTCGCGTGTATGCCTTACCGGCCAGCATACGCTTCGCAAGTGAGCCTGGGTAACTTTTGATCCCCTTATTTCGAGAATCAAAGGCTTCGGCCAGTCGTACAGCCATTTCCATTGCTTGATCATTTAGGCTGCGGCAGACACTGAAGAATCCGCGATAGTCCGCGAGAATGTCTGCAGGGAGTCTGTTCATCAGGTCATCGCCATAATGAAAGAGCCATTTGTTCACATCGCTATGTGTTCTACCTTCGAGGACCTCGAGCGGGGTGAGGGCTGTCTTTTGCTGGCCACTACGCTTCTCGAGTAGACCAACTTCGTTCGGCTCACCGCGCTCGTCGTATTCGTAGTGATCCTTCGAAACGCAGAAAAGTTCCCGGCGCGGTTCATTGTCGATGATGCGCCAAAAATAGTCTTGAATACGCTCGACGCGCGCTCTGATACTTCGCACGGGCATCTCACTGTAGTTGTCGGCGATGATGCTCGCGCGCACAGACAACGGATCAAAATACTTACCAGCCGTGGTTTGCTTACTCATGACACCCTCCTTTAAAAGAGCAGTCAGTCTTCTATTGATTAAAGCTACGGCAAAGGCTACAAGTGGTCAAGAATTTTGCGCAGCAGATAGATATGAGTGAAACATACCCTCACGCCTGAGGAGTTGGGACATATCCCACATTAAATTCTCTCAACGTAAACACCCCTCATTATTTATAAAGGTCGTGTATGTTTAGGGCAATTACGTCTTACAATTTCTTCTCAGCTTCGATGAATTCGTCGAGCATGCCGTCTTCGAGCACAGCGTCGACCTTGGAGGTCTCTACATCGGTGCGATGATCTTTGACCATTTTGTATGGATGGAGGACATATGAGCGAATCTGATTGCCCCACTCGACTTGTGTAGTTTTAGAAATATACATTTTTTCTTTCTCAGCATCAGAAAGTGAGTCGTGGAGATGATGGACCTTAGCAGTGAGAAGCTCGAGTGCGCGTTCACGGTTCTGCAGCTGCGAGCGTTCGGTCGAGGCGTGCACTGAGAGTCCCGTTGGGATATGTATGGCGCGCACTGCGGTCTCGCGCTTATTTACGTTCTGTCCACCGGCTCCGCCTGAGCGCGCGAATTCAAGACGTACGTCAGCGTCAGGTAGAGGTGAGACGTCGCCTTTCTTAAACTTGGGAATGACTTCAACCATTGAGAATGATGTGTGACGCTTGGCATTGGCATTAAAAGGTGACACGCGTACAAGTCGGTGCACACCAGACTCCCCTTTCAGTTCGCCATATGAGGCCTTTCCAATTACTTCAAAAGCGATATTGCGATAACCACCATGATCGTTCTCATGCTCATGGATGGTCTTCCAACTCCAGCCGCGGCGCTCGAAATATTTAAAATACATACGCACGAGCATGCCAGAAAAATCTTCCGCATCGTCACCGCCAGCTCCTGAGAATATGGTGATGATTGCATTGGCTTTGTCATACTTGCCGCCGCCCTCCGCTTCTGTCTTAAGCTCCTGAAGTTCCTTTATTAGCGCTTGTGCCTTATCTTTCTGTGCCCAAAAATCTGATGCGCTCATCGCATCTTCAATTTCCTTGATTCGCGCAGCATTTGGGTTTTCGTGCTCGGTCATGATCTGTATTATAGCAGAGGTCTATTTTTAACATGTTTTGACATTTAAAATAAGTAGGGTTAACTAGGAATAGAAATCTTTCAAAGGAGAAGAACGTGTTCACTCACAAAGACCTCATCTATCACCGCGGCAGACATGGATACGTGGAGCAGAAGGGGCATTTTGTCCTGCTTGGAGAAAACTCCCTCGAGTCTTTTAAGGCTTCGATCAAAGAAGGTGCGCGAATGATCGAATTTGATGCGCGCAAGAATCCTGCCGGGGGTCTCTCTTTTCCCATCATAGCCCATGATCCTTGTGCAGGGAGTGGTGTTCCTACTATCGTTGATGCCCTTGATGCTATTGCGGGGAAAGCGAGCGTCAATATCGAGATCAAAGATCCGGAGATCTGGGAAAGGACACTCGAGATCCTCCGTTGGTATATCACCCACGGAAAGTACAAGGCTGAGCAATTCGTCATTTCGAGTTTCCATCATGCGACAGTCGTCGCGATCAAAAAACGTTCCAAGCATCTCACCGTCGGCGCCATCATGGACGGAGTGCCTCTCCCTCACTATGTATCAGTGCTCGCTCGTGCGGGGATCGATAATCTCCACATGGAATACATGAACGCCGATATGGACATGCAGAGTGGGAGCGCGTTCATGACTCGTGCAAAAGAGCATGGTATGCATGTTTGGGTGTGGACAGTGAACGACATCGCGACGGCCAAACGCGTATACGACTGGGGTGGCGAACGCATCTTTACAGACAAACCCTTTCTGTTTCAAAAATAAACCCCCGCATTGCGGGGGTTTTACTTTTTTTCGATTTCAATCAACTTTCACATCGTGCAGATAGTTGATGACCGAAATGTATTTATCGACATAGCCCGGAGTTTCGGTATTCACTTTTTTGACGATGTGAGTGGTCTTCCTCGTGAAGACTTTTCCATTTCTTCCACGGAATTTTTGCACGGTGCAGGGGCACGTGACTCGCTCGCTTACGAATGCATGCGGAAGTGGGATATCCTTCTCTTCGATATCGATCTTCTTTGTCTTGATCCATTCGTAGAGCTTGGCTGCTGCACCGTGACCGCCGTTGTAGGCAGCCACTGGGTAAATGCCGCCGAGGATCGGGTCTCGAGCGAACACAGGCAAGATGGCTTGGAATTGCGAGACTTCAAGATCGAGCAGGCATGCCGCGGCTTCAAGGACGTTACCAAGATCACGCGCGCCATTCTCGAAATTCGGATCAAGGCGAGCTTCCCCGTAGCGACGAACGACTTCACTGTACGTGCCGTTCCCCCCTCCATCGGTGAACTGATATGCACCAAGTGCCATCGCGCTCGACTGCGCCCATTTGTATGAGCCGCTCCCGTTCAATGCGTATTCGAGATATACAGACTCGATGGTGCCGCGCTCATCTTCGTGGAACTTCTTGTCGTCGGACTGTTCGATGACGCCAAGCGCTTCGAGGGTTTCTCTGGCGATGACATCAGAAACAAGTCGCTCGGGAAATGCGCGCGAATACACGTGCTTGCTACGCAGTCGGTCGAATGCCGCGTTCACTTCGCTCCGAAGGAACAGCCTTCCACGGCGCAACAATTCTTCGTCGCGCAGATCTGAGTGAAAGGGCGTGTAGTTGAGTGTCTCTGCCGAGGCAAGGACGACAGACGGGTCGTTTGTGGTCACACTTTTTGTGAACCAGATATGCCGCGTGCTATAGACGGTGAGCTTTTCTCCCGAAGCAAAAACATTGAAGATAAGTCGTGTGGCGCCATAGCCTGCCAAGTGCTCGACGCGATATCCGACCGATGCGACACGAAACGGCAACACGCAGTCAGAGCGAGCGCTTACAGAAGGCGCACCCGCAACACAGATCACATATGAGGGCGGTACCGGATATCCGAGCCGCACATCGATCGTGTGCCAGGTACGATCACTTTCTTTGTATGCACAAAGCACGACAGGACGCTCAACGATCTTCCCCGAAACGACAGTCACCTTGTCAGTAAGACTCACACCTTCGCAGAGCTGATTTGCCTCACGCACTCTCTCGAGGATAGTATCAGCACGCGTGGTTGCCGCTATATCTGCCTCACCTGCTTTTGCAACTGACAGGACCGAGCCAAGCATAAGACATACTGCCCAAAGACCGATGCGATTACGCATGATCTGCTCCTTATATAAATAACAATACTATATTCAGAGTATCCGAAGAAATGGAAAAACAAAACACCCCGGCAATACTTTCGTATCGTCGGGGTGAAACTATCAATCGTTGACAGGAGCTTTATCGGGGTTTTCAGGCTCCGATGCGGCCGGTTCCGGAGGGAGAGCCACTTGCGGTGGGAACTCCTTTAGGAGATTGGGATCAGTGTTTGGATCAGTCGGATCAACAAGCGTTCCGCCGTTCGGATCTACTGTGCCTTCTGGCGTAGGTGGAGTAAACCGCCTTGCGTCGAAGTTAAGCAGAACCTCATCTTGGTACAACGGACGGAAGCGGTTTCCTGGTTTGAGCAATCCGCGCTCTGTTTGAAGGAATTGAAGCACCGTCGCTGCCGAGTGGACCCAATTGCGCCCACCAGACTCTGCGAATCCTCCTCCACCATGCGAACCACGCTCACCGAGCGGATGATCTTTGGAATCCTTGCCCATCCAGAACACGAGCATCACACCTTTTTCGGGATGTGCGTCCGGTCCTGGGATGTACAAGAGCAGCCAAACATC
>JAYTYM010000097.1:0-3327 GCA_043742365.1 bacterium | reverse complement strand
GAATCTCCAGAGTGGCTGCGACTTTCCCTGCAGTCACTAGGTCAGCGCTCCATCAACAACGTAGTTGATGCGACGAACTACGTCATGTTCATGCTCGGTCAGCCTCTGCATGCATTTGATCTTGCTAAATTAGGAGGTGCAAGCATTGTTGTCCGCGCAGGTAAAGATGGGGAAGTGCTCACCACACTTGACGGCAAGGAAGTCGCGCTCAACAAGAGCATCATGGTCATCGCAGACAGCAAGGAAGTACTTGGTATCGCCGGCATAAAAGGCGGAACAAAAGCGGAGGTCGACCAGTATACAACATCGATCATGATCGAGTCGGCGAATTTTGATGCAAGCACGATTCGAATGACTGCGCAAAAGATCGATATTAAAACTGATGCCTCTAAGCGTTTCGAATCCGGTCTTTCCCCGTATACCGCAGAAGGTGCCATGAAAATGGTCGCCACGCTTATACTCGACATTGCGGGAAATGCTGACAGTGTTGTTGGTAAGCCAGTCGATATTTTTCCCAAAAAGCCCAAAATACGAACTGTAGCTGTTTCACTTTTTGATATCAATCATGTTCTCGGTACGAAATTCGCCGGCAAGGACGCGCAAATGGTATGGAAATCCTTAGGGTTCGCATTTAAAGCCAAAAAGAAAAGCGAGACTATCATATATGATGTCACGATTCCACACGAGCGCCTCGATCTCACCATCATGCAAGATCTGATTGAAGAGGTTGGCCGTATGGCAGGTTACGACGAGCTTGAGTCTGTGATGCCCATTGAGGCCGTGCTTGCTCCCGAGGTAAATAAGGAATGGTATTGCCGCGATATTGTAAGAGAGGTCATGCTCGGAGCGAGCTTCTCTGATGTATATACATATGCGTTCGTGGGAGAAGGCGAGATCGAGGTTGCAAATCCTATTTCAGGTGATAAGAAATATCTGCGCAATAGTCTTATGAAAGGACTAAAGGTAGCTGTAACTGAAAATTTAAAATACGAATCTGAGGTGAGGATATTCGAGTTCGGGCATATCTTCGGAAAGACCAACGGCGTACTCAATGAAGAAAGCTCTTTTGCCGCACTAATGGGATTTCAAAAGAGAAAGGAAGCACAGCAGAAAGATGATTTTTATTTTTTAAAAGGAGTACTCGAGCGAGTATTTGAAGCTCTCGCGATAACGAGCGTGCGGTTTGAAGAGGGAGGTGGGGAGCTTGTCGCAAGTATCTTCGTGCACGACACGCTGCTTGGCACCATGAGTATCAATGGCTTTGAGTGTGATTTTTCAAAACTTGTGGACCTTTCGGGCGCAACTCTCATATACAGGGTACCTTCGCGCTATCCGTCAATTATTCGCGATGTCTCACTCTTTGTGCCAATAACGACCACGGCGGGAAAAGTGGAGGCGGTAATCAAGGGAGCAGCTGGTGAATTGTCGCAATCGCTCACTCTTATTGATGTCTTTGAACAGCCCGAACAACAAAGAAAGTCGCTCGCCTTTCGCATGGTCCTCCAGTCATTCGTGAAGACACTTTCTGATGAAGAAGCCAACGAAGTTTCGCTAAGAGTCACCAAAATGCTTTCAGAAGAGGACAGCTCATGGCAGGTGCGCAGCTAAATTTAAATATATGAGGCACAAAAAAGACCTCAGCAACGCCGAGGTCTTGAGTCTTTAACCGAGCTCTTTTGTGGTGAGCATTTTTGTCCTTACGTACGAGATATGCCCACGACACCCCACCCTCCATTTCATTTTGCCGAGCGATTGAGCAATGGCCAGAAGGTGTTTTTCATATGCTTGCAACTGACCTTTCCTTAATCTGTATGTCGAATCCTCTGGTTGGATGGCGCAAAGGTAGCCGTATCGGTAACCCAATGAAGTAGATTCTTCCACAAACCGCACGCTACTATACTCACGGACTGCTACTTGATCAGCTACCCACCTGTGCTGATCGCAAGCGGTCCTAAGTAGCCTTGAAACAGCATCCAGAGTATCTCCTTTTCTTAACTCCACCAAATCAACGGATTCCATGTTATCAAGCGCCACGTGAAAGCTGAAAACGCCGGTCACATGATAACCAGAACTGACCTTATCGTCCACCCGCCCGAGCAAAAGACGGTCATCTGAGAGAAACAGCATCGCTAGTCTCCTTAAAAGAACACTAAGCAAGATTGCTCAGTTTTTTTACTATATCATTTTATATGAATTTGTCAAATAATATCACCCCTCAAATAACCCATCAACAATGGGGATTTTGACAGCATTTTAAAATACGCAATTTACCTAAAAAAGCTTTAAATTGCATGGATATTTTGCTATAATATTTTTATAAGTTTGCCCTCGTTTTTGGGGCAATTGTTTATTAAATCGAAGGTTTTTGTATTTCCTGTGAATGAGCGTATCGTGTTTCGAAAACTTCGGAGAGCGGCGGCGCGAGCGACCTAAATTTTAACGACCGAAGGAAGTATAAAATTGGAAGTGCTAGTAGTGATTGAAGAAATTTTTAGCAAAAATTATCCGTGTTTCGAAACACGATACCGAATGAATTTATATGGCAAAAAAAGACGAAAAAGAATCAAAAAAGGGGAACTATGGAGCTGAATCAATACAGGTACTTGAGGGTCTTGAGCCCGTGCGCAAGCGTCCTGGTATGTACATCGGCTCAACAGGCGTTGAGGGACTTCATCATTTGATATGGGAAATTTTTGATAACTCACGCGATGAAGCGATGGGTGGCTTTGCAAACCACATCGAGGTTGCGTTACTTCCCGGCAACCGGATTCGCGTTGTCGATAACGGCCGCGGTATTCCCGTCGATGTACATTCAAAGACGAAAGTCTCTGCGCTTGAAACCGTCATGACCACGCTTCACGCAGGAGGAAAGTTTGGTGGCGACGAAAGTGGCTATAAGGTCTCCGGAGGTCTTCATGGTGTGGGTGCATCAGTAGTAAATGCGCTTTCCCAATATGCAAAGGTCAATGTTCACCGCGATGGTGGTGAGCATGTGCAAGAATACGTACGAGGAAAACAGAAATCTAAAGTAAAAAAACTCGGAAGCTCCAAGCTCCAAGGTACGATTGTCCTCTTTGATCCGGATCCTGAGATATTCAGTGAAATAAAGTTCAACTGGAATACTATCGTCGCGCACTTGCGCCAGCAGGCCTATCTCGTGAAAGGTGTAGAGATAAACGTCCTCGATCTGCGAGACTCAACACAGAAGCTTGATCTAGATGGCGCCTTCTATCTTAAGGATATGGGCTACAACGCACCGACGATGTCTTTCTATTTTGAAGGAGGGCTGTACTCACTCATCAAGTTCTACAATAAATTTCAGACTCC
>JAYTYM010000096.1:0-5286 GCA_043742365.1 bacterium | reverse complement strand
GTCTTTGCCGTATGCAAGTCCTCGCTGGTCAAACACTGCGGCGGAGCTCGAGTAATAGTCGATATTGTTGACATTGCTTCCACCGAGCTGATTGCTCGTGGTGAAAAGGAGATCATGCAGTCCTGAAATAGTGCCGGGAAGGTCAAGGAATGCATTGGATATACTATTGTAACTGTCATCATAGGTCTTAATGAGATTGTCCTCTGCGTTCTGCTTGCTTATGCGTGCACGATCAAGTGCATTTTGAGACTGGGTGAGGGTGAGCGGATCTGCGGCCTTCTGTATTTTTTGTAGAGCAAGTTTTGCGCTCGAAAGATTAACCTCTGCATCACGGAGAGTTTTTTGTGCGACTGTTGCATCGAGGCGGGCTATTACCTGACCACGCACGACCGCACTGCCTTCCTTCGCAGGTAGGCTAATGATCTGGCCGCCTACTTTTGGCTTAATATCGATGGAGTTTGAGGTCGATACCTGCCCTGAGCCACTGACAATGCTTATGACCGTGCCTCTTTCGACATTCGCAAGTACGTATCTGGGCGCAGTACTTGGACTTGTAAGCGATGCGTATGCCTTATAGCCTGCAAATACCGCAACAATGAGAACAATTGAGGTAATTATTTTGTGAGCGACCGCATATGCGCGAACATGAGAAAAAATATTTTTCATATTATCGGGTAGTTGTGGCTGTGCTTGTCGACACTGAAGCGTTAAACGATGGAGGGGGCGGTAGCAGTCTGATAAGCTTTGCCTCAATCTCACCCTTTTCATTTGGGGAGCCTATTGCGACGATGAAGTCATTCACTTTTAATGCACCCTGCTCGAGAGTGTCTCGGAATCGGCGAATGACTGTATCACTCGTGAGTATAACGACTTTCTCAGCATTGTAGGGGTCGGCGATGACAAGAGAAGGAAGGTGCACACTCACAATCCTTCCCATTGCTCCATGTGAATCAGGGAAACGCAGATTATCCATAAATCCTCTCTCATGGTTTCGTCCCTCGAACTCATGATAGTAGTTGTCACCAAAGCGGTACGATGAAGCAGCCTTATGAAAGCCCACCATCATCCCCGCCTGAAAGCTAAGGAGAATGATAATGAAGGCACCAATGCCGATAAGTAATTTCTTTGAACGAAGTGAGTGAAAAATCTTTTTCATGATGAGTGATTATGCGAGTTGTAAAGAGGGGCGGGTCTGCTCCTGATCCATGAGCGATGTTAAGGAGTAGGTCAATCCAAATATCATTATCGACACAAGGGTGATGCCCATAAGTGGCAGAGACTCAACGAGCGAAAAGGTGAACTCTTTCCAGTTGAGGAGGATAATGTCTCCATCGGAGGCAATAAGAGAAAGGTACTGTCCGAAGCTCGATGCGGCAAAAGCGCCAACGAGATATGAGAAAGAGGGGATGAGACCGGCAAGCGACACAAGCGACAGCCCCCCAAGTGTTACCCTCTGCATGAAGAGTGCGCGTGCTTCGAGCGCATGAATGCGGCCTAGTATTTTTGGATAAAGCTTATCAGAGGGAGCGATGTGGGATAAAAAAGGCTTACGCTCCGACATGCTCTTATTTACGCTTTGGTTAGTTTCCATAGCTTTTATACGCACGGGTCACTCGTATTGGTGCAAAAGCTTACAATTTTTCTTCACTTATGAGCCCCTTGAGCGCCAAGAGTGCGCGCCTGTATTGGCTTTTGACCGTATCCAGTGGGCGATCAAGAATCACCCCTATCTCAGCGAACGTCATATCTTCGCCATCATGAAGAATGAGCACCTCTTTGTATTTCGGAGATATTTTGAGAAGGGCAGTTTCCACCACCTCCTTTCTTAGTGCGAGTGCAAAAATTTCATCTGCGCGCGGGTCCTCGTCTTTAATATTTTCGACAAAAAAATTCTCGCCTGCCGAATTTTCGAATACTGAAAAAGGAACACTTTTTCTTTTGCGTAGGTGATCGATCGTTGTATTGCGCGCAATAGTAAAAAGCCATGTTCTGAAGTTTTTTTCGTGATCGTACTTTTTGATATTCTTCCAGGCCTTCACAAAAGTCTCTTGCGCAATATCCTCTCCGAGAAGTGCATCACCGGAGAGGCGCAAGGCAAAATTATAAACCCCATCGAGGTGTCTTTTAACGAGTAGGGCAAATGCTTCTTCGCTCCCCTTTAAATAAAGTGTGATCAATTGTTGGTCAGAGTTTTCCACGTTGCGCTTTATTATTGCACGTCTTGATGAGGTACGTATGACTGAGTGCTATTAGCTGTTTAGAAATTGTACAATTTCTTCACTGACTTCATTCACCTTGTTGAGCACAATGATGTGGTCTGCATCCGGAAGCAACACGAGTTGAGCTCCAGTGATACGCTCTTTCATTATGAGAGAATTTTTGACGGGGAATATCGTGTCTTTTTTTCCATGCATAATAAGTACCGGAATTGTGATGAAGGGAAGGAACTCTTCTCTGTCGACACTAAAAGATTGACGTGTGCAGTAAAGATATATGCGCAGGCCTGTGTTGGGTACATCCGCAAGCATCCTGCGCACATTCCAGTCTCCAGTATTTTGGTATTTTTGATAATCAATATGTTTTCCTGTATTTGCGCGAGTTGGTAAGAGTTCGAGTTTTGGCGCGAATGCCAAAAGCGGAGCAATGAATTTTGCCCCCATACTTTTTCCCGGTGCAAAACTTGGACTTAAGAAAATTGCGTGCGTCACCATCTGCTGATAATGCACAAGAAACTCTAGCGCGATGAGCGTGCCGAATGAATGGCTTATCAAAACGAATTTTTTAACACTGCAATGCAGAAGGAGTGTGTGCAAATCATCGACAAAATGCGCTATCTTATATGCATCATATACTTTGTGTTTCCGAGATTTGCCGTGGCCACGTATATCAAAAGTGAGAAGATTATAATTATTCTCAAATCTTTCTTCGAATTTTTTCCATGCTGAAGAGCTTCCCGAAAGTCCGTGGACAAAAACCAAAATTGGCCGAGACTCACGCCACACGTTCGTTCTGTAGTAGACTCCATGCGACTTAAGATAATACTCACGCATATTTTTTCTCAGAAAGGAGAGCGTAATAGATCTGCTCAAGTTTGTCCACACTTTTGTCGATACCGTAATCCCGACTCATCTCGAGGCTCTTTGCGCTCATTTGTTTTCTGAGTTCCTTGTCGGTGACGAGGCGAATGACTTGCCTTGCTAAGTCACGTGCATTCTTAGGCTCAAACAAAAACCCATTTCCATCGACGAAGTATGTGGAGGCGCTTTCGG
This sequence comes from bacterium, assembly GCA_043742365.1. Lineage (GTDB taxonomy): Bacteria > Patescibacteriota > Minisyncoccia > Phycocordibacterales > UBA6899 > MHLP01. Next base: position 2,017 of record JAYTYM010000096.1, on the reverse strand, counting down.
GGGAATTAGCTATAACGATGGGCTTGCCCGCTGCCATTGCCTCGAGTACGACCATTCCCTCAAGTTCGGCAAGTGAAGGGAGGACAAAGATATCGGCGGCATGTTGTGCCATCACCATGTCTTCGTCGCTCACTCGGCCAAGAAACTTGATGTTCTCGGTGACTCCAAGCAGCTTTGCTTGTGCTTGGAGCGTACCTTCAAGATGACCGAAACCCGCGAGGAGTACATATGCCTCTGGCGAAGTTTCAAGTATGTGCGGGACGGCAGCGATCAAAGTGTCGAGTGATTTTTCTGGATGTAAACGTCCTGCATAAAGTACGATGGTTTTGTCTCTGGGTATATCGAAACGCTCGAAGAATTCTGCAGTGTCGATCTGGGTGAAACGCTCCCAATCGACACCATTTGAGATGATGTATCTCTTCACTTTTGTGTGAATGCCCGCGAGAAGACGTTCTGAAAATAAGGATGGATAGATGAGCGCATCTCCCATTCCATAGAGCCATGACATATATCTATAAAACAAAGTATTGAAAAAATGGACCCATGGCCCGCTCGGCATGTGTAGAAAAAGATTCTCTGGTTGTGTGTGTGAATGATTGACGACGGGAATAGCGAGCTCGCGCGCTGCGCGTGTCGAAGCGACAGAAGAAGGTGTAGGGATCATATTGTGTACAATATCTATCTGCTCATCTACAAATATTTTTTTCAGCTTGGATTTACGCGGAAATGCGATATATAACTGACCCTCACTTTTGGGTAGGAGTATTGCTGGAAAGCGGTATGACTTGATACTGCCATGATAGTTATCTCTTGGATTCTTAGGGGATCGCGCAGCTATGAATATGACCTTATGCCCACGAGCCGAAAGACGCTCAGAAAATCGGAGTGTCGAGACGAAAGAGCCTGCAACACAGTCAGTGACCGCATCACATACGATGGCGATATTTAATATCTGTTTATCGGCGCCATGCGTCATCGTAGTCATACTCCTGATGTACGATGAGGAAAGTATGAAGCAAAAGCTTGTTTTTATAGCTTGGGTGGAGTTATATACCTTAATGAACAACACCGCGCATATGCTCAAAGAATACTCACGCGTATTTTCTCAAAGAGAATATATTTCTTCTCTTTTTGCTTCACTCATATTTTTGATCGTGAGTCTTGTTATCAATTGGCATGCCGGAATATATGCAACCGTGAATGCGAGTAATCCGGTGACGGATATCGTGCTAAGTAATATGCGCACATTCGCAGTTGATGGAATTTTCGTCTTTGGCACCATCTTCTTCTGGGCATTCATGGTATTCCTTGGACTGAAAGATCCCAAAACCATACCTTTTCTTTTTGCATCGGTCGCACTCTTTGTCGTTGTACGATCGCTTTTCATTAGCCTAACCCACATAGGACCCTTCCCGACACAGATAGTTGTTGATTCAAATGTTATCGATAAGTTTGCCTTTGGTGGAGACTTGTTTTTCTCAGGGCATACTGGACTGCCTTATCTTATGGCACTCGTGTTTTGGAGAAATACTCTCCTGCGTGCGTTCTTCATTCTTTCGTCCATATCATTTGGCATCATCGTGCTACTCGCACATCTGCACTACTCAATCGACGTGCTCTCTGCCTTCTTCATTACCTACACGATATATCATATGGCAGAAAGACTCTTTAAGAAGGAGCGAGAGATTTTTTATGGTAACTAAGGCGCAAGCAATGCTCACCCTGTCTTCGGTGGATATTTTGCAGCTACCGTCCTTCGCTGTCTGAGTCAAAATGAAAACGATGAAGCAAGCGATGAAGAAGTGGAGTGAAGAGGAGGCCCGCAACTCCAAGGAATGCGAGACCGGAGAATAGTGCGTAAATACCCGCAAATACCTTTCCGCCGTCAGTGTGGAGCTGGCTGACCTGTCCCATACCGCCGAGTATCATCGATGCGTTAAGAAATGCATCGATCCAAGACAAGGTCTCAAAATGATGATATCCAAGAATTCCAACTCCGAGCGCAGTGAAGATGAGA
>JAYTYM010000095.1:0-9447 GCA_043742365.1 bacterium | reverse complement strand
GGGTGCGTCACCCTTATTGATGACGGTGAAACGATAGGTCATCTCTTTGCCGTTTAAGAATGGTGGGGGAGTTTCTACGCGATCTCCGACCCACAGGTCTGGTCTTCCGAATGTGATATCACCGTTGAAATCTCCAAAAATGTTCACTATTGCAAGAAGCCAATTTTTGCCGATGACGCTCGCATTGGCAATATTTATGATATTAGCGCCTGCATATGCTTTGCCTGAGCTTATAAGCCCACTACCCGTGCTCAAAATTGAGTTGTTGCCCGAGAGCGCGTTGATGTCAACATTGTTTTCAATCAAGGCAGTACTTGTCCCAGTTAAGTCTAGTGAGCCACCATATTGAGTGTTGGTCGAAGTTCCGCCAAAGGGAAGTGTTGTCGGATAATATGGTGAAGTAAAGAAATAAGAACCGTCTAGGGTACTGCTACTCATCAATCCAAGTGGAGCATTCACTAATTTTCCATTCCACGCACCATGAACATTAAAGAGTATCGACACCATATCATTGGCACCAAGCGTGGAATTTAATTGGTTATAAATATTGGAGGTTGCATGAGCATCTCCTGCATTTATTGTTGAACTCGCTGCGGTGATAGCATTTCCGCCGGAATCTGCAATAAGTGCGACATCATTTACTATCGCCCCAGTATTGGAAAGAGTAAGTGATGAGGCAGGAACAGTCCCCGCATTAAAGAATTTATCAAGATTGGGGAATATAATGTCACCGTCCACCCCCTTAAATGCATTTAAGGCGACAATGAGGTACTGCGAGCCGATGAGATTTACGTTTGCGATGTTTACGAGATTAAGAGCGGCAATGGCATCACCGGTCTGTATCACCGCGTCACCCTCGGCGACAATTGTATTGTCGCCGCTATCAGCGCTCAGTTGTATGTAGTTTGCAATATGTGCATTATCGAGGATGTTCATTTCTATATCGCTATTTCCCACACATGAAGCAATGGAGCAAGTACTCGTGCCACCCACACCCCGAAGGTCAACCGCACCCTTCTTGTTGTCGGTGAGATTTGTAAAGACAATGTTCCCGCTTGAGTTTACGATATCAGTATTTGCAATGTTGAGAATATTCGCCTCTGCAACCGCTTTGCCTGACAAGATGACAGGACCTGTCGTCGCTGTTGTCGTAGATATGCTCTCATCAGATTTCGTGAATATGTCGAGCACTAAACTTGATGTTGCAGAGCTCATAGCTTCAGGATCTGTGGAAGTTGCTGTGGTGAGGGTTTGATCTGTACTCGGTGACATTCTACAGTCGGTTTTGGAATCCACGGCCATTGTCGTAGTAGAATTTTCTGTGGAAGTTGCAGGCGCTGTATTTCCTTGAGATTCTGTGGAAAAAGAAATTTCCTTGCTTGAGGTAGTACTACAGTCGATACTTGCAAGTGTCGTTGTGCTCGAGGTCACATCTGTACTTGTCGCACTACTTTCTGAGTCAGAGGATGATTGGTTTGAGGATGTTGCGGTCGCGCGTGCCTCCAAACTTGTGTCTCTCGTTGATGTGCTCACATCTGCATTTTGTTCCTCTGGCAATAGGTCAACAGAAGGCGTAGTCGTATCAAAGTTTGTGCTTACTTCTTCTGCAAATGCGGGTCCAACGGGCGAGGCGATAAGCATTCCAACAATGAGCATTGCGCCGATCCTGCGATAAAATTGAGTTAAGTTATTTTTGGTCATATTTTGCTTCCTGTTTTTAGATATACCTCCATCAAGATGCATATCTAAAAACAGGATATTAATCCTGTTTTTAGATGAGTAAGTGTTAGTTTCTTACTACGCGAGTTATCGTGCGCCCTGTGACATTAACGATGTCAGTGAGAGAATCGGCACGTCCTGAAGTGACTGCACCACCGTGTCCACCATCAGCACCGTTTCCGGTCATGTTCATAGTGTCGGCTGTTGTGTCCCATCCTGAAGTACCTACAGAGCTGTCGTTTGTAAGTGCTCCGCCCGCGGCACCACTTGCGCCAACCGTAAGGTTGTCACCAGAGAGGGCAGATACGCTTGCTACCTGACTAGGAGTGGCAGTATTGCTATTCAACACTTCAATGCCTACTCCGTTTGAATTTCTTACACAATGCTTATGAAGCGCTGTGTTGTTGTGCTCTTCTGTGGCAAGTGTCTTTGTCGTCTTTGATGCTTCTGAAGAATCCATCAAAGAATTGTTTGTCTTGTCATTTGTTGAGAGTTTTGAGTCTGCGCTATTTGATGCGGTGTCTTTGCTCGACGCATCGGTGAATGCTGAAGCTGCAGTTTCTCCCGCATTGTCAGTGACAGCGAGTGTGCTTGCCATTGACGATCCCAAGGATGAATCAGATGCTTTGTTTCCAGTCATCGACTCACTTCCACTTTGGTCAGAGGCCTGTGTACTCGCGCTTGAGTCGCTTGCGGCGTCAGATGAACTGTCCAAATCGCTTGAAGATGATGAGGTTGAGTTGGAAGAGTCGCTCGCCGAGTCACTCATTGCACTGTTACTTCCTGAAGTCTTGCTAGCAGTCATTGAGCCCATTGCAAAATCAGAGCCGGTGTCAGAAGAATTCAGTGAATCGGCTGAGGACTTCGATGTTTGATCAGAGCCGGTGTTGTTCATCATCTGAGACAGTGTGTCGCTCTTTGAGCTATCAGCGCTGTCGAGAATTGCAACTGTGCTGGAATCAGTCTTAAGCATCGCCTTGTTTGCTGATGTATCAAATGCTCCGCTTAAAGATTTCCCAACCGAAGATGTCTGATCGAGTGATTCCTCATCGCATTTGTCACTGTCTTGGATATTTGTCTCCGTGGTGTTGATATCGTTTTTGACCGTTGCCGTGCCGATAGCCTCGCCGGTCTTAATGTCTCCACCATTTCCGCCTCTGCCACCCATGCCGGTTGTACCCCTGACGGTGCTATCTGTAGCGAGGTCCCCAGATGAACTAAGCTCACCACCTGCACCACCTTCGCCTCCACGAGAAGTATTGCTCCCAGAAATTGCGGAAACAGATACGACGGTCGAAACATCGGCTGAATTGTTGTTAACTATCCTTACTCCACTTGCGAATGCGACTGGTGATGCACTAAAGACCATACCAGCTACAGTCATCGCAGAGAAGACTTTTTTTGCAGTATTGTATTGCATAACTATTAGTTAAAAATTTTAATAAATTGAATAAAATATAAATTTACTTATGTTCAATCGCGAGAGACGACCCATATATCTCATGACGTATACATTTGTAAAATACTATTCTAGCGACACCCCAGTGAAACCAATATGAAGAGCTAGGATTTTTAATCGAAAAAACAGTGCAAAAAATAGCATCACACATGTTGGTGTTAATGCGAGCTCAGCAGTACGAAAACTTATTAACGCAGCTTAGGTTTAGAGAAGATATTTTCCACCCTCGAAAATGACCTCACCATCGGCAGTGACGCGGTCTGCAACAGGGAAGAGGTCAACGTGGAATTTAGTCTTATGAGTCGTAATGCCCGCTTTCTTAAATACGCTGTGTTTTTCTCCCATAGAAAGATGCATACCCAGGATACGCTCAAAAGCCGTGATGTCTTGTAAGTAGCGCTCGCGGGTGATTGCGCGATTTAGACCGAAGCCTATCTCGCGAATGAGCGGGCGTTCGTAGAGCTTAATAGCCTCGACGATATCGACGAACGATTTCGGCGCGTCTTCCTGCCATCCGACAACCACTCCCTCATGCACATCAACACGAAAGGGGTCGTGCATGTTGACTGAGAAATCACCGCCCGCATAAGCATAGATCATGAATGAGCCGTTCATGCGAGAGAAATCGCGACTTTCAGTAAAGACCTCACCGATGGGGAAAGTGCCGCCAATATTCTCCATCCCTGCATAGTCGCCGAGGTTTGGTTTCGGCGTCTCGAGTCCACCGGTTACGACAAGCTCTACATCGCCACCCTTAATGCGCAGTTCTTGCGTGCTCTCTAGCTTGGCTTTGAGTTTGGGCCCCATGACACGATACCAACTTGGGTCATACGCAAGAGCATTAATGTACACATCCCAGACGTCTTCAGAGTTGCGGTGCAGGTGTGTATGTTCAATAACCTTGAGTTTCTTTTGAAAGAGATGTAGGCGGATACGAAATTCATTAAGGAGAAAATTCGAGGATTGTATCAGCACGACAAGGTCGTTTGGCTGCATCGCATCGATCGCCTCAATGATTGCGCTCTTCTCCAGAGTGTCGAAGTCGATGAAGCGAGCTTCGGGGAGTGCATTGCGATAGCCCTCAGTGAGAATATTGGTTAGCCCGTATTGAGTATCAAAAATAACAAGGGCTCTTTCCTCCGGTTTGTGTTCGATCGAGAGTTGAACGATATCGGAGATGTTTTGGGTTGCAAGTGCAACAAGCGTGGGGTCCATAATCAAAGACTAACACTACTCGCTCGCATCTTCAACAAGCGTTGTGTAGACGATTAGGCGATGATCGTAGGTCGAGTGATCGCGCGTCAGAGAACCTGCGCAGGTGATAAGGTTCAGCCGTTTTGTGTCTTGTGCAAGAAAAAGCTTAGCGAGAGGCACAGCGCGTAGCGGATAAATCTTATGGTCGGTCACCTGAAAATGCAGCTTGTTTCCACTTTTTTGAAAAACATAAATATCAGCCCCTTCCTTAAGTTCACGTAGGCGCGCAAATGCCGCAAAGACATGCGCATCAAATACCGCACTTCCAAGCGAACCAGGGTTGGCGCCGTCTTCGTACCACCCAACATTATTTGTCTTGCCGCTCGGTACATCCATCTCACCCTTTGTATTCAGCCCGACCCCAACTATGTCCGTGTCGAGTTTGATTGATGGTACGACCAATCGTACAGGTGTGTCGAGGCTATCTTGTTTTGCTGCCTCAGAGATCTGCACCTCGCGAATCGGCGACTCCACTTGGCTTGCAAGTGAAGCAGCAGCAACTTGGGTGAGAGCGGTATCGGGAGGAAGTGGCAGGGTGGCGAGTGCTAATTCTGCTTTGGCTCTGGTGGGTAAATGAAACGGACGCGTGTGCATAGCGCTGATGAGTAACATCATGAAGATGATAACGAATGAATGAGAGATGAAAAATGATTTTTCCATGAAGCCTGCATTCTAGTCTGCACATCCGCTGTTGTCGAGGATAAAAATGACTTTTATTCGGTGTGGTAAAACAGCCCTAAAAATAAGACCGCTATCAGCTAACACTCGCTACTCATTGTCTTTAGATATTATTTTCAATCACTCATCAAGACTTCATTCAGGAAGAGCATAATAGCCTCTGTAGAGAATAGATATTATTCGTTATTAACTATATGTTTTACTTATGAAAACTAAAAATGTTTCTCGACTTCTCGTTCTTGCAACAGCCCTAGCGCTTACTGCCCCTATGGCATATGCACAGACATCAACCACAAGCGGTATGATAAATACTGGTACCAGCACGACCTCATCAGGCTCGACTGTTTCTGGTGCCACAAATAATACTAATAATGGCACGACAAACACGACACCTGCTGCTCAAACAAATGCAAACAGTGCGAATTATAACGAATCAAGCAGCTCAACGATGAACGGCACTCTTAATTCAGGTAACATGAATGCAAGCGGCGACATTAATGGTACTGGCTCGACCAATACAAATGGTGCGAACACCATGACTCCTGGTGTGCCAAACACAGGTAGCGGCGGGGAAAGCACAACCAATTTTCTTGTCCTCTTTTTCTCGGGTGTCGGTATGATCGCAAGCATCATGATCTTACAGCGCAAGCTCGCTCGCTAAAGTCGCAAATAACGGATGTCGCCCTTTATTATTTGCGGGGCGACATCCGTTATTTTTATTCGTATGAAACATAAGATACAAATTTTCTTTATTTCCAGCGCGATATTCCTGTTCGCCTCGCTGTTTGTGACTACGATCGTTCATTCTGCATTTTATGCGCCCGAAGAAGAAGCCGCTCTACCCCGCGTTAGCCTCACCTCGCGTACGCACCTACTCACGCCTACTAAAAGTGTTTTATCTACCTTTATAGAGAAGGAGCGCATCGTCGATGCACCACCTGAGCGCATTATTATTCCCTCGATCGGAGTCAATGCGTTTGTGCAAAAAGTTGGCATCAATAAAAAGGGGGATATGGGTATCCCAAATAATTTCTCTGATGCCGGCTGGTACAAGTATGGTCCACTTGCAGGCAATGCCGGGAGTGCAGTTGTGGCGGGTCATGTCGACAATGCACTCGCACTCGATGGGGTGTTCAAGCACGTCGGCGAACTTATCCCAGGCGCCAAGATAAAGATCGTGACCGAGAAAGGTCAGACCGTACGGTTTGTTGTTTATGATGTGCAAACATACCTTTATAATAACGTACCCATAGAGTCAGTATTCAAAAAAGACGATGACGCATATCTCAACCTTGTTACCTGTGGGGGTACGTGGATAGCAGATAAGCATTCATACGACAGGCGTATCGTGGTATATGCAAAAAGAATAACTGACGGCTAGAAAGTATTCTAAAATAGATTTTCTTCACAATGTACTCATCTATAACCCGTATAATTTGCAATTATAATAATTAAGTAACTTTAATACCATGTTATACACGATCGCTACCATCTTGCTTGTCTTGTGGTTACTCGGACTTGTGACATCTTACACGCTCGGCGGATTCATCCACATATTGCTCGTTATCGCTATCATTGTATTTTTGGTTCGCATCATTCGCGGCGAAAAACCTATATAAAAGGGCTAGAGTGCATTGTGTCGGTACTTTCTGAACGTATCAATCCAAATGGCGTAGATACAACTTATTGGTTTGTATTTAGCGAAGACTATTTGCTTGGAAAGTATTAATGACCTCAAGCCCAATATAAAATATTCCTACCGACTGGTAGGAAAGAATGAATACGGTAGCGTTTCAGGCAACATCACCTCACTAAAAACGAAGACTTAAGGTGCGTGTCAGTAGTTAAAAGGGACAAAGTCATATAGGTCGGTCCGCCAGAGTTGTGAAAAATAAAAGGATTCCGACGGGCTAGCTCATGAGCAAAATTCGGATTCAGAAAACTCATATATGCATAACAAACCACTTGATATAAAGATCATTGTCGGCAGCACGCGTGAAGGCCGATTCAGCGAAAAGCCTGCGCTGTGGATCTTCGAATTGCTTTCGAAAGTCGATGGTGTGCAGGCGGAAATACTGGATTTGCGGAATTTTCACATGCCCTTTTTTGAAGAAGCGGTGCCTCCAAGTATGAAAGAGGCGCCATATGCTCATGATGTGGTCGCGCTGTGGACGAGAAAGATAAGCGAAGGCGAGGCATTCATCATCGTCACCCCAGAATATAATCACGGCTATCCTGCAGTGCTTAAAAATGCGCTCGACTATGTCTATCAAGAATGGAACAGAAAACCTGTCGCATTTATAAGTTATGGCGCCACGTCGGGCGTGCGTGCAGTTGAGCAGTTACGGCAAGTTGCCATAGAGCTACAAATGGCGCCAACAAGAACAGCAGTGCATATACCGTTTGAAAACTACTTGCGCGCAATAAACGACCCGACAACACCGGCTCAATTATTGTTCAAAAATCTCGACAAAAAAGCTGAAGCAATGCTTGCAGAACTTCTGTGGTGGGGAAGCACACTCAAGAGTGCTCGAAATGAACCAGTCGAAGATGAGTCGCTCGCATCGATCCACTAAATTTACATACTTTTTCCGTCGAATGGAGTTGCTTCGATGTCGTCGAGGTCAACACCATCGATACAGCGGACGTTGACGGCAACGCTCTCACTTCCGTCCGGGCTTTTGCCCATTCCAAATGCTTCAACGCCGCACTCTTTGCAGAAGCGGTGTCTGATACGCATCGTGTTGAATCGATAGTCCTTGAGCTCGCCCTCACCGAGCCGCAGGCGAAATTGGCTCGCTGGAACAAAAGTAAGCAAGAGTCCGCGCTTGAGGCAGATAGAACAGTTACATGAAATGACCTTGTCGAGTTCGGTATCGACCTCAAAGCTCACTTTGCCGCAATGGCAGCCGCCAGTATATGTTTTCATGCCTCGATGATAGCACTCTTTTGGATAATGAAAAGAGACCACTTTACATTGGATGGTTCTGGTGCGCTTTGCAGAAAACAGCATCAAGACTTTGTCGTGCTTTTCTTTCCGTCCACGATATTATAGTCTTGTTAATAAGACTTATGTATCAGGTACTCTTATTTTATAAATACGTCACGATTACAGACCCGCACAAACTCATGCGGGATTTGCGGGTATTGTGTGAGAAATATGAGCTCAAAGGCCGGATCCTTGTGGCTCACGAAGGCTTAAACGGCACGGTCGAAGGCCTCACTGAGGCGACGGAGCAGTTCGCTCTCGAATTCATGCGCGACGAACGTTTTGCCGATGTGCGTGTCAAGCGAAGTGTGGGCACAGGGGAGTCTTTTCCTAAGCTTATGATTAAGGTCAAAGAAGAAATTGTCGGTACTAAATTTTCACAAGAAGAAGCTGATCCACGAGTCCGCACCGCGCCCAGGCTTAAGCCCGAAGAGCTGCATGAGTGGTATAAGAACGACAAGGATTTTGTCGTCGTCGATATGCGCAATAGTTATGAATATATTTCAGGACATTTTAAGAATGCGATCGATCCGGGTCTAGAAAATTCTCGTGATCTCCCCGAGGCGATAAAAGCGCTTGAGTCGCTCAAGGATAAAACCGTACTCACGGTTTGCACCGGAGGAGTGCGTTGCGAAAAGATGTCTGCGTATCTCATGAATAAGGGATTCAAAGATGTGTATCAGCTCGAGGACGGAATACACGCGTATATGGAAAAGTATCCGGGTAAGGACTTCCTTGGAACGCTGTACACATTTGACCAGCGTTTGACTATGGACTTCGGCGGAGACGATCGTGAAATAATAGGCACCTGCAAACTCTGTAACGCCAAGACTGAGCAGTATGTGAACTGCATGAACAACACCTGCCATCTGCACTTTCTCGCATGTGTTGAGTGCGCCCCACTACAGCAGGTTTATTGCAGCACCGATTGCAGCACGCTTGTTACTTCTGAGACTACATAAACATGTATTACGTTTATCTTCTCCTCTGCAAAGACAAGACTCTGTATACAGGCATTACCACAGATATTGACCGCAGACTCGAAGAGCACAAGAGCGGGAAGGGTGGCCATTATACGCGCACACATGGAGCCCTACGTATGCTCTATAGTGAGGCACACAAAGACAGAAGCGCTGCCTCAAAGCGAGAAGCGGAGATCAAGAAATTGCCTCGTCTACGAAAAATCGAGCTTTTTAGCTCAAAAAAGTAGGACGACCCCGCCCGCCTTTTGTCGGTTTGCCAAATAGGTGGAGATAATCTCTGGTGATTCATCATTGCTACCAAATATGATATATTTTGGGGTATGAGTTTGTCGGCGAGATCGACTCGCAAGCTATCTTAACCATTT
>JAYTYM010000094.1:0-2686 GCA_043742365.1 bacterium | reverse complement strand
GTAAAGCTGGTTGAATCGACGATATCGAATATCACCGATCTTAGTGAACTTTTGACAGCGAGATCGAAGGCACATGATGTGGGTATCGAGGCTATTTTCATCATGCCGCAGCCCCTCGTGCAGTCAGATGCAGGATGGAAACTAATCTCAGTCTTTGCTAGCGAACATCACCTGCCGATAGCGGGTAATGCAAGCAATCAAGCTGATATGGGAGCGTTGTTTAGCTATACCCCAAATGCGATATCGGCCGGCAAATTAGCAGCCCCTATTGCTGATAAAATACTCCACGGTCAAGACCCAGGATCCATACCCGTAGTTACGCCAGAGGCAAGTTTGCGATTCAATTATAGAGCTGCACGAGCACTTGGAATTATCCCGAGCGAGGGCTTTATGAGCAGTGCAAATGAAATAATCAAATAATTATTTATGAGTATTTTCCTCACCTTGACCAAGCAGTCTCATAAGATAGCTATTGGCATCATTGTCATACTCTCCGCCGCACTCACACTTGCTGCTTACGCACACCTCAAGCAGGCTAAGCCTGAAACAAATGCCGCCATAAAGATCTACCATGTCGGAATTCTCTCGGGTGTCGATTCTTATATTACCGCAGCGGACGGGTTCAAGAGTAAGATGAGCGAATTAGGTTATGTGGAAGGCAAGAATATTGTCTACGATGAAGAACACGTCAACTTAAGCCACGTAGACAATAAAAGAGTGCTACGTCGTTTTATCGATGAAAAAGTTGATCTAATGTTCGTTTTCCCCACCCTCGTCGCCATGGACGCAAAAGAGGTGACCGCAGGCACAAATATTCCCGTTGTCTTTGATTATACTTCTGTGGAGGGAAATAATATCATCGAAAGTTCGGCACACCCAGGTGGCAACCTCACGGGCGTGAGTTTTGACACAGCAGAACTTGCAGCAAAGCGCTTCGAGCTCTTGCATGAGCTCATGCCGAAATTAAAACGCGTCTGGGTTATATACGACCCAGAATATCCCACCTCACAGAGTGCCGCGCTCAAACTCCGCATAGCGACCAAGTCCACCGGTGTCACACTTATGGAAACACAGATCAAAAATGTCACCGACCTGCAAACAGTTCTCGCAGAAAGGGATAATATGCACGATATTGGCGTAGATGCGATGTTGGTCATGCCAGAGGTTATAGTCCAGTCACCAGAAGGATGGAAACTCGTAACTGAATTTGCTAAAAAACACAAACTTCCCATCGGAGGCAATGCAGGCTTCGAGGCCGACCAAGGAGCAGTCTTTAGTTATACCCCGAACATCGTAGAGTCAGGTAAGCTTGGAGCCCCAATTGCGCATAAGATACTTCAAGGGGAAAACCCTGGGTCTATTCCCGTAGTCTCCCCAGAGTCAGTGTTGCGCTTCAATTACACACTCGCAAAGGAGCTCGGACTTACGGTAACTGAAGGATTCTTGGCGCGAGCGACGGAGATCATTAAAAAGTAGTTGTTCAAATTAACCACAATGGAGTCCAGTCACCACTCACAACCGCCAAAGTTCCGTAGTCTGAGAAAAACACTCACTACAGTTTTTCTGATTTTGACTGTCTTTATTTTGCTTATCGCAACGTCCTTAGAGACATATTTCAATTACCAAGCACAGCAGAAGATAATCAAAAATCAGGAAGAGTTGATCGCAAAAGAAGCAGCTGCGGTGGTGAATAATTTCGTAAAAGAAAAAATAAAGGTTTTGGAGCAAGCAAGTGATATTAATGACCTTGGCACAAAACCTGAAAATCGGCATATTGTAAGTGAAAAACTTCTCGGGCGAAATCCCGAGATGCGGCAGTTGTTTATTCTTGATAAGAACGGTAGCGAGCTCGAGCATGTTTCGCGGTTGTCAAAAATATCTGGAGGTGACCCTGTTTCTTTATTTAAGGAGCAGCTCCTGAAAACAACACAATCCGGTCGTGTGTTCATCAGTACCACATACATCGACACGACAACCAATGAACCACTTATGCTTATTGCAGTACCTACAAACAACCTCTTTCGCGAATCTGTCGGTGCATATGTTGCTGAAATAAACCTTAAATTCATTTGGGATCTTGTCGGCGGGCTTCACGTCGGCGATCATGGGAGCGCATACGTGGTTGACGGTGTCGGCAGGCTCATCGCTTATAAAGATATAAGCAGGGTGCTTTTAGGTGAGAATGAACGCGCGCTCCTGCCTGTTGCACAATTCATGTCAGGATCCGCGAATTCAGAAAGGCCCATAAGTACATCGCGTGGTATTGATGGCCAAAGCGTTGTTGCGACGGCAGTGTCACTCGACTCTCCTAATTGGGCCGTCATAGTTGAGCTTCCTGTTTCCGAGGCTTACGCACCCGTGATTGAACTCCTTAAGCTATCATTCGTCATTCTCCTTCTGTCGGCTCTCGTCTCTATTATATTGGGCTACTACATCTCTAAGGTCATCACCGATCCGCTCGTCAAGCTCACGAAGATAGCGGAGGTCATTATTAGTGGAAATTTCTCGCTCCGTGCGGAAATGCATACAAATGATGAGGTGGGGAAGCTCGCCCAAACCTTCAATCAAATGCTCGATAAGATCGCAAGCTACAACAGAGAACTTGAAGAAAAGGTCAAGGAGCTTCTCGAAGAACACTCCCGATTTATTGCTTCTATCAATAGTCTCAAACTCGGCTTCATCGCCT
>JAYTYM010000093.1:0-4778 GCA_043742365.1 bacterium | reverse complement strand
ACTTGAAAGATACCGATACTCGAGTATAGTCAGTTTAGAATGTTTCTTTATGGAGATGCTACATGCGTACTCACACACCACGCGTCAAAGACGTTTCGCGTTTTTTGGCCCGCTATGATGTAAGTGCTGAAAGGGGATTCTTGGGTCTATGTGACCCGCTTACGGAGATTCCTCCAGAATATTGCCCCCGCTTTGCACAGTGGGTAGCTCTCGGAGAGTCTCTGCCCGAACATCTGCGCTTGGGAACATACAAGGCTTCCGCCGACGCATTGTCAGCATTCAAAGGGAAGCTCCATGACGTGCCGAGCGCGGTGCTCTGGCGACTGTCTATCATCATGGGATTTCTTGTGCAGTCGTACGTTTGGGAGAACTATCCAAAGTCACCTCGCACAGAGCTTCCCGTCGGACTTGCTACGCTTTTCTATAAGCTGTGCAAAAAGCTCGGCGTCGATCACTCCTTCAATTACATGATGTATGCGGGCAAGAATTGGAAACGCATCAACGCAGAACTTCCGATAACTGCCGACAACGTGACCATGCTCACTCACTTCAATCCAAGTACAAGTAGGGAGAGATTCCGAGCAGAAGATTGGTTTGTTGCAATTCATGTCGACATTGAATCTAGGGCAGGTGCGCTCCTTGCCGCAGTTCTCTCGGCTGAAGATGCGCGTATAGCAGGTGATAGCGCCACACTCGTTCGCGAGCTTCGCGTGGTAGAGACCGCGCTTTATGCCATGCAGGCAACTATTGAGCGCATGAATGAGCGCTGTACTCCGCAGGTTTACTATGACCATGTACGGCCGTATCTTTCTGGTTTTGTTCGAGTTCCTGAAGGTGTACTCTTTCATGGGGTTCGCGCACTCAAGGGCATTCCACAGCACTCGCTCGGCCAAACTGGAGCGCAGAGTTCGATAGCGCCACTTCTTGATCGTTTCCTTTGTGTGCATCATGATCAGAGCGATCCGAAGGCAAGAAAGCTGAGTGAGCACTTAGATGGAATGCTCAGGAAGCATACCCCACCCGCACATCGCAAGTTTGTGCTTCGCTTCGATGACAAAGAGAGGTGGATGCCCGAGGCTACGACGTGGGATGCATGGGAAAGTAAGAGTGAAGACGTTCGGCAAGCGCTCATCGCGACCCGTCTCTCGCTTGCAGAGTTTCGCAAGTCACACTTCACACTCGCGGTGACGCATATTGTTCAACCCGCTATCCGCGTTGGCGACCATGCGCCCATCGGCACAGGTGGTACCGATCTTTCGAGCTCCTTGCCGAAGCATCTTGAAGAGACGCTTCATCCTTCACATCGTGCGCAAAAAATGTGCGAATTCCGTGAGTACTTCCGCTCGCTTTTGAGTTCGTCTCATTAATACGATCGCTTCGTTTAGAACGGAGCGATTTTTTTATACTATACCCAGCCGGTCTTTGACCTTCGTAATGACCTCTTCGATCATCCAGTTATCTTTTTTGAAAAAATCGAGTTTTTCTCCATCTATCCAAGTCGTCACCTTGTCGCCATCTGCATCTGAAAACATAATGACGGGTACAAGTGCACCCCACGCATCAGTTCGTAATTCCTTGAACATGCTCATACCATCCATGACCGGCATGATGAGGTCGAGCATGATGAGGTCGGGATGTAGAGCGAGCGCTTTCTCAAGACCTATCTTTCCGTTCTCTGCTTCACTTACGACAAAACCTCCAGAAAGTAGCGCGTCACGCACGACTGCACGCAAGAGTGTGGAATCTTCAACAACAAGAATGTTCTTTGGCATGATATTCATTATTATATAGCAAACTAAAGCATCAGTGCTTGAATGTTGTGCATCATTGCCCCGCATTCTATATAATAGAAGGAGTATGGCAAAGCCGATTATTTTTGGAGACAGAATCGAGATCACCTACAACGAAGGGAAGGAGAACGAATTTCGCGCCAACAAGGGGGCGACTGTTGAGATCTACGATTCTGAATATATCATTCTCTTTGGCCCATCTGGCTGTGGTAAGTCGACACTTCTCTATTGTATGTTCGGGGTGCTCGCGCCATCCTCCGGCTACATGTATGTCAACGGCGAAAGTATCTATGACTTTGATGCGATGCAGATGGTGATGTTCCAACGCAAGACCATGGGTATCATGTATCAGTCGTTCAATCTCATCAACTCTATTTCCGTGCTCGATAATGTCGCCTTGCCGCTTATCTTCGCGGGTGTTCCACCGGCGGAGCGTGTTGTGCGCGGGATGGATCTTTGCCGCCGCTTTATGATCGATCACGTTGCCAACAAGCGTCCGACGCTACTTTCTGGTGGTCAACAGCAGCGTGTGTCTGTTGCGCGCTCGCTGGTGAATGACCCACAGATCCTCATCGCTGATGAGCCGGTTGGTAACCTCGACTCCATCACTGCGGCGCAGGTTATGGATACGCTCGCAGAGATCAATGAGAAAGATAAAAAGACAGTTATTCTCGTGACCCACGATGCAAAGTATCTTCCATATGCGCATCGCATTGTGTATATGTCCGACGGTAAGATCGAGCGCGTCGTTCCTAACCCAGAGAAAAAGCAAATTTTGAAACTTCCACCAGGCACGACAATTGTGACCGAGATCGAACAGATCGCGCGTATTTATCCATACGATTCCCCAGACGAACTACAAGTAAAGAGCGTCATCAATTATCTTATCGAAGAGCTGACGTTTGATCAGATTCAACGATTGCAAAAGTTCACCGAAGGAGTGATCTCAGGCAAAATGGATGACACCCACTACCTGAGCATGCTCATGAAAGATTTCGCTTCTGGTGGTGTAGGGCTTCCCGTTGCACGCGCGACCGAGATCAGTCAGAAACTCACTGACATTGTTGTACATGCGAGAGATATTCAGCGCTATCGCCGTTCACGCTCCACAACAATCACCCAGATTCGCGGACTTGAGCTCATCAATCGACTCGCAGAATTCATTGCTACCCAATTCGATCTCAAGCTCGACGCCGGCCAAAAAGCGAACTTCGAAGAGTCTATCGCACAGCGCATAGGTGGCTTCACAAAACGCGATGAGTTTGCAATGCAAATGACGCTTAAGCCAACCGACGGGGGAGTGGGATTGTCGCAGAAGCAGGGGTTTGATGTGGTGCGGTTGACTGAAAAGCTTATCGCACTCGGTATTCCTCGCGCCGGCGAAGCCCACCACTAGTCGACCGGCAAATTGGGCGCACTACTCGTCCTTCGGTCGCTCAGTTTGGCGAACGTACCAGAGTACGTCTGCTCAAACATGAGCTTCCTCCAGGACTTCGTATTGCATCCCAATTTCCCATTCGCCTACTTTGAGCGTTATGGGTCTATGTATTCATCCCAAAAATTAAAGTTTTAACTGTCGTTCGTGAATTTAGTCGCTGGCGCCTTGGTGGGTGAGTATTGAGTGGAAATCTGCGAATAGTGCGTCAGTAAGTTTTGCACACTTACTTCCGCTTGAAACACACTGCAGCTTATAAGTTTTTCCGCTTAAGAGCGTGTACTCGAGGGTGCTTTGCTCCATATCTGGTCCAGCAGTAGGGTCGCTAACGATAGAGGTCGACTTGCGTTGTGCAAGTGTGGCTTCGATCATCATTTGCTTGCGATAAGAATCGAGTTTGCCTGTGCTCTTTTGCATGCTACTTGTTCCGTTCACATAAGTGACCCTTTTGCTTACGATATTGCTACTATTGTCGAGCACGATATCTTCCTCACCACTAGACATGTCGCCGCCGCGGTGCAAATGAAGTGTTGCAATAACGATCGGTGTTGCTGTGCTTGATACTACTGCAGCGCTTTGGCGATCCTGCATAAGCATGACGCCCATACCAGCAATAAAAAATGTTACGGCAATAAGTACCCCAGCAATGATGTTTTTTATGTTCATACGATGCATTATATCCATTAGTATAGTATGCGTAAAGATTATATGAGATATAAACCGAAAGTAGAAATTTTATTTTTCGAAGTTGAAATATTTCATATTAAATGTAGGATTACTAAATGACTAATCCCAATAACGCTCCACTGGACTTTGATCCAAGTGCAAATTACGTAGCTGAAGTAAAAGCAGAAAACAGCTTAGAAAATGAGTCTACCGCTGAAACAGGAGCGGAGTCAGAATCCTTAGAGTTATTTGAAGCAGATACGCTGCAGTCCGTCAGGGTTGCAAATGAAAGTGCAGAGCCCACACCTCAAGAATCTGAAGCGATTGCAGAGATCAGAGCCGAGTTGGGTTTAGTGGATGAGTCTAATACTGCTACAGCTGAATCTGCGCAAGAAAGCACAGAGAGAGTCTCGCTGGCAACCGAGAGAGCAAGAGAACTACTCTTAAGCGATACCCTCACTTCTTCTGAGACGGACAGCCCACTTCCCCTTGAAGAAATTCTTGCGAATCAAGGTGAGCGCGGAGCTCTTGAAGAGGAACTATTCACTAAAATGTTGCAAGGGGAAATAGATGATAATGAAAAGGCGCTTTTATTAAACTCGGTCGCCGCTAAAGCGAAGTGGCTCACACCCACAGGAGTAGTCAGAAATACAGCACTGAGAGGAAATGCAGACATTAAAGCAGCGGTGCTTAAGGGTATTGGTGATGATTCATCGCGCGCACTTGATAGGAAGATAGTTGAAAGTTGGGAATAAAATATTAAATTTTTTTAAGTATAAAAAACCGCCTTACATAACGTAAGGCGGTTTGCTTTCGAAAAGAACAAATATCAATTTCCGGCGATCATCATCTCCTCGATAAAGCAGCTTGGAGCATTTGCACCTTGT
>JAYTYM010000092.1:0-11014 GCA_043742365.1 bacterium | reverse complement strand
GAGCCGGCTTTCAGGGCCACGTGGGTTTAAACCGGCGGAGCCGGTGCGTGGGTTGGCCGGTCGGCGGAGCCGCCCGGTTGGGGTTGGCTTGTCGTTGGGGTTGGGGTTGGGGTTGGGGTTGGGGTGGGGGTTGGAGCAGGAATAACAGCAGCAGCACAATCGCTAATTGTCACTTGCATAGGCGCGGTGACCAAAGTGTCTGCACTTACGCGGTAAGAATATACCCCTGTCTCATAACCTGGAAGCCAAGTTGCATCGGTGAGTGAATTACTGTTGGAGGCTCCGGTTGTCTCCCATGCGGTCGTCTGGGGGTACTGTCGGTCGAGCAGATATGTTGCGCTTGATCCGGTCCACGTCGCGCTTACTTGCGGAACTCCGTCCACACATGCACTTGCAAGACTGGTCATAGCGAATGAGGTCTTTGCAGCAGCGTAGGCAACACTTAAGCTCATCGGGGAAATGACGCCTGCAAGAATAAGTATTGCCGAAACTATCGCTGCTAATTTCTTTTTCATATAACGTTCGAGATTAATTTACAATTTTTATGCACTGCTCTAAATGTTCACTGACCTCTTTATGCTGAGGAATTTTCTGACTCCAGATATAGCATGATGAAAATACGATGAATAGAGGTTCAACCCTATTACCAAGAGGATAAGATGAGGATTTTTTTGCAATAACTTCATGAACTTTACAGACGCTTTGCAGAGAGATAAAAAGTGCCATCGCGCGCGCACTTGCATCGTTGACAACGAAGTCGAAAAATTCTTTAATACAAAATTTGCATCGCGGCCGTTTCATCTCACATTCATCGAGCTCATCTATACTCACCTCGGATCGTTCAACACAAAAGGAATATTTTATGTGCGGCATATTTGGATTCATTGGCAACAAGCAAGTAGACGCCACAAGGGTAACGCAAAGCGCGTTGTGCGACCTCGAATATCGCGGCTATGATTCATGGGGCATTGCGACCATGACCGACGCCGGCATCGTCACAACGAAAGCCGTCGGTAAGATCTCGGGGGTCGGCAACCAAGAGCTGGGGCAGATCCTTAGTAACATGTCGATAGGACATTCACGCTGGGCTACACATGGTGGAGTGACGGAAGCAAATTCGCATCCGCATTTCAATAGAACAAAGACCATAGCCGTGGTTCACAACGGTATAGTTGAAAATCACCTAGAGCTGCGTGAATTCCTTGTTTGGAAAATGGGCATAACTGCTAATGAACTCTTTGTTTCTGAAACAGACACCGAAGTGATACCGCATCTGATCGACTACTTCATTGAGGCGGGCAAGACATTTGAGGAAGCGTTCATTGAAACGGGCAAGATGCTATCAGGGCGATATGCATTTGTCGCAATGAAAGAAGGCGAGCAATATCTTCTCGCCCTACGTGATGGCTCACCACTTGTCATCGGTCGTGGGCTTGATGGGTATTATCTGGCCTCTGATGTTCCGGCATTTTTGGACCACACACGCACGGTGTCTTACCCAAACGACCACGATTACATGCGCATAGATTGCGACAGCATTCTCATTCGAAATTTGAGAAACGGCAGGGTCGTTGACCCGGTATGGTCTGAGGTGACTTGGAACAAAGGCAGTGCGACAAAAGATGGGCACCCCCACTTCATGTTGAAAGAGATCCTTGAACAACCGAAAGCCATCGGTAGTGCCATCTGTCAGGAGAATAAAAAACTTCACACCGTCGCTAACAAAATGATGACTGCGCACGATTTGATATTCATCGGATGCGGCACAGCCGCAAAGATGGCCAAACTCGGTGAACTATATAGTGCGACGGTTGCCCACAAACTTGCGCGCACTCATGTCGGCTCAGAGTTCAAGCTGTACGAACAGTTCGTCGATAGTGGTACGCTCCTTTTCGCAGTCTCTCAAAGTGGCGAGACCGCCGATGTGCTTGAGGCGCTGTGTGCCGGTAAGAAAAACGGCGCGGAAATTTATTCGCTCTTAAATGTCGTTGCCTCTTCTATGAACAGAATGTCTACAGACACGCTCTTCATCAATACCGGCCCTGAGATAGCGGTGGCATCGACAAAAGCGGCGACCGCGCAGATAGCGGTACTCTTGCTCCTCGCATTCGCACAAGCAGGTAAGCTTGCCGAAGGTAAGTCCCTTTTGCACATAGTCGTTAAAAAGCTCTACGCGTGGGTGAACACGGATCTTTCAGACGAAATGCGAAAAATTGCTGAAAGAATCTACGCCGGTAATACGTTCCCTGATTATCTATCGAAGCAAGCACTTCGTGACATCTATATCATCGGCCGAGGGTTGAATGCGCCTATCGCACATGAAGCTGCAATAAAGATACAGGAAGTTTCCTATATCCACGCAGAAGGCTTCGATGGTGGCGAGCTCAAGCATGGCCCCATCGCCCTCATTGAAAAAGGCACGCCCATTATCGCTCTTACGCCAGATGATGAAACGTACGCAGATATGCAGTCCAACACCACGGAGCTTAAGAGTCGCGGTGCTTACGTGATTGGCATTGGTCCGAAACCGAGTAAATTGTTTGAGGAATGGGTGAGGACACCGGATCTCGGTCTCGCTTCACCAATTGCAAGCATCATTCCGATACAACTTTTGGCATATCACTTAGCCGTCCTTGCTGGAAACGACCCTGACAAACCGCGCAATCTCGCAAAAAGCGTAACCGTAAAATAACAATATTTCAATGTTTATAGCCGTTCTTTTGCTGTTTTTAACCTTTTCCCCGGCGATCTATGAATCAGCCGGGGATTTTATTATGCTCATCTACAGAGAGTAGGGCGCAAGAGTTCCCAGTATCGAAAAATGTTCTATCTTGACAAATTTGCATAACTATACTATAATATATCATAAATCTGGCTCATTTAAACGATAAATTGCCAATCTTAGATAGACATTAATCTTCATGAAAATTTCATGCACTTTGCTTATCATTGAGATACTAACAAAATAATTATTAAATCGCTCACGCACAACATTTATGAAGGTATTAATCGTCGAAGATGAAGAAAAGCTCGCGCAGGCACTTAAGTCAGGGCTAAAGTATGAAGGCTACACGGTCGATATTATCGAGGACGGCCCTCGGGGAGAGAATAGAATTCTCATGTGCCGCAATGACTACGACATCGTTATCTTAGACCTCATGCTGCCTGGAAAGAACGGCTTTGAGATCTGCAAAAGCGTTCGTGCGCTTGGTGTCACGCTTCCAATTCTTATTCTTACCGCCCGCGATGGCATTGAAGACAAGATCCTTGCACTCAACAGCGGTGCGGACGACTACTTGGTCAAGCCTTTCGCATTCGGAGAATTACACGCACGCATGCAGGCACTCCTGCGCAGACCGCGTGAATCATTACCAGGTATCTTAAAATTACACGATCTCGTTCTCAATCCTTCGACACGTGAGGTGACACGCGGCGAGAAGCAGATCGAGCTTACACTTAAAGAATTCGAACTTTTACAATATCTTATGCGTCACCCGAACCAAGTCATGGGACGCGAAGATATATTTGCGCATTTGTGGGATTTTGCAGATAGCTCGCTTAGCAATGTCATAGATGCCCACATTAAAAATCTTAGAAAAAAAATCGATGAAGGATACTCAAAAAAATTATTGGAAACTATTCGAGGGGTGGGCTATACGATCAAAGAATAGGGTTGTCAGTAGGAATCTGCGGAGGCTTCTTGGCAACACGGAGACGAAATTCTTCCTTGTGTTTACGCTCGGCGTATTCACCGTATATACCCTGCTTGATCTCGCAACCAATCCAACACTTACGCAATTGGGCTATCACTTTTTCACCGACTATAGTCTGGGACAAAAGATATCACTCTTGGGAACTCACAGCCTAGAACAGTTGCGGGGTGCGAGTGCGGGAATACAGTTTTTCGTTGCGCTCTTCATCGCGCTCAGCGCATACGCACTTACCCGCATCGTTGTTGAGCCGATAGAATTGGTTCGTCAGAAACAAAAATATTTTGCTGCGAATGTCTCCCACGAACTTCGCACCCCCCTTTCAGTATTAAAAACTACCGCAGAGGTCGCGCGTATGTACCGTGAAATGCTCACGACTGAGCAAGTCATGGATCTGACCAAAAGTATCACCGAAGAAGTGGACCGCATGGCAAATATCATCGAGTTCTTCATCCACATCGCTTCTTTTGAAAGCAACCTGAGGCTCGAGATGTCACCCGTCGATATCACGAATGTCATAAAGAAGACCAAGAATCTTCTTTCCACTCAAGCGGCGGCAGCAGGTGTGAGCATTGAGACAAGCGTGGGTACGCCCGTCAAAGTGTGGGGTAACTTCACTGCACTCGAAGAAATGCTCGTAAACCTGACAAAAAACGCAATTGCAAATTCATCGCGCGGCGGTACAGTAATTCTATCTGCAGAAAACTCACACCTTTCTTCTGCCTTGTCAGTAACTGACAAAGGGCGAGGCATATCAGAAAGTGATCTGCCGCACATCTTCGAGGTATTCTACAAGGGTACGAACGGGCCAAAGGGCGGAAGCGGGCTCGGACTTACCATAGTTCGCGAGATAGTGAAGATGCATGACGCGACAATAGTCGTCGATAGTACTATGGGCAAGGGCAGCACTTTCACCGTACAATTTCCAAAATAACTGACCCTTATCTCGTGGGGTCAGTTATCGTATACATTCACAGCAGTGATGCTTTTTTATAATCTCGCTCAATTCTTTTGACTGTCTAAACCGCAGTTGGCACGTAGGCAGTTCACACTCTCTTCATGCGCTTTAAGTAAACTGTATTGAGAAGAGTAAAAAATGACTTGCAAGCATTTTCACCTAGTTCATCGTTTTTGTTAGTGTGTTCTCTTGCTTGATATATATTTTTTAGTGCAAATTTCCCGCCACGATTTAAATTTGCACGCCCCTCCTCTTAAATATGTGGAACCCGACTATACTATTTTCAGGGTTTACTCAACTGTTTGAGGGGACGGGCGTGCACGTTACGCTCTTGTGTATATTCCACCCGCCTCGTGCAGGTCTTATCCGTTGTTAATACGCTTTACCCATGCAAATGATCTTCCATCATCGCAGAAGTAAACTAGGACTCACGATGAGACAAGATCTCGCATTTTCTACTTCTTTCAGAAATGCCCCAGAAGCATGCTGTCGCGGACGCCCAAACAGAGTACTCTACAGTATAAAAATACCTAGATCCTCCAAATGAAACAGGGCCATCTTCTCCAAATAGTTGGCTCTGTTTGTTTATCAATAACAATATGCCTGTGAACAACGATCAACCTGATGAAAAAAATGAAATACCAAAGCCGCTGACGCATGCAGCGAGAAACAGGGAGCAAGTCATCCTGCTTTCGACCTACCGCATTCCACCACCTTTTAATGCGAACACAAAAGAAGAATACGATCCTCCGCTCTCAAGCCTCATGAGTCAGAACGATGAGTTTGATACTTAAAGTATATTTCACAACATTCATTCGCTCTTCACTTCGTTGGTGTATTCTAACAGCTCACTTGCCAGAGACAGAGCATAAAATTATTGATACGCGCACGGATCAAAGTCAGGCAACGGTCAATGAGGTCTAAGAAAGGGCAAATTTTTTACAAAGTATAAATAATATTTAAATCAATTAATCATGATTACTGCGATCATACTTTGGATAGTACTCGGCTCTCTTGTGGGTTGGTATGGCTCAACGCTTATGCGTAGCAAAACGAGGGACCCAGAGAGAGGGATAAACATGGCACTGGGTGTTAATGGCGCAGTAACGGGAGGAGTTATTGTGAGCAGCTTAGGTCACGGGAACGCAGTGACAATAAATATTTATGGATTACTGATGGCACTTTTGTGCGCTGCTATTCTCATATATGGTTTCCGTATACTGCAGAAGTAGGATAATAATTCTCCCCGGAAAAACACGAGCCGCAAAAATGAAGGGTACTCCCCTTCTTTTTTTATATATAAGGGAATAAGCATGATCAAAAAATGAACAAAAATGCTTCACTATTGTTTCACCGACCTACTGCTAGTATTGGACGTGGCTTATATATCTGGTCATACGCGTTTAAAGGTTTTCTTTAATAAATTTTACACGTAAGCCGTTGTTCACTACTGCAGCATAAGTCCTTTCACTTAACAGCTAAGTCTTTCTATTATCAATAATTAATTTGTTCACCACACTTATGATGAAAATTATCAACACAAGGGTGCCGGAGCGAAAGCATCGCCACAAAAATCTTGCGGCAATCACGCTTGCAGCACTACTCGTCAGTTCGTTTGGATTATCAATTGGTTTTGGAACTACTGCTTTTGCCGCAGAGCAAGTGTGCAGTACGATAACACTTGCTTCGGGAAGCACGACGCAAACAGCAGGATTTACCGAGACAAATCCCGTCGCACATCCCCTTACGGTTGCCTCGTATGCACATACCTATGACTTCGCGACGAACACAGTAACGATCATTCCTCCTTGGGTAGACCCACTTGCAAGTGCTGACTTTAGTGGGGGCTCGTCTCGGTGGATATCGAGTGCGACAACATCCCCGGGTGCGATGGGCAATACAGAGGGATTAGCGAACGCAGACCAGTGGCGTTTGTTTAAAGATTCTTTCACCCTCCCCGCTAACGCGACACTAACAGCAGCTGATATTTGGTATACCGCAGACAATGCTGCAGCTGTTTATTCAAATGACTTATTTGTGCAGAGCACGGGCGGAGTTGTAGAGGATGTCTTCGGCCTCGTTCCTCCAAATAAACCTGCAGTATATAGCAATGTCTATCATACGATATTCTCCCCCGTCACTGGCACGAACACACTCAACTTTGTCGTTCGTAATTGGGGCGGAGCATTTACTTCAAACCCAACTGGGCTCTTATATAAAGCTGTAGTGAATTACTGTGCAACTGCGGGTGCGACCACCACCCCTCCCACAAATAACCTCGGTAGTCTCATGGTAAAGAAGCTGGTCGTGGGAGGCACGGCAACCTCATCTGACTTCCTCGTCCATGTGATGAAAAGTGGAGTGGAAGTAAGCGGTAGTCCTAAGGCAGGTTCAAGTACGGGCACCTTATATTCAGGACTTTTAGCTGGCACAAGCTCTTACATGCTAAGCGAGACAGGGGGCCCCGCGAACTATACTCTCGATATGTCTGGAGAGTGTAGCCCAAGTGGCATGGTTACCATAAGCGCAAGTACGACCAAGACCTGCACACTGATGAATACATATGTAGCACCAAGCACAACACCGACCACCACCCCTCCCACAAATAACCTCGGTAGTCTCATGGTAAAGAAGCTAGTCGTGGGAGGCACTGCCACCTCATCTGACTTCCTGATCCATGTCATGAAGAATGGAGTGGAAGTAAGCGGTAGTCCTAAGGCGGGCACAGCCACAGGAACTATGTATTCGGGACTTGCGACAAGCTCAGGTGCATATATCGTGAGTGAAACAGGAGTCCCCGCAAACTACGCACTCATGATAAGTGGCGACTGTAGTGCATCAGGCACGGTCATGATAAGTGGCAGCATGGCACGAAATTGTACACTCACGAATACATTCGTGAGCGGGACGACAACGGGAACGACTACGCCTCCAGTTCCAGATGCAGGCCCAAGGCAAGATAAGCAAAATGTTCTCGATGAACTCATCGCACTTCGTGACGCACACGCGGCTTGTACGCTCCACATGAAACAGCTAAATGTTGCGATCATCCATCTTCAGGCTTCTCTTGCCGATGATTTGTGGGTAGACAACGACCACGTCAGCGCACATAACGGCGACAAGGTCTTTGACGAAGAACAAGAGTCGGTAAAGGCATTACAGAAACTTGTTGAAGATAGCGACAGTGACGTCGACGACTCAGTACTACAAGGATTCATAGTGAGACTTGCACAAGCCGACAGAGACATAGCAAACATAGCGATAACTGATGCCAAAGCTTCAGGTGGCTCACATTGGAAAATTGCTCGTGCGAGCAAGATGCTAGAGAGGGGCGACACCGCGCTAGCGAACGAAAATGTTCTGCGTGCAATGTGGCGATTCCAAAAAGCATGGGGATTTGCGATAACCTCATATCAATAAACAGGTTTATCGCGTTATCAATAAAATACCACTCCATTAATGGGGTGGTATTTTATTGATGCTCCATTACGAGGTGAGAAGACTTTCGTTAACTCGCGCAACTACTCCCGAGAGCAGCATATTACTCTTTACGAGATAGAAGACCGGCTCATCGCGCATTATTTGTTCGAGCATCTTATCGCTTGTCTGACTTAAATTGGTTAAAAATATCACACGTGCCTTCTTGCCCCACTCCCCCTCTTGTCGCAATTTCTCAAGCATCGTTGGTCCATCCATCTCTGGCATAACGATATCGAGCAAAATGATATCAGGATGGTTGGCGAGCGCGCTTTCAAGCCCACTTTTTCCGGTGAGTGCGGTGTGCGTTTCGAATCCTTCACGAGTAAACTTGTCTGCAAGTGCGTGCTGCAGTGATTCGTCGTCCTCGACAATAAGAATGCTTTTTTTGTTTTCTGTTGTTGCTTCCATGTTAAATGTGTTAAATGATAATTACTGTGCTTTTTTCGTATTATTCAAAGGATGTAGCTTGATAGCTTTACCTACAGGAAGCGTGACAAAGAACTCGCTTCCCTTGCCCTCTTTCGAGACAAAGCGAATACTTCCGTTTAGGCTATTAACGATGCTCTTGGTGATATAGAGCCCCAAGCCGGTACCAGTCGAATCCATGCGCCTTGCGTTCTCTGCACGAAAAAGCTTTGTGAATACCTTGTCTTGGTCTTCATCAGGAATACCGTAGCCGGTATCCTTAATCGAGAAAAGAAATTCATTGTTCGATGCTTCCATCGTTATGGTCACACACCCATGTTTGCCTGTGTATTTTACTGCGTTGGTGATGAGATTTTGCATAATGAGCTGGACGAGTGTCGGATCAAGCATAAGCGGCACAAGAGATTGCGAGAGGATTTTCTTGATGATCAGTTCCTTTTCTTTTACTTGGTGTTGTATCTCAACAAGCACATTCTCGAGTAGCTTTGTCGTATCAGTCAGCTCGAATTCGGTTGTGAATGTACCGAGCTCAATGCGCGACATATTAAGCATCGCCGTAACAGAATCGATCATACGCTGGGTGTTGTAGAGCACCTCATCAAGATATTTCCGTTGCATACTATTTATCTGCCCCACATCTTCATCCAAGAGCATCTCGACATACCACTTGATCCCCGTAGGAGGTGTGCGTAACTGGTGCGACACAAGCGAGATGAGCTCGGTCTTCGCTTTATCCATCTTCAAATCTTGCGTTGCATCATGGATGACCTGTACTGCCCCTGCGACCTTGCCACTCAGTATTATCGGCGAGGCATTCAATGTAACCGGCACTCTCCTTCCGTCTTTGCGGGCAAAATAATATGCTTCAGTGGAGATCTTCTGTTTTCCCGTATGTAGCGCTATATACACCGGGCGTTCATGTATGGGGATAAGATCGGCCTTTTCGTTTTCAAGGGAAAGCGTTGTAGAAATACTTGTACCTAAGATCTCGGCCGCTGATATAGCCAATAGTTTTTCGGCTTGCGGGTTTATCATGGTTATTTTGCCGTTCTTATCTGTTGCAATGATACCGTCGCCTATACTTGCAAGTAGTGCTTCATCTTTCGCTAGCTGATTCTTTAGCTCCTCTTCTGCTTGCTTACGCAACGTTATCTCACGCACATTACATTGAATTACCTCTATCTGCCCTACAAGATACATATTGCTTACAAACTCAACGCTTATCGACTTTCCATCGATAGTGCGGAGCGTCAAACCTTCGTAGCGAATGTAGCCGTTTTTTTTGAGTTCAGTGAAAGCCTGCTGTGATTCGTTAATATCGTCAAACAATCCTATTTCCCACAACTCTTTACCCATGAACCATTCGTGGGCGTACCCCATCATTTCCTTAAGGAAGGGATTAACGTCCACGATCTTTCCGTTATATGCATCGACGATCATGATCCCATCTTTGGCGGTTTCAAATAGTTTGCGATAGCGCATCTCTGAAGCTTTTAAGCGCTCATGTGTATCTTCTTTTGTTGTGATATCCTCCATGCCAAGGAGTATGAGGTCATCACCATCAAGGTCGCTTGTGATTGCACGTGCATTGATAAGCAGCGATTTTTTTCCTATCAATGAAAAGTCATGCCGCAATTCATAGCCTTCAATATTGATCTTTTCGTTCAATATCTTTTCTAAAATATTCTGCAATGCGGGTATATTCCACCCACCCTCACACAGCGCACGCAGATTCTTGCCGACAATACTTTCTGAGGAGAGCTGAAACATTTCACAGAATGACCTGTTCGCCCAAATAACGGTCATCTGTTTGTTGAGGGTGACGAGCGGACCCCGCGAAGTTTCGATGATACTTTTTGCATAATACTCTACGGTACGCCATAGGCATTCCTTTTTATCCTGGTCGTTCTTGGATAATAATGTATAGGATGTCATAGATTGATGAGCTGTAAGGAGGCGGGCAGATGAGACTTAAGCTCAGTCAGAATGAGCTTATCGCCATACAGCTCTTTAGTAAGCGAATATCTCTATCCCTCAATGATATCTTGTCGGCATGAAGACAGACTGAACGTGAATTATTGGTGTGAATAAAAAAATACCCCACCGGGTTCTTTCAAGGCACGAGAAGATATGACGGGTTTCGCTTTATAATGCCAATACATTTTCGATGTCGGTCTTAGAGACGGGCTTAGTTAAATGATGATCAAAGCCTGCATCAAAGGCTTTGATCTTGTCCTCTGCCTGACCATAGCCTGAGACTGCGACGAGCTTTGCTGGCGCGAGCATTTCTTTGCGCAATACGCGTGCGATATCGAATCCGCTCATTCCGGGAATTCCAAGGTCCAAGAGTACGGTGTCGGGTTGATGTTCGTGGGCTTTTTTTATCGCACTCACACCTTCACGAGCGGTAATGACGGTATGGCCCAATAGCGTAAGCAGT
>JAYTYM010000091.1:0-7508 GCA_043742365.1 bacterium | reverse complement strand
CACCTTTTGGCTATTTCGGAAAATAGCTCAAAAGGTCTTGCAGTGAGCTCCATTACATGGACTGTCCACTTGTTGGGTTTTTTGTTTCGCAATGCTTACAAAATACCTCAACAAGTCTTGCGGCTCGGTCCCACTAAGAAGTGGGTTCCCCTAACCGAGCCTCACCCATGAGAATGGGTTCCCTTTGGGCATCACTTCACTCCATGCGGACCTGACTCAGTACGGCCAGAATCAGTCATCTGTATGAACTCCGCATTTTTTTGAAATTCTTTGAAGTTTGTTGCCCCCAAATAGCTCATCGAAGAGCGCAGTCCACCCAAGAGGTCCGTGATGACCATGCTCGCCTCTCCACGGTATGGCACTCGCCCTGATGCACCTTCGGGGCTTCGAAAGAATCCATCTGTTGCCTCTCCTGCTTTTTTATCCAAACGAGTTTTTTCAGAAGATGCATCGTACGATGCCATACCGCGATAGAATTTGTAAGCAACGCCGCGATCAAGGACATAATCTCCTGGGGATTCTTTTGTCCCCGCCAACAAGTTGCCTATCATCGCGACGTCCGCGCCGGCAGCAAGCGCCTTGGAGAGATCGCCTGAATTCTTTATCCCGCCATCGGCAATGAACGGTATATCGAGCTTCTTTGCTTCGCGCGCAACATCCATGATGGCCGTGAGTTGCGGTACTCCGACTCCCGTAACGATGCGTGTCGTGCAAGCGGCACCTGGACCAATACCAACTTTGAGTGCGTCGGCACCAGCCTTCGCGAGATCGCGTGCTGCTTCGGCGGTTGCAATATTTCCGGCGATGAGTTCAAGCTTGTTGCCAAACGTTTTGCGCAAGCGCTTGGTCATTTCTATTGTGCGCGCGTTGTGTCCGTGTGCGACGTCTATCACGATGACATCTGCGCCTGCTTTCAAAAGCTCATCGGTGCGGGCTATAGTGTCGTCTTTGACCCCGACAGCAGCGCCCACCAATAGTCTTCCCTTCTTGTCTTTGGAGCTTGTGGGGTTTTCCATCCGCTCGATAATATCGCGGAGCGTGATGAGTCCGACCAATGTACCGTCTTTGTTTGTGAGCGGTAATTTTTCAATACGGTTGGCATGCAGCAGGTCCTTAGCCTTCTCAAGGTCGACATCGGGGCGCGCGGTCACGATGGTTGTACTCATGAGCGATGACACCTTTTTGCGATCATCGGTTTCAAATAAAAGATCACGACGGGTAAGGATGCCGACCAACTGTTTTTTCGCTTTTATTTCTTTGACCACCAATACGCCTGAGATGCCCTCACGCTTCATATACATCTTTGCTTCACCCAAGGTGATGTCGGGCGCGACCGTGAACGGGTCTTCGATAATAACATTCTCCGCCCTCTTCACTTTACGCACCTCTTCAAGTTGCCTCTCTATAGAAAGGAAACGATGAATGATTCCGATGCCGCCCATGCGCGCCATTGCGCGCGCCATCCCACTTTCGGTGACCGTGTCCATGTTCGCGGAAATAAGCGGAATATCGAGCGTGATATTTTTTGTCAGTCGCGCTTTTGTTGTGACATCCTTTCGAGAAAAAACCGCGGATTTGCGCGGAAGAAGGAGTACGTCGTCAAAGGTAAGGCCAAGACGTATGTTCATATAGAGAGTATATCCTGTTTTTGAATATTAAAAAAGAATAAAAAAGGTGCTGCGTGTGCAGCACCTGAGTGGTCTAACTTGTTGACTCCTCTAGCCGACGAAGGGTTTTTCTTCGAAAGCGCAGAACTTGCGAAAGTTCCTTGTAAAGGATGCCGTATTGTTTTGCGTAAGGCAGATAAAGCTTCTCGGTCTCCTCGACCATGCGCAGTTGATTCTCACGAGTGAGTGCGTCACAGGTCACCAGATTGTGCAGCCGATCTGCAAGCTTAATCATGATGACCCGCATGTCGGTCGCCGTCGCCTTGAGTATCTGCGCATGAAATGCCGCAATACGTTCATCTCGGCTAGCGTAATCCCCAAGCGGCATCGTCAGTGCTCCGACCAAGAATGAGGTGGTCGAACCGAACTCGCTTTCAACGCGCGTGAGTGGCCACGAATTTCCGCAATCTTCGATGATGTCGTGCAAGAGTGCCGCGACGATCGCCTGAATATCGGTCTGGTGGAGTATGTCCATCAAGATGAGCGCTACTGCACGGCAATGCTCGAAATACCTCTCGCCCTGTTTACGGTGGGTACCACGGAAGGTTTCTTTGGCCACCTGATAGGCTTTCGCGACGAGCAGTGCGTCGTTGTGATACGGAAGCGCAAATAGATGCACTCGCCGAAAAAATGATTCACGGTCTTCCCTACCTTCGAGAAATGCTAATTGCTTAAGCATATCTTCTCCTTATTCAAAATATGAACGAACAAAGGTCGCGTACAGCCGAGCTACCTGGCTGTACTAACTGCCTCGAGCCTACCATAGAATGAATTTTTTACCATGAAAATAAAAAACGCCTAATGTCTCTGCATTATGCGTTCTTTACTAAATTGAGAAGTGATCAACTTACTTTGGTAGAGTCTTGTTGGAAGTTGGCAGGGTTGTGAGGTAGTTTAGGTCAACACTTTTTACACTGGCATTTGCTTTGAGTGTAGTAACGGCCTTGCGAGTATTGCTTCCGTCGCCTCCATCTGTGACCTGAACAAGAAAGAGTGGCGCTTGGGTAAAGCGCTGCAGCATCTTTCCTTTTACTGCGGCGATAATAGCAAGCGAGTCTTGCTCAGAAACAGTGGGTTGAAACTCAACGATGAGCTGATTGGACATGAATTCCTTTCCTGTTGATGGATCTTTGATGATCTTGCCTATCGACGCAGGATCTATCTGCGGAAGATTGGTTGCGTTCACGGAACCTGTCGTGGTCTCGGCTGGTGCCTTTGCTTCGTGGGCAATGAAAAATATCCCAGCAATAACAGCGAGGACCGCAGCTAACTGTATAACTTGTTTCTTTGACATCTTATTCATGACCTTATATTAACCCAAACGGATTATTTTGTCTTTTTCTTCTTTGTTATCAGCACTGCTTCGCCTTTTGCGTCAATGACGACAGTATCGCCCTCATTTATTCTCCCTTCTATTATTTCCATGGAAAGTGGGTCAAGCACATGCTCGCCTATAACGCGCTTCAAGGGGCGTGCACCGAAAACCGGATCATAGCCAAGATCTGCAATAAATGTCTCAAGCGCGGGCGTGGTTTCTATGCTGATGCGTTTGTCTTTCAGTCGCTCAGTGACTGCTTTAAGCTGAAGACCAACAATGTGCGCTATTTCATCGCGTGTAAGCGGCTGGAAGATGATCGTTGCGTCGATGCGATTTAAGAATTCAGGCGGAAGGGTGCTCTTAAGTACAGTTTCGATTGCCGTGCGTTGCGCTTGTGCGTCACCGACATGCTCCGCTATCTCAGATGACCCTAGGTTCGAAGTCATGATGATGACGCAGTTACGAAAGTTCACTGTCCGCCCTTTTGCATCAGTGAGGCGGCCGTCATCCATGACCTGCAACAGCACATTGAGTACATCGCGGTGCGCTTTCTCTATTTCATCAAGAAGAATCACACTGTAGGGATGCCTGCGCACCGCTTCGGTGAGCTGTCCACCCTCATCATGACCAATGTAGCCTGGAGGTGCGCCAATGAGACGCGCGACCGTATGCTTCTCCATGTACTCACTCATATCGAGTCGAACCATCATGTGCTCATCGGCGAACATGAATTCAGCAAGCGCTTTTGCGAGCTCGGTCTTCCCCACACCCGTTGGGCCAAGAAAGAGAAATGAGCCTATGGGCTTACGCTCATCACGAATGCCGGCGCGCGAGCGTCGTACGGCATTGGCCACAGCCTTTACCGCCTCTTTCTGCCCGATGATTCGCTTGCCAAGCTCACTCTCCATGTGGGCGAGCTTCTTCGATTCTTCTGCGAGCATCTTATCCGCAGGGATGCCCGTCCAGCGCGCGACAATATGAGCGATGTCTTCTTCATCCACTTCTTCTTTGAGCATACGTCGATTCGACTTGTCGGAGCTCTTCGCCATTTTTTCAAGTGATGACTGCAGCTTCTTTTCAAGAAACGGGATCGCTCCATAGTTGATCTCCGCCACACGCGAAAGGTCCCCACGACGCTCAGCCTGCACGGCCTCACCGCGCAGGGTATCTATCTCTGCTTGCTTGTCTTTGAGTTCATCGATGAATTCTTTTTCCCGTTTCCAGCGCAATTCAAGATCTTGATTCTTCTCCTTAAGTTCCGCGAGCTCTTTCTCAAGTGCCTTGAGTCGCTCCTTTGAGCCGTCATCTTTTTCTTTTTTAAGTGCTTCACGTTCGATCTCGAGACGGCGCACTTCACGATGAAGACTGTCTATTGCCTCAGGCTTCGAGTCGATAGCAATACGAAGCGTTGCGGCTGCTTCATCAATAAGGTCGATGGCCTTGTCTGGCAAGAACCGATCAGCGATGTAGCGCGTCGAAAGATTGACGGAAGCTACAACTGCCGCGTCAGTAATACGCACGCCATGGTGGACCTCGTATTTTTCTTTAATACCGCGCAGTATCGCTATGGCATCTTTGGGAGTTGGCTCTTCCACCATGATGGGCTGGAAGCGTCTTTCAAATGCGGGATCTTTTTCGATATGTTCGCGATATTCTTTGATGGTCGTGGCTCCAATGGTGCGCAGTTTCCCGCGAGCCAAAGCGGGCTTTAGGAGATTACCCGCATCAACGGCTCCTTCAGCCCCGCCTGCTCCGATGATGGTGTGCAGCTCATCAATAAATAGAATAACTTCACCTGCAGCATTCTCTACTTCTTTGATGAGTGCCTTCAGGCGGTCTTCAAACTCACCACGATATTTTGCACCTGCGAGCATTGCGCCCAAATCGAGCGCGAGTATCTTCTTGCCCTTGAGTGATTCAGGCACATCACCATCAATTATTTTTTTGGCCAATCCTTCGACAATAGCAGTCTTTCCCACACCAGGTTCACCAATAAGCACGGGATTATTCTTTGTGCGACGAGAGAGGATCTGCAGAAGCCTGCGAGTTTCTTCGTCGCGGCCAATGACCGGATCGATACTTCCGTCTCGTGCAAGCTTAGTGAAGTCCTGTGTATATTTTTCAAGGACCTGATATTTATTCTCAGGATCTTTGTCGGTGACATGCTGCGCGCCACGCAATGTCTTGAGTTCGCGTAATGCTTCGTGTTTGGTTATGCCGAGCAATTTTGCGATCGCATGCTCATCCAAGAGTGCGAGGAAAAGATGCTCAGAACTCACGTACTGATCATCCATTTTTTTGGCTTCAGCCTCGCTTCGTGTGAACACCTGCTTCATGCTCTCGCTTAAATACGGGGCAGAAGTGCCACTCACACGTGGAAGTTTTTGTAGCTCTACCTCGACTGAAGCGGAGAGATTCGCTGCATCAGCGCCTAATTGCTTGATAAGCGATGGGACGATACCGTTCTCAGGATTAAGCAGTGCCCCAAGCAGGTGCACAGGTTCTATTGATTGCTGTTTGTTGGCTTCCGCAAGCGTAACTGCATTTTGTATCGCTTCAGCTGCTTTGGTTGTATATTTATTGAGATCCATGGTCGGTATTATAACACAGTTATTTTAAATGTACAGTGTTTAAAGAGGACTGCGTTTATGTTATTTATCTTGGTTAAAACTACAGTCATGTTAGGATGGTTTCATGAAGCCAGAAGGTAAGAAAAAACTATTTCTCGTTATCGGCGTTATTTTTATCTTCTTTGTCTATCAAATATTCAGCCTCTATGGGGGCCAATATCCTATAGTGAATTTCCCCCCGAAGGGACCAATTATAGTGGCTTTTGGCGATAGTCTCACCGAGGGAGTGGGAGCAACAACACCTCAAAATGGCTATGTTGGGGTACTTGAGCGCAGACTGGGGATTACCGTAGTCAATCGCGGTGTATCAGGCAACACTACCGCTGATGCACTCGCGCGTATTGATAGAGACATCACTCCGCTCCACCCTAATATCGTTATTGTACTTTTGGGAGGAAATGACTATTTGAAAAAAATTCCACAGGAAGAAACATTTGCCAACATTTCGCAAATAATAAAGAAAGTGCAATCACAAGGTGCAGTCGTACTCCTGCTTGGAGTGCGCGGCGGACTACTGCATGACAAATTTGCGGATGATTTTAAAGCACTAGCCAAGGAAACGGGTAGCCTGTATGTGCCCAATGTGCTCGACGGAATATTCGGTGATTCAAAGCTGATGTCCGACGAAATCCACCCAAATGATGCGGGTTATATGAAAATAGCTGACAAAATCGCTCCCATACTTGATGGCATAGTGCTTTCGATACCGGCATCCCAGTCTCACCTCGATACGGTAACCCCTGACGACACCGTACGCACTTCTCCTGCTTCGGAGTAGTAGAGCACTGACTTGTCGTCTTCTTTTTCGATAGTCAGAAATATATTTTTTTTATTTACCGACTGAAACATGAGTTTCGGGCTCCCTTGCGTTGACGTATCGATGATGATCGATACTCCGCTCTGCTGTGATAGCGCTTT
Source organism: bacterium (assembly GCA_043742365.1). Classification (GTDB taxonomy): domain Bacteria; phylum Patescibacteriota; class Minisyncoccia; order Phycocordibacterales; family UBA6899; genus MHLP01. Next base: position 975 of record JAYTYM010000091.1, on the reverse strand, counting down.
GTAATGCTCAACAATGTTATCTGCAGAATCAAACGATATATATATCCAAGTCTTACTGAACACTCCATCTCGAAATATTTCACGTTCAGGAGCATAGCGTGCATGCGCATATACGGAGATCTCTGCTTCTATGGCCCGCTGGTGGGCACGGAGAAACCCCACCCCGTAAAGCATGCCAACAATAGCAATGAATAACATGCAGATATTAAATATTTCCATCCCACGCTCAGGATCCCCCGGCAAGAAACTTCTTGATAAAAACAGCTCGCGCACGCCGACAAGTGTGAGCAAGCAGATGAGTGCGGTCACAGGCAGCCATGGGAGTTCGAGCCAGATCATATCTCGCGATCGTAAACTATGTCTTGCTTTAAGAGCTTCTCAAAATCAAGAAGTGTCGAGGCTTTTTGATAAAGTGAAGGCGTGGGCTCGTCGTGCTCGCGAGTGAATACCTCGCTCCGCTCTATGCCATAGACATAATGGTCAGCAACAAATTTTTTGAGCACAGAAACATCACCCTCAAGGTCGTGGGAATTAAGAACGACTATTGCTATCGTCCGGTCGCCGAATTCAGACACGGGAATATCAAAAAGCGTCATCGCACTACCACTACCGTCATCTTCCTCTTTTGCTATACCACCCCGATAGCTAGAATCGCCGTTTAATATCCATGGGTTTTTGTTTTCCCATTCGAAGCGATGATTCCCGTCGCTATCAACAACAGTCCTTTTAGCCGATAGTGAGGCGGCGACAAGAAAGTGTTTGTGAAGTAATGTGTAGCGCAAAAGCGCATCGAGGTCACGCGCTGTCGTTGTCGATACATCAAGTGATGATCCGCCACCAAAATGTGTGGCGGACATGCCTATCGCACCTGCCTTTTCATTCATGTATATGTTGAACTTTCGTTCTCCGTGTTCACGTGCAAATACTTTTGCCGCGGTGTCGCTCGTATCATAAAGAAGTGGGTAAATAAGAGTC
>JAYTYM010000090.1:0-3097 GCA_043742365.1 bacterium | reverse complement strand
CATCGACCCCGACGAGATATTCCTCGATGATAAGAATATTCCGGAATTCGATGTGCATCAATTCGAGGGGCGTATGTCGACACCCATCAAACGAAGTACTATTTTGATACTGGGCGCAGCATTCTTCTTCTTTGGCTCTATTTTTTTAACACGTGCTGCCGTACTTGAGGTTGTTGATGGAAAACAATATGCAACAAAGAGTGAGCAAAACCGCCTCGAGCACCAGCTCCTTTTCCCAGAGAGGGGAATCATCACAGACCGCAACGGCAAACAACTCGCATGGAATGTCCCCAGCACCGAGGAACTCGGCTTTTATCTGCGTCAATACACTGAGACGCCGGGATTTGGAAACATTCTTGGGTATCTGCACTATCCCGCTCGCGATAAACATGGTGTGTATTATCGCAAAGATTATGAGGCAGATTCTGGGATAGAGGAGTTTTATAATGATGCACTGAAGGGCAAGACCGGACTACGAATCATTGAAACCGATGCGCTCGGTAATGTTAGATCTGCAAATGTAATAGATCCTCCCCAGCAAGGATCAAGTTTCAAGCTTTCTATCGATGAACAGTTGCAAGGTAAGATGTATTCGATAATTGGAAAAACTGCTCGTGAGCAAAATTATCTGGGTGGTGCAGCTGCGATCATCGATATTTCAAATGGTGAACTTTTGTCTCTTGTTTCTTATCCTGATTTCGATCCGAATGTTATGACCTCAGGTGATGACCGGGCTAAGATAGTTGAATATAACAATGATAAAGGTACTCCATTTTTGAATCGTGCTATTGGCGGATTATTTGCCCCAGGCTCCATCGTAAAGCCGATGTACGCTATCGGCGCACTCAACGAGGGGATCCTCACTCCTGATACGCAGATACTTTCTATTGGATATATCAGCGTTCCGAATCCATATTTTCCTGATAAGCCAAGTCGCTTCAACGATTGGAAAAATCACGGCTGGCTCGATATGCGCACTGCTATCGCACAGTCTTCAGACGTATACTTTTATGAAGTGGCGGGAGGTTTCGAAGGACAAAAAGGCTTGGGCATACGCAACGTTGAGCACTACGCGCGCATGTTCGGCTACGGCAGCACGACAGGTATCGATCTTTTGGGTGAGGTTTCTGGAACCATACCTAATCCTGAATGGAAGGCGAAGAATTTCCCCGAAGATCCTAATTGGCGCGTTGGCGATACGTACTTCACAGGCATCGGACAATACGGCATGCAAGGAAGCTTGCTTCAGGCAGTGAAGGAGGCGAGTATTCTGGCGTCCAAAGGCACAGTAGTGCGACCCCATTTGAATACCGGCATTGCGACAAGTACCTATCGCCTAGATCTGCCCGAGTCCTATTTTACGGTAGCTCAAGAGGGGATGAGAAAGGGCGTGGTTATGGGCACCGCCTCAACCTTGAATACGCCTGCAGTAAAAATTGCCGCAAAAACAGGAACCGCCGAACTCGGTGTTTCGAAGGCGAGAGTCAACTCGTGGGTTATTGGATTTTTCCCATATGATAAACCCAAATATGCTTTTGCCTTCCTCATGGACCGCGGAGTAAAGGGGAATACCACGAATGCAAGTTATGTTGCTCGTCAGGTCTTTGATTGGATGGCGTCCACGACACCGGAATATCTTAAGTAGAATTTGCCCATATTTCGGTAAGCGCCAGAATATTATCTGAAGTGCACGTCGTTTCATGACTTCAATATATAATTCAACACGATACTTTGTCATGTCAAATAACATCAGTTTGTTTCTGTGCATGAGATGTGTTACCATACCTTTCCATGGACACACAAAAGGAGTATTTGAGTAAAGAAAAATTTGAAGAGCTAAAAGAGGAATTGGATTTTTTGACTCATGTTCGCCGTAAAGAGATCGCCGAGGCTCTCGAGGCTGCTAAGTCATTGGGTGATCTATCAGAGAATGCTGAATATCATTCAGCGCGCGAACTGCAGGCAGGTATCGAAGAGCGCATTATGGTGCTCGAGGAGATACTCAAGAACGCAGTCATCGTTGGCTCGAAGCACAAGACCGATGCTGTCGGTATCGGTTCGCACGTTTCAGTAAAGCGCGGTAAAGACACTAAGAGCTATACCATAGTAGGAAGCGAAGAAGCAGATGTCGCAGCAGGAAAGATCTCAAATAAATCTCCGCTTGGAGAGGCTATAATGGGCAAGAAGAAAGGTGATACCTTTGCATACACTAGCCCTGCTGGTGAGATGAAGGGGGAGATACTCGAGATCAAGTAATATGTAGGGCGAGCGGTTAGGGTGTAAATGCATTTCATTTTCCTAACTCACCATTCACAATTTTTGCATTCAAATGGCATCCTTAGACGAAATTCGCACAGAAAGATTAAAGAAGCTCGACATACTCAAGTCGCGCGGTATTGATGCGTACCCAAGCAAGGTTGCTCGGGACATGTCACTCTCCGAGCTTCGTGCAAATTTTACGGAACGAGAAAGCAAAAAAGGAGTAGTCAATCTTGTCGGCCGCATCATGGCCATACGCGGACAAGGCGCAATTCAGTTCATCGTACTAAGCGACGGTACCGCAACATTTCAAGCAGTATTCAAGCTCGACGTACTCGGACAAGAACAAATGACTTTCTTCGGTGAAGTCGCAGATATTGGTGACTTTATCGGAGTTACGGGTGAGCTTTTTGTTACACAGCGTGGAGAAAATAGCATTATGGCACAGTCGTTCACAATGGCGGCAAAGTCGCTACGCCCACTTCCAGAGAAATGGCATGGACTTCAGGACCCCGAAGAAAAACTCCGTCAGCGCTATCTTGATATTTTGTTTGATGATGAACTCAGGGATCTTTTTGTAAAGAAATCAAAATTCTGGAATGCGATACGCACCTTCCTTTTAAACGAAGGCTTTCTTGAGGTTGAGACGCCCGTACTTGAGAACACCACAGGTGGCGCAGACGCTAAGCCATTTGCCACGCATCACAATGCGCTTGATCTTGATGTATTCTTGCGTATCTCCTGTGGAGAATTGTGGCAGAAGCGCCTCATGGTCGCGGGCTACACGAAAGTGTTTGAGATCGGGCGAATATTCAGAAACGAAGGTATGAGCGCAGAG
>JAYTYM010000089.1:0-6431 GCA_043742365.1 bacterium | reverse complement strand
GGGGTGACTGCTTTGCGAAATTCTTAAGAACAAAAGAACGAATGCGACTCAGGAGCCGCGCGGCCTCTCCGTGACGGAGACTTCGACCTCTTTGACTTCGAGGTTCTGGCCTTTGGCGACGACCGAGTCGACGCGTGCGGGCTTGCCGCCGACCATGAAGTTTTTGCCTTTGGGGTCCACGCCCATCTTGGCGAGGATCTCGCCGACGGTGGTCCCGGTCACTGTGACCTCGACTTCGAGCTTCTTCTTCATGGGCTTGCCCTGAAGCGGGGTCACGGTCACAGCAACTTTCATCATGTGTTTCTCACTCAATTCAACTCTCCTCTTGGTGGATTTTCAACTCTGAACCGCACAATCGGTCGACGTGCCTGTTTTTTCTACCACATGCCCAAAAATTTGCCAAGTTCTCGCCAACTTCTGCAGCCAAAGCAAGGGAGACAAAGATGATGCCATGTAGTCCGCACATTTGTTGGGCTGCTTCTTCGTCATCGTAGGCAAGAAAGTGTTCATAGTGGGCAATATCAGCCGGTTTACACGGCTCGATAGCGAACACCTGCCAGAACTTCTCTGCAGTGCGCGTGTCGACGACAATATCGACAAGGGGATTGTTTTTTACTTTCTTCCACACGAGCTTGCGTGCATGCATCGAATCAACACAAACAATGACTGTGCCCTTGAGACCCTCGCCGGCATACATCGCGCACTTGCGGGTTATGTTCACTTCAGTATCGCGTGCGACGAGCGTTCCGAGGGCCTCGACCTTAGCTGATGCGAAGTCGCCACTCCCGTACGCCGATGGCGCAATATTGTGCGAGTCGATCGAGTCGCCGTCATAGACGGTGATGTCGCAGGCTCCCATGCGTGCAAGCATGATGGCAATATTGCTCCCCACCGCTCCTGCGCCAATGATGGTCACGGGCCGGATAGATTCGCGTGGAAAATAATACTTTTGCTGAGAAAGATTAAGCATGTGCGACCTCATTTCCTACTTCGGTTTCAACAGGCCATTCTTCGATCTTCGAATGAATGACATTTTCTGGCGTGTACCCTTCGGTAAGCCAGATCAGCACATATTCCACTGCATCACCAAAGCGGTATTCAGACACCGCCTTTTCGATATTATCGCCGATGTTGCCAAAGCAGTAACCGAAAGCAGGGGAAATATGCGGATGTGAAATACCCTTCGGGTGGTATGTTCCTTCTGCCCAGATGGAGATGTCGCCAACAAGATCAAAGCGACAAACAAATGCCTCCGCTATTTTGTACCTCACCCCTGTGTGTTCGATGCAAATGCGTTTGGTTCGGAGCTCAAAACCAACATTTGGTATGAGGGTGGCACTTTCGACAAGTGGGTGGTCGAGAATGCGCGCATGATCACTTACCATAAGCGCAACAACATCCTGACTCAACGATCCGCTCTCAAACAGGGTTTTATGCACCATCGTGATGTGCACGAGATTTCTTCTCGCATGTCGCAGCTTTTCCTCAAGTGATGTTACTTCTTTTTGGGCTGCACCTATTTTTGCCTTGTAGAGGATCTGATAGTTGGCGAAATACTCTAACGCGAGTTGCTCCATCGTTGATGACAAGAGAGGGATTTTTATTATCTCTTCGGTACACCCTCGCTTGCCGAACCAGTTCATCGCAAGTGCAATTGCTTTGCGGAAGATGACCATTGTCACTTCATGGCCGAGCGGGGAGAGGAGTATCGGGTTGAACAACAGATAGATATTATTACCGACGATCTGTACGACATCTTTCACCCCATCTGAAAGCGAAACCCCACGATTCTTCGACGGGGCAAACAGGCGGTGGAAATAACCTCCCGCTTCGACATTTATTCCGAACAACTGCTCGGGGTAGTCTCCGTCATGCTGGAGCATCGGTGTCGTGCCCATGAATACGTGTAGTTCATTGGGCGTATTCTTGATGGGCTCATAAAAACCAGTCAGCGTGTTTACGTGTAGATAGAAAACCGTACCTCCATGCACCCCACCTACGTGTGCAAGAAATTGCACGAACTGCGGCACAAGAACTTTCTCCGCCAAAGACTGCTTTGCCTCTTCTTGGCGTGCTTGTGGAAGCAGGGCAAACTCTGCATGTGTCGATTCGCCCGCCATGAACGGATAGATTGTATCGCCGATGCGGCACTCGACTCCGGTGGCTAGTTGTGGCATTTTTTCGCCACGCTCTTCGTTGGGGCCGATCAATATAACAGGAACGACGAATTTTTCGCCCTGCACAACAACTTCTGCATCGTGATCTTCACCACCAACAATAGTACGATTCGTAAGTTTTTCGAGCCGTTCTTTCGAACGTCGTGGCATGGCAAAAAATTTCTGAACCTCGTCACTTTTCGCGACCGTGGGTGTGCCTTCTGTATCCATCGCTTGCTCCTATGTGTGGTAATTCTTTGACAAAGATGACTATTCTACCGTTAGTTCAACACTAAAAAGTGGAGTATGTCAATTCTCATGACCACGATGTATTCACGGCAACTTAATAAACCTTATGGGATACTTATAGAATAACAGAGCAGTAGATAATATAAATTTTATGACCCACTTTATCTGTACCGGTGGCTGTCGAGGTTCGTCCATGAAGGCAGGCGTGTGTATGACGGAAAATTGCGCAAAGAAAGGCATGCCGCTTGCTCAGTGTGAGTGTTCTGATGGGGCACATAAGGGAAAGCAAAATGCGGGAGCGGGGCAAATGAAAGCACAAGATGGGGAAGTGGGGTCGCGTGACGATGATCCTGCGGAAAAAGAATCGAAGGAGTCGAAGTCAGGCGAATGATGAGGACTCACAGTAAGTAAAAAAATAACGAAACTAAAAACGAGACAGCACTTGTCTTTATCCACCGAACTGATATTTTGAGTGGAATGTATGTGATCTTCGATACTGAAACCACGGGTATTCCTCGTTCTTGGCGCGCGCCCGTGACTGATCTTGATAATTGGCCGCGCTTAGTCCAGCTTGCCTGGCATCTTTATGATAAAGACGGCACCAAGCTCGACGAGCAAAACCTCATCATCAAGCCCGAAGGATTTACCATACCTCCCGAGGTAGCTCGTATTCACGGCATAACCACCGAGCGGGCAATGAGTGAGGGTGTGCCACTTGCGTACGCGCTTGAGACGTTCGTCGGCTCACTTGATAAAGCGGAATTTTTGGTGGCGCATAATATTAATTTCGATGAGATGGTACTCGGCGCCGAATATTTGCGTGTACACAATGCCAACAAGCTCGATGGCAAGGGTCGCATTTGCACCATGCAAGGCTCGACCGCATATTGTGAAATTCCAGGCCCTTATGGATACAAATGGCCGCGCCTTTTGGAGCTTCACCAGAAGCTATTCAATGTCGGATTTGATAATGCGCACAATGCCGCCGCAGATGTAGCAGTGACGGCAAAATGTTTTTGGGAGCTCAAGAAGCTCGGCGTGCTTTCTTAGACACGCAATCACCAGACGAGACGCGTCTTCATCGTCTCTTAATCAACGCTTGCGATAATGAATGGATTAAACACTAACTCCTTTTCAATGCTTCATTATATTTGTAACGGCGGATGCAAAAGTGTCGAGGTGCAAGATAGCGGATGCCCGACTGAGAGTTGCCCCAAATTCGAGGAGCCACTCTTGCATTGCGAATGCGAAGACGATCATCATTATGGCAAGCAGAATCGCGCAGACGAGGGCGACGAGATAGTGAGTCCGATAGGGGATCCACCTCCATTTCCTCAGGCAGAAGAATTGACGACTGACCCCGAAGCCTCTCCGATATGACTCTTCCGTATCTATAAAAGTTGGCGTATCATTACGCCATGCAAGAACGGGACTATCGCTTCACGCCACCGCAGGCAAATATTGCAGCTCAAGGCCTGAGAGATTCAGTTGATCATTTTGTGCGTGCGTCAGAGGGGAGAGGAGAGAGTAATGTAGAAGAATTCGTGGGCCCAGTTGTCCTTTCTCCAGAAAATTTAAGTGAGCTCGACAGCGCGCTCAATGTCGCCGGATATATGCCGTCAGATCTTGTTGCTGTGGAGGCTCAAATCCTGCAAAACGAATTCGCCCTCTTAAACCAAGCAAACGACAGAGAAGCACGCAAAGTCGTGTACAAGCGGATAGTACAGTTAGTAAAAGCCACACAGTAATTAAGGCATCGGTCCTCTGCAAGCATCAATGCATCTGCGAGAAACTCGAGATAAAAAAACAACAAAAAATAAACCCGCCAAAGCGGGTTCGAGCAAACGCTCGTAAGCGGCGTAGTCGTCGCATGATGTTCTCGACGATCGCCCAGATCTGACTCATTCCTGCGGCTTTGTGGGCACCAATGCGGTGACGGCCATCTTTTACGGTAAAAGTTCCATCGCCCATGTAGTTCACGCGAATCGGGGGAATGTCTTCTCCCATTTCAAGTGCCATACGCAGGACTTCGATGCGATGCGGACAGATGCCGCGGCGTTTCTTTGTTGTGCACCTAAGCGATTCGATCGCGAGGAGCATGAGTTTAGCCATAGCTCCTCCTTGGTTGTGGTCTATTCTCATCTTATAAAGTTCACACACGAAGTCAATGCGAGAAAATAAAAACCCACCGAAGTGGGTTCTGCTAGTTCTCTCAAAGCGAAGCGAAAACGGTATCGATCTCACTCCAATTGAACACACGTCGAATGAGTGGATGAAGGCTGGGGGTCTGATTCCAAGGCGTATCAATAAGAATCACGGGAATTCCTGCTGCTGCCGCAACTTCGGCGTTATGAAGAGAATCCTCTACAAGAAGCATTGCGCCTATCTCATGGCAGACTTCTGCCTTCGACTTGCAGTTGGCGGTGCCTAGTTCGAGGTGACCGAGAAAGTGCGCCGATTTGATGAGCTTAGGGAAATAGCGCTCAAGGATCGGCAGTGTGTCCGCTCGCACGCTTTCGGGGCGAGCGGTGATGCAGACGTAGGTGAATTTCTTTTTATGCCGCAGCAGTGTTGCTTGCACATCATTGATGACTTCGACCTGCTCGTGCTCCTTCGAGCGATAATATTCCATGACCCGCCGCACCATTTCTTCTCGCGGACAATTCCATAGCTTTTCGAATTGGTAGGTCACCATATCGCCGCGCTTGTGCGCCGTGCCGTACAGGGCATTGTGATAGCGGACTATTCCGTTATAAAAATGTATCAATACATCGTCAATATCAAGCGCAATCACTCTCTTTTTCATGGCTTACTCCCTATACATATCTGTAATAAATCCTAGCCTTTCCGTTTGGGAATAACAAGCGTTGAGAGCATGGGTCTCACGCTGGGGTAAATTGTTGGAGTTTGAGAAATTATGCAGTATCCTTGGTGCAGTCAGTACTTTTACCCCATTCGTTGTGTTGCTTCTTGCCACCCCAAGGCTGCGTCACTCAACACTTAGGAGAAATCAATGTCTGGATTCGGCACCTCGCTCCACATGAAAACCTGCGGGCATTCGAGCTGCAATACCATCATCGGTGGATCAAGCGACTTCTGCGACAAACATCGCAAGAAAACATCTACGAAAACAGAGGAACCTATGGCACTTGTACCCATGTCACCTGCACCCGATGAGGATGATTCCGAGGTGAAACCCGTGCATCACATCAACCGCCGCAAAGGCCACGAGAAGATCATGCTCGATCTCCTTAAGCGCAAGATCGTGCGCAAAGGACTGCTTAAGTCCGAAGCCTCGACCGAAGACAATGATCAAAGCGATCAAAACAACAATGCCGCCAAAACATAATAGGCGGTTTTTTCTTGTGAATTTCATATGAGCGGTAGGTATTGAATAAATTTCCACATAGCGTATTGTCTATCGAGCGCTGTTCTTCGCGATCAAGCATGAGATACGAAAAGAAGGAGAATATATATGAACAGAAGCAGAATTCGCCTCTGTGCCCAGCCGGGATGTACCGTAGCGCTTTCAGTGAGTGCTCCATTTAAATTCTGTATTAATCACCGGAAGCCAGCACAACCACCGGCTCCGAAACAGCTGACGCATTCACCCACGAAGCAGATACCACCACCCGCCCCACCTCCTAAGAAGGCAGAGCAAATAGAGCAACCCAAGCCCTCCGATGCCGCTCCCCCAGATGGAGCGCATCGACCGAATCGAACAAAAACTACCACCCAGCAAGGGATCGACCTCCTGACACGAAAGATCATCAAGAGAGGATTGAACAAATTCGAAGAGAGTAACGATGCCGCCCCAAGCTAGGGCGGTTTTTTATAAGAGAAAGTTTTTGTTTGCTATACTGCAATATATGGAAAGCAACGAACACAACGAACTGCATCCGCACGCCAAGGCAGCGCGCCGAACCTTAAACTGGCTACGCGCCGCCGTACTTGGCGCCAATGACGGAGTGGTCTCAGTCGCCTCCATCGTGCTCGGAGTTGCGGGTGCAGTAAAGTCTTCTGACT
>JAYTYM010000088.1:0-3548 GCA_043742365.1 bacterium | reverse complement strand
CAAATAATTTTTCTCTATCATTCCCATGGCTAATAGGAAGAAGAAAGAAATGACGCTAGTTGCCAAAAATATTTTGTCTCGTTGGGGCATGGTTGGTTTCATTGGTGTAATTATACACCCAATACCTTAGCTTTGGCTTGCGAGGTCTTGAGAAAATCAGTTGAGAAAGTAGGCACTGAGGACAACTGCAAGCCCTGTAACGCTAGAGTACATAATAATGCTCAATGCCTTGCTTTGGTCGAGCTTTCTAAATTCTTGTTGAGATATTGATTCTGTCTGCGCGTGTTCTGCGCTAAAATTAAATACCCCTCTCATGCCGAAATTGGCACAAAAATGAAGAAAGGCTTGCAAAAATTGCATAACAGAAATAGTGACAGGAAAAAATAATACTAAATACCACAATCGATATATGTGCATATAGCCAAACGAGACTAAAAGTATCAACGATAAAACTAGTGTGATCCACCCATTAACCATACGTCTACCGATCTCGACTTTGCCGATATTACAAACTCCCGGAATATAATGTTCTGTGTCCATTCACTGATTATAACACCCTTGCTTATAACATTTGGCGAGTAATGCACAGATTAATTTTGTCGGGGTGCCGGGAGTCAAACACGGTCCCTACGAATCCATATCGTAAATACTACTGCTGTACTACATCCCGAAGAAATCAATACAACCTATAGACCGACCATTGCCTTGTCCATGCCCCCTACATATCCACTCATAAACGTCGGGATAGCGAAGACGAGTCCGACAAGCGGAACGATAAAGAGCACGAGTGTGACAACCATGGTCCAGAAGAAATATTTTCTGGTCTTTTCTACTGACACATAGATCGCGTCTATTTTTGACTCAAGAGCCGAAAGTTTAACTGTTATGTCGTTTTCCATATATTCATTTAATCACTAATTATAAAATATTCAAAAAAATAATTTATTTTTTGCTGCCATATAAGAATCCAAAACAAAATATTATTAAACCCGATCCGAGTATTCCAATATTCCATACGGGTATATAGAACGATAAAAATATGAGCACTGTTCCAGCGATAAAGTATGTTGTACGATTATTTGCGAACAACTCTTTGTTTTTTCTATCTTTCTTGTTCACCCAGCCTTTCTTCGTTTTACTTTGGTTACGTCCTAGCCACAGACTGTACATACCCGCAAATACGAAAAATGGGAACGAGAGCGACAGGTCAATAAATGGTTTTTGCCACCACTTCACGATACCGCTTCCTGCTGCGTAGGTCTTCTTGGGTTGACCGGGAGCCTGCATATAGAGAATGATGCCTTTGGGTATTGAGACACTCGCGCGAAATGCCTCGCCCTTTATCAATATATGGTGGTCGAAGCGGACCATGCTCACAGTTCCGGTTGCGGTTCCAGATGCAGCCATTTGCGTTGATGTTGCATCACACGGATCAGTGTGAAATCCGATATAGCAACTAAAAGCTATTCGAGAAAGACGTAGTGGTGTCGGTAACACTACATCGATACGCGCATGATCAATTGGAACCCCCCAAGAATTGCCTGTTGCATTCCAATATAGACTGTCATTTGTTAACCCCGACGTGATAGCACCCCAGATGGTATATCGCACAACGTAGAACTGCGAACCCGTCACGAGTGTATCGGGGTCACCTATCTTAAGTGAGACTGAGTTACCGCCTTGATCGTAAGAGGTGGGTCTTAGGTTCCCGTGTCCATCGGTGACAGAGATGCTCGATATCTCCATTTTGGATTCGTAATCGGACCCAACTGGTTTATAAACTAGCGGTATCTCACGTATGATGCCGTGATGTTGATCGGTGCTAAAGTTGTATGATATTTCTTCTTGGACAGTAATACTCCCGTTTGTATTGATGGTGACATGAGAGGAGAAGGTATCGATCTTTTCAAGTGCAAAAGCGACATTCCAAGAAAGCAAAAAACAACAAAGAGCGAATAGAATCGAGGCACCTCGCCTGAAAAATGCTCTTTTGTGTGCTGATCCACCATTCATAAAACTACTCTTCATTCTCGAGCTTAAGTTTGACCTCCTCGAATTCATTCTCGAGTTCTTTGAGGCGCGAGCGACTGGCCTTGATGAGCTCGGCACCTTCCTTGATGCGCTCGAGTCCTTTTTCGACATCTATTTCGTCTTGGGTCTCAAACCACTCGGTTATGGAGCGGAGTTTTTTTATTGTGTCAGTGAGATTTGTGTTGCTTTTTGGCATATACGTATGGACTATTTATTGATGCTCTGTATAACTGCGCCCAGTGTACCATCGGAAAGTCTCGCCTCAAAATGTTCCCCCACCTGCTTCCCCTTCACTGACCGAAGCACCTTACCTGCTTGCGAAAGGATGCTGTACCCAAGCTTTAGTTGTCGCAGGGGGTTGTGTGCTTCGATCTCAAGTGCAATTCTTTTCAGCAGTTCATCCATTTTACTGAGTGCATTCTTGTAGCGAACACCTGTAATGCGGAGTGTGTCTTCAGACTCTTTTCTCATGCGCTCTAGTGTTGCTCCCAGAAGTGGAACGTAAGCTTTGAGTGCCTCGGTATGTTTTTGAAACTGAGCAAGAATTGAGGAAAAATAACTCATAAGAAATGCTTCAATTTCTATCGATTCTGCTTTTAACTCCAGTATTCTATTGTTCATAGAATTGACCATCATTCGTTCTGCCATCTTTATCTCAGCACCCGCCCTACTCCATGATTCGTTTAAAATTGCAGTTCCGGCTGTCGGCGTAGACGGAGCGAAGTCTGCTGCGAGCTGCGCAAGTGGCACATCCTTATCGTGACCGATAGCGCAGATTACGGGAACTGGAAACTCTTGTATAGCCCGGACAACAAGCTCGTTATTGAACGCTTGCAGACTTTCAAGCGAGCCGCCACCACGAATAAGTACCAGTACTTCTATGGGTAGCTTATTCTGATTGTTCTTAAAATATTTCAATGCTTGCAGCAGGTCTTTCACCGCACTTGCTCCTTCTACACGCGAATTGAAAAATTTTACAGCGTATCCAAACTTTCCGAGGTTGTTGAGGAAGTCATGAATGACGGCACCGGTCTTAGAGGTAATGAGCCCAATGCGCTCTGGAAATTCTGGAAGTGGACGTTTGCGCTCGAGGTCAAAAACTCCTTCGAGGGTGAGCTTCTTTTTAAGTGCATCATATTGAGCCTTTAGTGCACCCTCACCTACGAGCTCGAGAGTTTGCGCACGGAAACTAAAACGCCCTGAGGGTTTGTATATTTCGCTTTTACCCTCGACTATGACCTCCAGTCCTTCTGACATCTCTACTCCTGATACCTCATAGTCCGTAAGCCACATGAATACATTCATAACGCTTTCGTCCTTCGAATCTTTGATGCTCATATAGATGGCGCTACCCTGCACCTTGCAACTCATCACTTCGCCCTTTACCCGCGCAGACAAACGCCAAAGCGCATTATTAACAACATCAAGATAAGAACTTACAGAAAAAACAGTTTCCTCTTGCTTGGGAAATGCTCTTATAAATCCATCTTCAGGCTTATGTGCTGCTTTTGGTTGTG
>JAYTYM010000087.1:0-4618 GCA_043742365.1 bacterium | reverse complement strand
GAGGTTCCGTTCAATGGTCTTTGTCATCTGGCAAAAGCCGTTGGCGCGACCAAACACTTCTTCGTTCCGATGGCGCTTGATACGCGACAGGGTGCGCGCGATGAACCAATAGGCCTCGCCATCATGCTTCGCCTGAAAGATTCGCAGGACGGCATAGCCTCATACAGCGAACTTTTCTATCGTCGCGGAGTTCGCAACGGCTCGCACTTGCCGATATTCACCAAAGACAACAACTATTCATGCGACAACTGCATCCAGCATGTTGAGGTTGTGAAGGGTGGTACGGTGTTCGCTTTCGGTAACACTCACTTTCCGTGGACTCCCGATGGTGCGCCAGATAACGTGCAATATGAATGCATGCCTAAAGTGGTATCGTACGCAAAGTTGCTTAGCCTCATTGTTTGCGGCGACTTCAATGCACCGCGCGTACTTCAGTGTGGTACAAAGGGTCCCATCTGGGAAATGCTTGCAAAAGAGTTTTGCGACAACATTCCATTCGATGTTGGCTCAACACTTGATCCGGTTTTGCACCGCGCAAGCAAGGATGGAGTGTCTCTTCCGCTCGTTGTCGACGGCCTCTTTACGCCCATGGAATACCGTGCCGAAAATGTTGTCGTCCACTCTGGCGTGAGTGACCACAAGCCTATTAGCGCAGTCATACATCGTGTGTCGTAGTTCTCGATATCCACATTTTGGGGTTGTGTGACGCTCTTTTGTGCGTAGAATAAGTAATGAAGTTCCTGTGGGACCTTAGAAGCCGAGACGTAATTGTCCCGGCTTTAGTTTTCCCGATTTTTCCTACGCACAAAGCGCGTAGGTGAAAAACTCGAGGAATTCAGAATTTGCTCTATCCGGAGTCAATTCTGAACCCCAGATTTCTCCTACACACAAAGTGTGTAGCTGAAAATATTGAGGAATTCAGAATTTGCTCTATCCAGAGCCAATTCTGAACCCAAAATTTCTCTACAATAGAGTTTGGATGCAAAACTCGAGCATGTCCGAATTTGCCTATCGAGGCAAATTCGGACGCCCACCTTCTCCTCATTGTTTTCACATTAAATCCTGCTAGTATCTCAATAGAACTTTGTAAGGAGGAGTTATGAAGCACAGAGTTATGGAATGGGAAGACATACCGCGAGTATTTGACCTTCTTAAGGTGTGTGAACTCTTCTACGAGAGCGAGGACACGACGGACAAATTCGAACGCAAGCTTGTGCGCGATAAGCATCTAATGCTTGTGGTCGAAGATGAGGGCAAGGTCGTCGGATTTGTCATGGCTTCATACGACGGCTGGGCTGCAATCTTCTGGCATTTCTGCGTGCATCCCGATCACCGCAAAAAAGGGATCGCAAAAACTTTGCTCGAAGAGATCAAAGCGCGTCTGCGACTCGTGGGGGCTGACAAGATGTACGGGCTCGTCATGAGCACCAACAAGCGCATGCTCGATTATTCGAAAAAGAACGGTTTTAATTTTTTCCTTGCCGACCACGTGATCGTTACCGAGATCTCACTCTAAATACAAGCGCTCCAATGGGGCGCTTTTCTTTGTCCCCACGTTCCCGATTTCTCCTATGCCAAAGGCATAGATGAGAAAATCGAGGAATTCCGATTTGCCCTAACAAGGGCCAAAATCGGAACCCGTCTTCTCCACAGGTTCCCAAAAATTCCTACGCCAGAGGCGAAGTGAATTTATTGAGGAATTCAGAATTTTGCCAAAGTTGTCCAAACACATCGTGCTTGGTTACAACTATTGAGCATTTCAGAATTCGCTCTATCCAGAGCTAATTCTGAAGCCACTCTATCCAGAGCCAATTCTGAACCCCATTATTTTTTCGGATGTCCCCACGTTATCCTCATTGTGGCAAGACTCCTCACACTGCAATTGCTACAATTGAAACATCGAAGTCGAGCACGTTGCTCGCACGATCTTTGCACACTTATCTATATGAGCGATTCCGCGAGAAAAATAGCGATCAACGTTCGCACCACTCCGAAGAAAAAAGCGGAGGAAGAACCTGCACACCCAGTTCACGCTCATGTTGAAGTGGAACATAAAGATAACCCCAAAGAATTAAAGACTACCCACGTCGAGGACCTTATCCACGACAAGCACATCATTCATAAGCGCGATACCAAGCATGAAGGAAAGAATGGCGCCAAGCTTGTGCGCAGCTATCCAGCAGGAGTCGTGCATGAAACTACAGACAAAGCGCATGCTGTAGTCCCAATGCCCCCGATTCCGAAAAAAGCTGTTATGAAGACAGAGCCTAAGTCCGAACTTAAGTCTGATGTTGTACCCGAGGCAAAAATGGAAGTTAGTGTCTCACCCAATCAAGAAGCCACATCAATACTTCCCGTGCTAGCCGCTGAAATTCCCGCAAGTATACGCCCGTTCATCCCAAGGAAACCCATTCTCACCGAAGGCATCATGATGAGCTCGCTTTCGATAGCATACTTTTGCATGGAAATAGGTCTCGAGAACAGCATGCCTACATACGCAGGCGGGCTTGGGATTCTCGCAGGCGACATGATGAAGAGCTGCGCCGATCTTGATGTCGCCGTTGTCGGTGTGTCGCTTATTTATCACAAGGGTTACTTCAAGCAACGTTTCGATGACAGTGGCTGGCAAGTAGAGGAAGAAGAATCATGGAATCCATACGAGAAGCTCATTCTCTTGCCCAAAGAAGTCACCATCGAGCTCGAAGGCAGAAACGTGCGCATCCGTGCATGGCTCTACAAGCAGAAGGGTGTTCGCGGCAATATTAATCCGGTCATATATCTTGATACCGACATCGAGGGCAATGCCGAAAAAGACCGGCATATCACCGACAGGCTTTATTCAGGCGACCAGCGTCATCGCATCAAGCAAGAAGCTGTACTCGGTATCGGCGGTACTCGCATGCTCACTGTTCTCGGCGTCAACAACCTCAAGAAGTTCCACATGAACGAAGGCCACTCGACCTTGCTCACCGTCGAGCTCTACCGCAAGTTCATCGATAGCGAAGACCCGATAGAAAACGTCCGCGACTTTACCGTATTTACCACCCACACACCCGTCGCGGCTGGCCACGATGTATTCCCACAAGACCTCGTACTCTCGGTGCTTGGAGTCCACTATATTCCATCCGCTATTGATGTGATGGTATTTGAGGGCGGCGTCCTCAATATGACTCGGCTTGGAATGCAATTCTCATCGCACATAAACGGCGTCGCAAAGAAGCACGGGGAAGTGACCCGCGAACTTTTCCCAGGTTACCGTATCGAGTCCATCACCAACGGCGTGTACGCGCGCGAATGGACTTCAGCACCATTTGCCAGACTCTTCGACAAATACCTCCCAGGCTGGCAGCAAGATCCCTTCAATCTTCGCTATGCACTTTCCATCCCTACCGAAGACATATGGGAAGCGCACCAGGAAGCCAAGTACAGACTTATCGAGAAACTCAACAGAGATTTTAATGCAGAGATGAATACCGATTTTTTTACTATCGGTTTTGCTCGTCGCGCGACCGCATACAAGCGTGCACACATGCTGTTCTCCGATATCGACCGCCTCATCCGCATTGCCGACAAGTCCAAGGGCATACAGATAATCTATGCAGGCAAGGCACACCCAGCAGATAGAGACAGTAAGCTCATGATCCAGCAGATCATCGGTACCATGCGAAACCTCGGCTACAAGATCCGATGTGTCTATGTTCCCGACTACGACATGGAGCTAGCCGCCGCCCTCGTCTCTGGTGTCGACATCTGGCTTAACACCCCCGCGCGACCACAAGAAGCATCAGGCACATCCGGCATGAAGGCCGCACTAAATGGCGTACCGCAATTTTCCGTACTCGACGGCTGGTGGCTCGAAGGTCACATCGAAGGAGTGACAGGCTGGAGCATCGGACCGCACCCCGAAAAGGGCGACAGAGTGGACAACGACCAAGAGGATATTGAAGACATGTATACCAAACTCGAATACATCATTCTCCCTCGCTTCGAAGGCGATCGCGATCAGTGGGTGAAGATGATGCGTCAGTCTATTTCTATAAATGGGAGCTTTTTCAATACGCATAGGATGGTACAACAGTACGTCCTCGAGTCCTACTTCAAATAGCAACAAGGCGTAATTTGGGCGCACTCCTCGTCTTTCCCTCGGCGGGTTTGGAAGTAGTAGCCGACTACAACTTCTCAAACACCGCCTCTGTCCAAGACTTCGGATTGCATCCAAATTGTGAAAGTTTGCTCTGCGACAATTTGGACACATTTCATCGTTATGAACTTCGCGGAGATGCGGAGCAGTATAGCACCGCAAGGGTACTCCGAATTTTATCTCCCTACAGGAGCTGTCCACTCATCGGGTCTTTTGAAGCAAAAGCACTCAATGAGTCTTGAGGTTTGGGTCCCACCCCAAACCTCACCCTTTGGTCTTAAAATTTAGGTCGCTCACACAGCACCGCACCATCCGCTCGTCCATGCCTCGAACTGTATTCCAAATAACCGCAAGCTAAACAAAAGATTTGTGGTGGAAGTATTTTTTAATAAATGGCGTATACTAATGTATACAAAATGAGAAAACGGGGGACGAACAGTTGGGTCTTATTTGTTATTGTACTTGGCGTGCTGAGCG
>JAYTYM010000086.1:0-7225 GCA_043742365.1 bacterium | reverse complement strand
GCGCTGCACTGAGGTAGAGTCTGTCGTGAAGTACGGCGCTCCAAGGCCTGCCGCAAATATCACCACCCGCCCACGCTCAAGGTGGCGGAGTACGCGTCTCGGCATATAGTCTTCGCATATCTGATGCATTGCAATTGCCGACGATACGCGCGTCTCTATACCCTTGCTCTCGAAGTAGTCGCGAAGCACAAGTGCGTTCTGAATAGTTGCGAGCATACCGATATAGTCGGCGGTACCACGCTCGATAGACAACTTCTCGGTGAGTTCCTTTCCGCGGAAGAGATTGCCTCCGCCAACTACGAGCGCAATATGGTGGCCCTGCTCAAGCATGACGCGAATCTGTGAACAGATTGCCTCAAGCGTTGGCTCGTGATACTGCCTATCCCCCGCCCCCTTCGAGCCGCTCAAGCTTTCACCCGACAGTTTTATAAGAAGTTTCATAACCCCACATTAGCATATAGCCCAACCCCCCGTCACGTCATTAAAATTATCCATATTTAGCAAAATTTATAGAACAGATAGTTGTCAGGATAATTATAGGTTAAATAATTTATACAAGTTCTTGGATGGACTGTAAAATTGCCAATCAAAAAAGTGTTGCGAGTCAGTATGACTCCAAAAATTTATTTCGTAGAACGAAAAACATTCGTTAGCGCCGTAAGATCGCACAACATCTCCAGTTGAATCCAGACGTATACTACATCTCGCTGGGGTAAAAAGTATGACTACCATAATTACGGCAAGAAAAGTGGCTGGTATAAACAATTTTTTTGGCATAGATATAACTAAAAACATCTAAGAAACTCCGACTAAATTTATATAGTGCAAATCAGCATTTAATATCAGATCTGCCCGGGAGGAAATTGATATGGTTCCACGTTAATATCCTGAAGATACCAGTAAGCAATACCGAAAAGAAAAACTGCAGCGCCTATTTTTATAAGAAGAATTGGGAATTTATCTGTTGAGTGTCTTATTCTATTATAAGCAAGCAACAAAAGTCCCAGAAATATCAGAAGACTACCCAACCAAAGTGGAAACTTAGTATAAATACTTACAAAACTTCCACTTGCTTCGATCATTTCTCTATAAAGACTTCTTGCCGCAAACACAGCGTGTGGATAACCCAATAGAAGTGAAGCGATACATAGAAAGATAGATTCGATATATATTTTTTTCATATTGAATTGATGACCATCATTCTAAAACGAGCTGATGCCGGTGGCTTCCATGATGCGGTAGAGGGAGGATTTCCAAAACGTGTCGTCTTGGTAGGTCTCATATCTTGTTGTTGAGGTAGCACCAGTGTTGGCCCACATCTTTTCAAAATAAATGTTGGCGTCCTTGTATGCACTAAACTGATTCGCACCTTGAACCAGAATATCTGACTCGAGATTAAAGCCACCAATATTGCGGCCAGTGAAGTTGGCAGAGCCGAGCAGTATAAAAGAAGAAGTGGCTGAGCCCCCCATCAGCATCTTGGCGTGGCACTGCTCGCCGTGGGTATCACACCATCTCAACTGAATGCTGTCATTTGAGCTATTGATGAGCTCCTTGGCTACGGGTTGATTTGGAATCCCTATCTTTACTTTACCAAATGCGCTTATGTTTGGGTCGAGTATCACCCGCACGTGTACGCCGCGATTAGCAGCTTCGATAAGGGCGCGGATAACCTGACGGTCGCTCAGATAGAACATGACAAGGTCGAGATGGTCGCCCATTTGGGAACCTTCAATAAGCGCGAGGACTTTGTCCTTGATCAGCTGGTTGCGATAGAGGGCTACCTTGAGTGAGCCTGTTGCATCGTTTACATTGCCTATGTTGTAGACGGGCAAGCCGGAATTGGCGGATTGTGCGATGTGGCTTTCATTCTCAAGTACCGCTTTCCATATTTGGTCGTCTACCTTCAAGAGCACATTACCATTCGCGCTCGAGCCATCATGTGGGTTGGCAGAGGTGACGATAGTAACCATCTTTTGTCCGACCTGCTTACTCCCCCTCATGATCGGCTCGTCGGCTACGATAAGCTTCTCGTGGTTGGCTTTGAAGTTGAGCAGAGCGAGCCATGAGCGTAGCGTTACCTTACTTCCGCCGTACTGGAATGGATGATTGAGCCAGCCGCCTGTTGTCGAATTGCCAGTCCAAGAAAAGAACGGGCGCCAAAATGCGCTATAAAATAGATTGCTGTCAGGAAGCTCCGTCAGGTCAGTAAAAATTACGAGAATTCCCTCCTGACGCATTTTGTCGAAATATGAAGAGACAACTCCACCGTAGACAGTGTTGATGGGGTCGGTTATGAGGGCAATTGCTACGTGCTTGTCTTCAGCCTTTTTGGCCAACAAGGCTTGCGTGAGGTCATGAGCAAGTGCCTTGGTCTTCTCAGGGCTCTCACCCTGAAAGTCATTGTAGAGAAACATATCGAGAAGTATCGAGTGCCGTGCAGCTGCGATACTTTTCTCTATCTGAGCCCAGATGTGCTGGTCAGCAACACGCTTACCCACCTTATCGGTGTAAGTCACATCAGCCAAAAAATGCACACCGCTGTCAGGGACACTATACGTCTGACCCGCGCCCACCATGAACTCGGGTACAGGCTTCCACCACTGATATGCGAGCATGAATACATATACATCGAGTATCAGGCGGAGGAATTTGAAGAGGAGTTCGAGCATAAATTATTGTGGTGAAGGTGATGCATCAACATTCGCACGCAGACATGTATCGAGCTCGGTAGAGTGTGTCCAGCCACATTCCCCGTCTTTCTGCACTTCGCATTTGGCTTGCTTGTAGCACGCATATTCTGCGCGGTACATACAGTTGGAGAGCATTTCTTTGTCGCTGCAGATCTCACCGCTACAACCTCCCACCTTACATACTTTCGAGGGAGTGATATGGAGGTCTTTGGATGGAACTACCACGGGTGGCTTTGTAACAATCACTGTTTCAGTACTCGTTGATGTGGGGGTTGTGGATGCGGTTTGGGGTGCAGTGTTCGCTTTTTCTTTTTTTGCGGTGTCAGAACTGAACCCAAGATAGTAGAGGGTGGCAGAAGCAAGTAGCGCGGTAGCTACACAAAGAAGTATCATTATTTTTATTTTTTTGTCTCCCATAGTCATTTTAGTATAGCAGCAAAGCGGCTATTGTTATGTGCTCGCTTTGTCGAGTACGGCTTTGCGCGCATGGCGGCTTGCACGCTTATCCCCCTCGTCTTCTATCTCACCCATTATCTCTTCGAGTATATCTTCCATGGTCACGAGTCCGACAATGTCGCCTACGCTTCCTGCTTTGTGCACCAAGTACATATGCGAGCGCTCTTTGGTCATCAGACGGAACACTTGTCTTAAGTTCGCTGTCTCTTCGACGGTCGTGAGTGTTGAGGTAAAGTTTATCAATTGCTCGTCGCGATCATCAGAATTGAGCACGCGCATAACGTCGTTGGTGTGGACATAGCCGACAAAGTCGTTCGGGTTGCCACTGTAGACCGGGAAGCGCGAGAAACCTGACTGCGAAACATAGTATGCAATTTGCGCGACGGGGACTTCGCCATTGAGCGCGTCGATATTGTCTTTGGGCGTCATTATCTCACCGACGGGTATATCATCAAACTCAAATATATTCTCTATCATCTCCCGCTCACGGCGATCTATCTCGCCATGTTCAAGGCCAAGATCGCTCATCACGCGAATCTCTTCTTCGGTAACATTGCCATGCTTTTCGGCGTTGGTGGCTTTCTGTATGACACGCTCAAGCATGACAAAAAGTGTTGCGATAGGATAAAGCACAAGATAAAAAAGATATATCGGATAGCATAAAAATTGTGCCACTTTCTTATTGTGGGTGATAGCGAAAGACTTTGGAAATATTTCACCAAACAGAAGCACGGCTATCGTTGAGATTCCCGTTGCAACCCCAATACTCCATGAGCTGCTCTCGTCCATGGCGATAAATGTCGCGAGTGAGCCGACGGTAATATTGACGACAGTATTTCCAAGCAGGAGCGTTACAAGTAAACGATGTGGATCACCCTTTAGGCGAGCAACAATATCGGCGTTGCGTTCTTTGTGTTCCTGCATGAGGCGTATCTGACTGATGCGTAGCGAAAAGAGCGCCGTCTCAGAAGCAGCGAAGAGCGCAGAAAGCACTATGAGTACAAAAAATATAAAAAAATACATATAGGATTTACAGGTGGAGATTTCTCAAGTGTGCTCGGAAATCGTCTCCGATGTCATCACGCTCGAGCGCGTACGCGACCATGGCCTTCAAATAGTTGAGCGGATCGCCAGTCGTAAGCCACTCTCCGTCTTCGACTTCCTCGACCATGAACTTGCCTCCTCTGTGTACGTACTCGCTTATCGCATCGGTGACCCACAATTCTCCGCCCTTGCCGAGCTTTGTTTCTTTGAGTATCTGCACGATCTCAGGCGTAAGGACCATGCGACCAAATTGTGCGAGCTGCGAAGGCGCTTTGCCTATAGCGGGCTTTTCTACCACTCCCTCCATCTCTCTCGTGCGTGGCTTTAGTTTGACGATGCCGTAACGATCGACTAAATGCTTGGCGACCTTTTGCACGCCGATGACAGGCGCGTTATTCTCCTCATAATTCTCAATCAACTTTTTAGTGAACGGAGTCTTTGAGAGGACGAGGTCGTCGCCCCATGCGAATACGAACGGCTCGTCTTTGATGAGACTTGCGGCAGAAAGAATTGGTGTGCCGTTTCCGTATGGACCCTTCTGTCGAACGTAAACAAAATTCGCCATCGACGATATCTTGCGGATATCTGCGAGTAGCTTGAGTTTGCCAGAGGCTTCGAGTGAGTGCTCGAGCTCAAATGAGCGATCGAAATGATCTTCGAGAGACTTCTTGTCCCATTTGGTGACGAGAATAATATCTTCGATGCCTGACTGGACGAGCTCTTCGACGACATACTGAATGATAGGCTTGTCGACGATAGGAAGCATCTCCTTCGGCTGGGATTTGGTCGCCGGAAGAAAGCGAGTACCACTACCCGCTACTGCAATGACTGCTTTGCGAACTTTTTTAGCCTTCATCTTCATGATGCTGACGGGGTTTTCTTGCGCTTTGAATGAAACCTTCCTCTAGGTCGGTGCGAGCAGTGCGAACGAAACGCTCTTCGATATACCAAAGTGCTTGAAAGATAAACAGTACTAAGAAGGTGACATACGCAGCGATGGTATAGAGTCCGTATCCGCATGACGCACCAATAGCTGCTACGACCCAAAGCCCTGCAGCAGTCGTGAGCCCAGTGAGCACCTGACGCTGAACGAAGATCACGCCTGCGCCAAGAAAGCCGATACCAACAACTATTTGCGAAGCGACACGAAGTGGATCGAAGACGAAGCTCTCTGCATACTTCGTAGACACGACTCCCGACATAACAACAAAAAGGCACGCCCCAAGAGAGACGAGGCCATACGTACGCATTCCTGCACGCTTCCCTACACGCGAGCGCTCTGCGCCTATTGCAAGCCCGAGAATGACCGCGAAGGTCAGTCGAAGCATGAGGTCAACATCTGATACAGCAAATAATTCCATAATGGCTATTATACAGTAGTTCCTAAATTGTTGGAAAGTGATACATCAATATCCTAAAGCGAGACTGTGGGCGAGATTATGGAGCAAAGTTGTACTCCCTCTTCGATGACTGCATCGATTCGTGCCTTGTTGAGGCCTATTTTTTCAAGCCGATCGGGGTTATTGAGAATATCGCGGCAAAGGACCACGCCTTTTTCAAGAAGCGCACTTTTGTGGTTTGCGGTAAGTGTCGTGAGGCAAGTAATGGGGTGCGTTTGCGTACGCTGCACGAGATCCTGAAGAGTGTAGCCTTTCGGATAATTCCATCCTGTTAGCGCGAGGCCTGCGCAGTTGCCGTATTGTATTGCCTGCGATGTGAAGCTTGTGTTGGTGATAAGCCATGCACGCGTAAAGTATCCTTTCCCTTCTTCGGTCTCCTCAAGTCGTTTCTGAATATCCTGAAAGCGCGCATTTACATAAAGCGCCACTTTCACGTCTGACTTTGTGTCCGGAGAATTATGATACTTGGCTTCAACAAGAATGCGTTCATTATCCTTCTCGGCGACGACGTCTACTTCATGCTCCACACACTGGCCGCGCACCATTACACTGACCTTGGTCTCATAACCTTCAGCCTTAAGTATCTCTGCGACAAAACGCTCAAATGGAAACCCCGAAGGCCCTAGCTGAAGTATCGCGCGCTTCAAGCTGTATTGTGCTGCGACGGGGCGGCTATAGCGCTTCAAAAGATCGAACGCATGCTTATAGATATCGTTAGTGCGCATTCCATCCCTAAGGTCCTTTTGAGTATGCAGCACAATCTCCTGCACGAGTTCGTCGCTTGCCTTGGCGGCGTGTAGTGAGCGCACAAGCTTGTGCTTGTCCCACAGCTCACGTTCGCCCGATGCCTTGATGATGTAGACACTATCCTTATCCATTATTTTGCTGGAGGAGTTGGATTGGTTGAGTTCAAAATATCTCCCTTTGGATTGACCCAGTTCGTCTTGACCACATGCACAGGAAGCTCCCTTCCATTTAACATCAACCGAACGGGGGTATCTGCGGGTGCGTCGTATACCTCTTCGAATGGATATGCGGTCGGTAATTGCGCACAAAGCGTGAGGTCGAGCATTTTATCAGTTGTCACAAGTGAAATTATGATCGTGCCTGGAGTCTCTAGGTCGGGCTTGATACTTATTGCGACCGAGTAACATGAGTGCGGCAAGCGGATCTGACCATCATAACGATGAACACCGTCATTGTATCCATCGAATATTCGCACAGCCTTCGATAGAGCGATAGGCGCGGTGCTTGTGGCTTGACTACCGTCGGTCTGCTCGAGCTGTGTGTACATATACCCGAGAATTCCTCCCGATATGATAAACACAATTAACACCATCCATTTCAACATATATTTTATTCGTTTATAGTTAGTGACCTATTTGATCGACTTCATTTCGACATCGAAGATAAGTGTAGCGTTGGGAGGAATGACTCCAGCGAAACCACCCTTGCCGTACGCAAGCGCTGGAGGGATCGTGAGTCGTCTTTGTTCGCCAACTTTCATTCCGAGTAAGCCCATTTCCCATCCGGGAATGACCTGACCTGCCCCAAGTATGAGCGTGAATGGCTGACCGCGAGGAATACTCGAGTCAAAGACCTTACCATCGGTGAGCTTGCCGGTGTAGTCAA
>JAYTYM010000085.1:0-2370 GCA_043742365.1 bacterium | reverse complement strand
TGTGTTACTTTTTGAGCATGGATAAAGAAAATATGACAAAAGGTTGCGGAGGTAATTGCCAATGTGCTGGAGGAGTTAAAGCAGAAGACTTGAGCTGTGAAGCCCCGAAAGAGGGAGTAAGGCTCGATAAAGACGGCAAATGTCCCTGCGGCAAGTCGTCGGAAGACTGCTGTCACCGCGATACTATTATGGGTGCAGATGACAATGAAAATGATGCCCTGCATGAGCTCTGCCAGCCACATAACGGTAAGCATGTCTGTGATGTAGATTCAGACCTCGCAAAGACCGCGAGCTAATTTTTACGTGCAAAGCGACATAAAAATGGAAGCGACTTTGTTCACTTAATGAGTCATCGAATTTAGTGAACAAGAAGTACTCCAGTTGTGTACTCATACTGATGAGGTGTGTTAACTTTGAAAGATGTTTATGTTCAAAATAAAATATACAACAAAAAGGAACGGTGGTTGTGATGCCTCCTAACAGTGCGGTTTTTGTTAATAGTTATATTTGTTATACTCGTATTACACATATGTCAGAACTAGCCCTCTATCGCAAATACCGACCCCAATCCTTTCCGGATGTGCGCGGACAAGATGACGTTGTTAAGGTCCTCGAACGCTCTATTAAAGACAAAAACATCTCACATGCGTATCTTTTTTCTGGTGGTCGTGGCACAGGAAAGACTACCATCGCGCGCATCTTTGCTGCGGCTATTGGATGTAAACCCGCCGATCTATATGAGATAGACGGCGCCTCGAACCGCACCATCGATGACGTTCGCCAGCTCCGCGAGGGCGTGTCGACCATGCCCTTTGAGTCACCCTACAAGGTTTACATCATCGACGAAGTTCACATGCTCACCAAGGAGGCATTCAACGCACTCCTAAAGACCCTTGAAGAACCGCCCGCACACGTTGTTTTTATACTCGCTACAACAGATAGAGAGAAGCTGCCCGAAACGATCATTTCGCGCTGCCAAAGCTTTGTTTTTAGACAACCCGTCCTTTCTGAGCTGAAAAGCTACGCTATCGAGATCTCCAAGAAAGAGAATATTACCCTTGATCTGCCGTCCGCAGATATTGTCGCCATGTTCGGTGATGGCTCGTATCGTGACACGCTTTCAGTGCTTGAGAAGGTCCTAATCGGTGCAAGGGGGAGTAGCAAGAAGGGCGAAGTCGACTTTGATACCGTCGCACGCATTGTGGGGGCTCCTACGCATGACCTTGTGAACCGCGTACTGCGCGCCATAGATGAGCGTGAGATTGCAGACGGACTTGCAGCCATTCGCAAGGCAGATGCCGACCATATCGACATGAAGGTGTATCTCAAAATGCTCTTGGCTAAGCTTCGTGCTGTGCTACTACTTCGCTACGCCCCAAGCTCAGAAAAGGAGCTTGTCGAAGAATTCACTCCAGGCGACATTGTATTTCTCAAGTCGCTCGCGCTCTCAGAGTCGAAAAGTATAAATTCAAATATTCTTAGCGAGTTTCTTTCGCGCTCTCGTGAATTAGGATACAGTGCGATCTCATCACTCCCGCTCGAGCTCGCACTCATAAAGATAATGGAGGAGGGAAAGAAATAATTAAAAAATCTCCAAATGGAGATTTTTTTCAGCAAACGAAACTGTTTGTCATTTTTTCAACAAGTGCTCAACAGAGCCGCACGGCACGTTTGTGACACTCATGCTTGTGCTACCGCCTGAGGAGTTAGCTGACAAACTGCTCATCACACCGAAACACAGCCCAGTTCTGGGGTCTTTTGTGTATACAATGGAAGAAGCAGCTAGTTGAGCATCAGATGCTGCCGTAGAGACAGGTGAAGGTGTGCATGCCGATAAAATCAAGGCCAGAAAAAATGCAGTTGCTGAAATCTTCATTGCGCTTCTCCAAAAAGGTGCCG
Organism: bacterium; assembly: GCA_043742365.1. GTDB lineage: Bacteria > Patescibacteriota > Minisyncoccia > Phycocordibacterales > UBA6899 > MHLP01. The sequence continues at coordinate 471 of JAYTYM010000085.1, read as the reverse complement.
TATATCCCAGTTGAGGTTGGGAAAAACCTGAACAGAATTATGGCATGATTTAATATTTACGTCAATGTTTCATTTGAAGGGAAGGAAAGAAGTAATTTTAGAATTGTTTTTCTTTATAAAAATGCTATGATTTTCGGCATAGGCAGTCTGCAAGATGGCTGCTTGTGTTTTAGACATTGGGTGCGACTTTGTTCACTTAATGAGTCATCGAATTTAGTGAACAAGAAGTACTCATGTGGTGGACAGTTGGTTATGTGAAAGTCAGTGATAAGTAGTAGAGTAAAAAATAAACATTGGGAGATCGTCTAACGGTAGGACAGTGGCCTTTGAAGCCATCAATCTAGGTTCGATTCCTAGCCTCCCAGTTATCGCTCAAAAGACTCCGCAAGGAGTCTTTTGATTTGCGATAACTAGGGGAGACTAGGAATCGAAAGACGGAGCCGGTCTACGAGCTTGGCTTTGCAAGGTTGT
>JAYTYM010000084.1:0-8319 GCA_043742365.1 bacterium | reverse complement strand
AACAACCCCCGAGGTGTGGAAAAGAGTGAACGCGTTTCTCAGGGGTTAATATAGCCCTTGTTATTCTGATACAATGTGTCGATGGATCCAATACAAGCTTCTCCTGCACCTAAACCACCCAGAAGTTTTTTAAAGAGATTTACGGTCCCCGTCCTTATCTTGCTTTGCTTGGGTTATGCTTCAGTAAAATTTATTGCATATGGTTCGATTTTCCGCTCATGTAACTACACAGAAGAATCAATTGCGGTTCCCGAGGATCTCAGGTCTGCTGTAATAGTATTTACTAAAGATACTCAGCTTGCGACAGGAAAGAATTTTGAATACGGCTGCCTCACGGAGCTTGGGAAAATAGAAAGAGAAATACTTCCCCCCGACCAGATCAATAATGAAACGATCAATACGATGTATGAACGTAATGGGCTTAAACTTGAAGCATCACAGGCGCGCTCAAAACAATATCGAGTAATTAATATATATGCCGTAACGAAACACGGAATATCAACTATTGACTCAGGTCCTGGGCCAGAATTTTTCCTCGTGCTTTCAGATGAGAATGGTCAGCGGTATGAATTTGCGACAGTATTTTTTTCTGAGAATGGCTCATCTCGAGGAAATGAGAGTGTGGCATCTGCAATAATTGCCGGAAAGGAATATCCGCTCATTGCCTCAAATTTCATGTCTTTTGAACCAAGGATGCATTTTATTTGGGACTTGAATCCTAAGGTTCAATTTTAGTTCCCACATCGTCACCACAAGAGTACTTCCATTTTCATATTCACTTTGTTCATTAAAAATTAGGTCGCCCACACCCGCAAATATAAAAACCCCGCTTAAAAGCGGGGTGAGGGTCACACGTGGGTGACGATGAGATAGATGATGGCGAAGTGTGTGAGGTGATGCACCATCTGGTCGAAGCCGAGCGAGATCCAGAATTTCTTGTCGTCGCGAAGCTGCGCTACGCTTGCCGAAGAGAACTCATGTTTCGCGAGGTACTCATATTTTCCGAGATACTTTGGTCCGGCCTTTATCCTGTCCATTGTGAAATGGACGACAAGGTCAAAGAGTCCAAGAACTATAGAAAATAGGAATGCACCCGTGAAGCAATAGGTAATTACAAACGAAAGCGTTGCATGCACAAACACGTGGGCGAGGAGTGGGGGAACAAAGTTCCAACCAACCCTTCCCTTACTATGCATGTATGAGTTCTGGAGGGGGAAATCTGCGAAAAAGTGCTTGAGTTGGAATATGACCAAAAGCACAAAGATGGTCTCGATCATATTGTACTCCCGTAGTTAACCTAATTGAATTTTACCATATTATATAGCAAAGTCAATATCATCGTAAGTGGCAATGGGCAAATACGACTGCGCTAGGGCTATTGCTTGCGTATGAGCATTGAGTAGTCGGGGACGTCTCCTGCTTGTTGAGATTTTTCTGTTATAAAATACTTTTCACGTGCCTTGTTTATCGGAAGGTCGGTATCTAAAAGTCCGCGCTTGAGGGCGAGCTCGTCGGCGTGAGCCGTAAGCCATAACTGCCATGACAGAGGAGAGATCCTGCCTGGGGATAGTTTGTCCACCTGTTTCGCTATCTCGGAAGTACAGTTGGAGGATAGGGTATTGTACCAGCGTGGATGGACGAGAAGATCGCTCATCTCATCCAACATGTTTTTCAGGAGAATTTTGGCATTCTTTTGTTCCGATAATTTTACGGGGTACACATAAACACTGTCTTTGCGTAGATTTGCCCGAAGCAGGGTCACATCTCGCTCATCTGCGGCAATATAGATAAGCGGATAAGAACGTAGTGTGCCCTTGAGTGCACTATATTGCTGGGTCTTCGTTTTTCTTCCCTCGATACTGATCGCAAGAAAATCCCCGTTCTCGAACTCGAAAGAAAGGTAGGTATGAGCTGCAGACTTGTCTTCATTGAACGGCTCAGTGGTATACCAAACTCTTTTGATCTTCGATGCATCGTAGACTCGGTCATAGTAGCTGGGATGTATGTCTGTTTCTTCCGGCCCGTATCGATAGTTGCGGACGTTTTTGACCGTTACGTTGTCGCCATTCCACGAAGCGGTTGAGGGTATTGCAAGCTGAGTCTGCCAGTCGCCCTCTGTCGATGGCTTTTTTGTATATTCAATGAGAAAGAGGACAATTGAAATCAATAAGAAACTCAGCCCGACAATTTTATAAATACTATACCCATTTATTATCATTTACTTATTATATAGTAAGTTTGTCTTATGCGAATATTTTAATGTGCACGTTGCTAAATACCTTCGAACTCTACACTAGAGTAGCTACTTGCCTCTCTGTTGTTATGCGGTAGGATGAAAATATAAGATATTCATATAACAGAATTTCCATGAAATACACATTTACCCCCAAACCACCTAAGGATATCGAGCTTGCAGGCGTTACTTTTGTAGAAGAGCGCGACGCAGTCGTTCGCGGTCAAGACAAGCGAACGCACGTCGAGATTGCTATCGGCAAGCCTGAAACAATGACGCGCCGTAAGCTAATAACTACAGTCAGAAAGATAGTGACGAGCGCAAAGGCAGCGAACAAAAAGAAAGTGTGCTTTGATTTCTTTGACCTCGTTTTCCCAGAAATGCATGTGACGCCCACCGACCTCGCAGAGCTTATCGCGGTCAATCTTGAGATGGCAAACTTTGAGTTTACGAAGTATAAGACAAAGCCAAAGGAAGGATGGAAAACACTCACCGATGTGGTCATCACGGGTAAGCTCACACCTGACTTGGAAAAAGCATTCAAGAAGGGCAAAATGCTCGGTGATGCGGTGAACGCCACTCGCGCACTCGCAAATACTCCTGGGGGAGACATGACCCCAAGTATGCTCGCGCAGAATGCTGTCGATAGTGCGGAAGGGCTTCCCATCACCGTCACTATCATAGACGAAAAAGGCATGGAGGAGCTTGGCATGGGCGCTATCTTGGGGGTTGGAAAAGGCTCTGATGATAAACCAAAGTTCATTGTCATGGAATACTTTCCGCTCGATACTGCTGTCGAGAGACCGATAGTGCTTGTTGGTAAAGGAATCACCTTCGACACGGGAGGACTTAATCTCAAGCCATCGAACTCGATATACGAAATGCACATGGACATGTCGGGCGGTGCAGCGGTTATTAATGCGATCATCCTCGCTGCGCGCTTGAAGCTCAAGAAGAATATCGTCGCGCTTGTACCCGCTGCCGAGAATATGCCCTCAGGCGGAAGCTATCGTCCTGGAGATGTGCTCAAGAGTATGTCAGGCAAGACAATAGAGGTGATGAATACAGACGCAGAAGGGCGTGTGGTGCTTGCTGATGCACTCCACTATGCCAAGCAATACAAGCCGCGGCTTGTGGTCGATGTCGCAACACTTACCGGCGCGGCGGAGGTCGCACTCGGAACTCGCGCTTCAGCGATATTCACAAGAGACAGTGAGCTGGAAACAACGTTCCGTAAATGGGGCGAAGAGTCAGGAGACTACGTCTGGCCGCTACCACTTTGGGATGAATACGAAGATGACATCAAGGGTACATTTGGCGACTGGGCTAACGATGGCAAGAGTCGTTACGGCGGAGCAATTCAGGGCGCGATGTTCCTGTATCAGTTCATCAAGGAAGGCGGCAAAGATGCATATCCGTGGGTGCATATCGACATGGCGCCTCGCATGGTATCGACCGAGGGTGACTATCTTGCAAAAGGTGCCGCAGGAGAGCCAGTGCGCCTTCTCATGAAAGTGCTAGAGCAGTACTAACGCATTTGTATTACTTGAGGATAAAAATAAGATGATGGTATACTAAAACGCACATTAATGGATTAGTACTATTTCGAAACATGAATCAAACAAATTGGATCGTTGGAGGGGGGATAGTGATAGTAGCTCTAGCATTGGGGCTTTACACAATGAGTGGAGACGGGCTTCCTAAAGCAGCGCCAATTAAGACTGCTGCGAAGACAGAAGTAACACAAACTCCACCCGCACTACAGACAGAGAATTTTGCAACACATACACCACCTAAACCAATAATTACAACTATGACACAACCGGAAAAAACAGAAGAAACTAAGACAACACCAACAAAGACTGACACAGCTCCGAAAGCAAGTAGTGTCGTACTCCACACCTCAATGGGTAACATCGCAGTGAAGCTCTATGCCGATGCAGCACCAAAAGCTGTTGAGAACTTTCTCAAACTTTCAAAGTCTGGTTATTATGATGGGGTAAAATTCCATCGTGTGATAAAAGGCTTCATGGTCCAAGGTGGAGATCCACTTTCGAAGGATGATGCGATGGTCGCAAAATGGGGAACAGGAGGCCCTGGATACCAGTTCGCTGACGAGATAAACAAGTCGAGCGATATCTACGCGAGAGGATACAAGCACGGAGTTCTTGCTATGGCGAACTCAGGCCCCAACACTAATGGCAGTCAGTTCTTCATTATGGCGGCTGACTATCCGCTACCACCGCTCTATGTAATCTTCGGTGAGGTAACGACCGGACTCGATGTGGTCGATGCGATAGATGCGGTAGCAACTGACAGAAATGATCGACCACTTACTGCAGTGGTCATCACCAAAGCAGAAGTAAAATAAAACTTTCAAAAATGGCGAATTTCATCGTTGACTTTAATTAGCGGTCCGGCAAACTTACAAGAGTAAGTCCGCTCAGACACGCTAATTTCGTCGCCTCGAACTTCATCCATTTTATGAAAATTTTATCGACTCCGTAAAACAAAACATCCGCCATGAGGCGGATGTTTTTTGTATTTTATGATGCGCGATGCTTGGGGATGAGGAAGTGGAATGCGAGATAAAGAAATACGGCGGGGAGTATGCCTGTGATGATGGCGAGTACGATGTACCCTACGCGAAGTATGCCTGGGGTAACTTCCATCCATTCTCCAAGTCCTCCGAATATTCCTGATACAACCGGCTTGCCGTGATGTTCGTGATGACGATAAAGTTTCTTCATATAGTCATAATTTTAAGCCCACTTGCCAAAGAATGCAAATTTACGTTGACGCATTTCGGTTGTCTGCTAGAACTAAGTGGTCGGTTCGCCGGCATTAACCGCTCAGTTGATATCCTCGGATATAGATTGGGCATATTGCCTCTTGGGGCATTTGTTCGTTGAAAGGAAATGAAATGGAAACGAAAAAGTCTGTTGGCGGCACTGCTGTACCGGCGCCCGATCCAGATCACATGCTAAGATTTGGGCTCGCAAGAACTCCGTATCAGCACCTCGCCGAATATGGCAAGCCGTATTCTGGTCATTTGTTTTGCATAGCGAACTGCTCGCTGCTCGAGTACATCGGCGTCGAATGGTCGACGCGAATTCCCGAAGCCGAGCACCTCGCGTACATGACAGAGATCTTCGACAAGTTCGCAGCGGTTGCAAATGATGATGCAGCTCACTCTGCGTACAAGATACTCTATGAAGTGTTCTTTCTGATAGAGTACCCGCGAAGAAGAGATGTCCTCAGTCGTGTTGCGCATTCACATAATGGTAATGTCATGCATCCGTTTCACCCTCTGCACCGGCTTGATGAATTTTTGCGTGCGGAGGTGAAGCTTGAATTTCTAGAATTTATCCGCGCACGATTCTGGACCATGCCGCAGAGCATTCCCATTGAGGCTGTGAAGACACTTAACCGCGTTTCAGGCAGTAAAACAAGAACGCAAGAAGTCGCCCTGCTTGAAACACGCAAGGCAATGATACGTGACTGCGCTAAGGATTGGCGCGGAACTCCAGGCGACAAAGGCGATGAACTCGCGTTTCGTATGCTTTGTTCAATGGCCAATCCTTACCATGACGGCTGTCTGCTAGGCACATGGAGGGAAGGTGATGGTGATAAAGACCTAAAGGTTCTGCGTGATGTCGTGGTGCAGTCCTTCCGTACCGCTATCTCAGAGCATGCATACTTCGCACGGGGCTATATGAATGGCCGATATCTCTTTGACTGGAAATATTGGTTGACTCGCAATATAAAGTCTGAGGAGTGCTCTGAGCTCTTGAATGTGCTCGCCAAGACCCGCGCCGCACTCGGGGGTTACAAAGAGGCGCTCATAGACATTGAAGCGCGCGAGCAGATGGTCACTCAACGCAACCAAGCACTCGACGTCGATATTCCACTCGAATCCTCAGACTGATAGTTCCTGTATTAAACCAAAACAGCGCCCCGTAGCGCTGTTTTTTCTTCGCATTGAACTTGGTGTGATCAAGCAACTTTTTGTAACGATAGAGTTTTGACTTGAACTAGTCTGGTCACATTGTGTTTTGTTACGTCAGCAACTTAATTTTTGAGATGCAATTTGGATGCGGAGGAGTCGCAGTGCCCTTGGGGCTGTAGTTGGCCACTGCCCCAAGGGTCGAGCACCGACAAATTCAAAGTGCGCTCCAAAATAAAGTTGTGAGCTATATACCGAGTAGCACCGGGATGACCATGGGCTGTTTCGAGGTCTTCTGGAACAGAAACACTCCCACCTTGTCTCTCACATCTTCTTTCAAGAATTCGAAGTTCACGCCCTTCATACCCTTACCACACGCATCCTCAACAGTTTTCTTGATGATGAGTCGTGCTTGGTTCAGGAGGTCTTGTGATTCGCGAACATATACGAATCCGCGCGCGATGATGTCGGGTGACTTCATCAGCTTGCCTGTACGCAGGTCGACAGTGGCGACGAGAACGACAATACCGTCTACAGCAAGCATTTGGCGGTCACGAATGACGACTTCCTGCATGTTGCCGATAGCGAATCCGTCTACTGAGACTTTCTCATTCGGTGCCATGACTGCGAGCTTTACTATCTTCGTACCTTGTTCGCGGATCTCGATTATCGAGCCATCATCCGGGATGATGCAGTGATCCGGTGCTATTCCTGCGGAGTTCGCTACCTCAACGTGTGAACGAAGCATGTAGTGATAACCGTGAAGCGGGATGAAGAATCTAGGATTAACATGCGAGATGATCCAACGGGATTCATCGCGATAAGAGTGTCCCGATGAGTGCACATCGCTTGTCTCATAATGGACTATTTTTCCACCTTGGCGTGAGAGCATGTCCTTCAGCTTCTGCACCGCGCGCTCGTTTCCGGGAACGACTGATGACGAGAAGAGAATAGTATCTCCTTCACGAATCTTAAGAGACTTGTGCTTCTTGGTCGCTGCACGCATGAGTACTGCGAATGGGTCACCCTGCGCACCAGTCACAAGCATGACTATCTTGTCTTGGGGAAGGTTGTCCATCTCTTCGATTCCGATAACGGTACCCTTCTTATATTTGAAGAGTCCTGCTTTCTGTGCGAGCTCAATGTTGGTCTTCATACTGCGGCCGTCGACAACAAGTTTCTTGCCGTGTGTATCACAGAACTCAATGATCTTGATGATACGTTCCAAGAGGGAAGAGAAGGTGGCGATGATAACTCTGCCATGAGAATTCTTGATGAGTTCTTCGATGGTGTTGTGGACGACAGGCTCAGGAATTGAGAACCCAGGTTTCTGGCAGTTCGTCGAGTCCGCCATCAATAGCAGCACTTTTTCTTTCTTGAACTTTGCGTATTCTTTCTCTTCTTCAGGGACTGGTATGCCGCCGACATGGTCGAGTTTTAAGTCTCCGGTGTGGGCAATGACACCATATGGAGTTTCAACCATGACGCCCATCGCGTCTGGAATTGTGTGCGTTACTTTAAAGAAGCGCACTGCGAGATCTTTGAAAGAGATACGGTCTTCTGTCTCGACTATCTTCATGTCGATTGGAGGCAGATTAGGGAACTCGTCTTGGCGTTTCTGGATCAAAAGGGCAGTGAGGTTGCGGGCGTAGACGGGAGGATTGCCGATACGTGGAAGTGTATAGGGAAGTCCACCGATATGGTCCAAGTGACCATGGGTGATGAACACGCCGCGGATCTTGTCCTTGCGCTCTTCGAGGTACTCAGTGTTTGCAAGAATATAATCTACTCCTGGGGTATCCTCGTCTTTGAATTGGAAACCGCAGTCAATGACGACGATGTCATCTCCGAATTCAACTGCTGCGATATTTCGTCCGATCTCCTCGACGCCTCCAAGTATAAGCACGCGCACATCGCCAGGAGCGAGTGGGGGAATGGTGATCTTCTTTTTCTCAACTTCACTTCGCTCATTGCGCATCTCTTCGGTGCGGATACGTGCGTCATCAAAATGCTTACCCGAAAGTCCGCTTGTGCGTGGCTTTCTGATCTGCTGACGTCTCGGTCCGCCACTTCCGCCGCCACCTTGGCCTCCACGGGGGCCTCCGCCTCCAGTGCGAGGTCCGCGAGTTGTGCCGCGAGG
>JAYTYM010000083.1:0-4101 GCA_043742365.1 bacterium | reverse complement strand
ATGAGTTCGTGAGTATGATGATTGGCACGCAATCAAATTTTTTGTCTTTGCGTAAATTGCGTAGCACATCCAGACCGCTGACATCGGGAATGATAATGTCGAGAAGTATGGCGTCTGGGAGGTCAACTGTTTGCAAAAGTCGCTCTAATGCATGAGCCCCGTTGGCACACTCTTCAACCTCATATCCTCCCAAGCGAAACGCGCGTCCATACATGTGCAGCAATTCGAGATTGTCTTCAACAATAAATACTTTTTTCATATATCGATATACCAGAATTCATAATAACTTTAACAGCCTCATTATATATGGGGTAACATGTATTGTTAAACAAACACGAGCCACAACACGATGCAATTGAGAGTCAAACTCATTTCTGCCGTGTTCAGCGGGCGAAGTTTATCGACTCCCCGAGCTCTGCATTCGGTGCCATGATATGCACTCGCCCGACGCCATTGATAGACATCGCGTATCCTGAAGTTCCCGAGCTGCAAGGCCCTGGGCATGACGGGTCAACAGGCACCGCTATAAGATAGGTGGAGTCGGTGGTGATACTATCGAGGCTTATTCCACCGCAGTTGGGTGTGCCCGTAAGACAAATGTAAGACATATTATCGCCCGTGAGAATCTCGGGGGGGAGCTTGCCCTTGTGTGATACCGCATACTGATAGACGGCATTGGCTATCGCATCGACATCGCTCCAGCGCTGGGTATTGCGCGCGATTGCGAACTGCCTTGCAGGGTTTATTGCAATGATAGCCGCAGTCGCAAGTATCGCCAAGATGCCGATAGCGAGAAGGATCTCGATCAGGGTGAAACCCCCTTGAGATGTTGTTCTCATACTCCATAGTCTCCTATTCATTAAGTCATTATATCAAGTGAGAAAAAAAAATAAAGGCATTTAGGGCTAAAAATCACGCCAGTGATCAGGGTGTAATTAACGACCTAGCGGAATCTAAATAGAAAATAGATCAAAGAAAAACTTACATATAATTGTAAGCGTAGGGCTGCAGGCGTAGATGCAAAAAACAAATATTAAAAGAAAAAAATCTGATTTAGCTATCTCAAGCGTTCGCTCGAGAGAGCCAAACATGAAGTGTGCCACTTTGCGCGTAGTGCGGGGTTCATGCATCAAGGAGGCATCGGCGAAGACGCTGCCGAGCCTGCTCCCTCAAGGCATGTATGCAAACTGCGGCAGCATTCCTGCACAGAGCGCGGGGTTTTATATCTTATAATAAAACAAAGAGAAACATACATATAATTGTAAGGGTGGTTAAAGAAATATAAAAATTAAAAATAAAACTGCAGATGGGAACAGAAATACAAAATAAGTAACATCTACACAAACATGACTGAACACAGAATATCTCATCATCTTTAACCCATGTAATCTGAGGTGATAAATAAAATTAGCTATCTCGTCCGTTCGCACGAGATAGCTAATTCTTGGATCTGATGCTTGATCATTTTCCTTATCCTTATCCTTATCCATATTTATTCTAATTCCTAATCTTTTAGTTGAAAGTGTTGTTTGAGCCATTTGTCGTTTTCGAGCATATCCACCACGAGATACAGCACCTCCTTCCCTGCCTGGAAATCCCCCTTGATCATTGCAAGTAAGTCTTCACAAGGATACGGATACGCCCATACACTCTTTTGAACTGAAACAAAGCCGATATGCTGAAGCGCATCGCTAAGTCTTCTGCGCATGAACTTTCGATCTTCTTTAATATCGTAAATAATGACTCTCCATTTATGATCCCATTTCTTTGGCTTTTTAAACTGAATTTCACCTTGAGAAATTTGCGCTAACTTATTTTTCCCTTTTGAGGTGAGCACGAATACCTCCTCCCCTCCCTTCGTTTTCACTTGCAAATACCCCGTATCTATAAGTCGACGTACCCCTCGACTGATATCGTAGCGTGGGTTTGTCTTACGTGACTGGGATAACGATCTTCCGAAAACTTTCAAAAGATCATCTGCAATACGATTGCCAAGTGCGCCACTCGACTTGTTTATTGTTTCTAATATAAGATATTGGAGACTGTTTCTCTGTCTCTTTCCGCGTTTATGATAAAGCATTATTAAACTATAACAGGTTTGTATAAACTTTAGCTATCTCGTCCGTTCGCACGAGATAGCTAAATTGAATGATCTGCCAGAACTTTGTTCGAAATATTGAAATTTTGCATAATTTCGTTCAAAGAGTTATGCGTACTCCTGTATATATCTAAATGAATAACTTGGTAGCAAGCTGGCGGGGATTTAAACCTGAGAGGAGTTAAAATTATATCTGATTTAGCTATCTCGAGCGTTCGCTCGAGATAGCTAAATCTTGTTTTTTATACTTGATATAAACAAAAACACCGCTTGTGGGCGGTGTTTTTTTGTTTAAATACATTTCAACAGCAGAACATTTAGCACAACCTTACTTGTAGACTTTAACCCATTTTTTACGGGGTTGTGGTTGTTGTGGTTGTTGCGGTAACGATGAGCGGAGTGGTGCTACCGGAGCCGATGGCGGGGGTAGTTGAGCTTGTGTCGATGGGCGGTGCTGTAGATGGTGCTGGTGGCGGTGTCACTCCCCCGCTGCCATTGGCGGACTGGACTACTGCTGCGGTCTGAGCTCCCCCGCTTGCATCGTAGGTGCCGACCATGAACCAGTCGAACGGTATGTCGGTCGGTGCCTGACCTGAGAGCGAGACGGTGAAGCCTGAGCCCGGAGTGACTTGGGTCACGGCAATTGGCATCGAGAGCGAAGCACGAGGCGTGATGAAGATCTTGGCGCCTTGGGTGACGTTTGAGTTGGCGACGAAGTAGGTGGTCGCGCCGACAGGTAGCGTGTCGGAGCCTGCAATCTGATTGGAGCCGGCGGGGACATTAATCTTACCGTTTGGAAGGATTGTCAGGACCTGTGCGAAGAAGTCTTTGATGACGCCGGTCTGTGCGACAAGTTTGCCGACGACGAACTTGGTCATCTGAGCGCCACTTGCGAATGCGCTGTTGGTAAAGTCTGCGAGTGCCTGAGGAACATCGGTGATGGTTTCGGTGAGGTCTTGGAAGAGGCTTGTTGAACCTTCTGACCATCCTTGCTGAAGCTCTACTGCGATGATGCCTACACAGGTCGAGGTTGCGTCAGATGCGACAGATCCAGTGACGCATTTGCCGAGTCCGTTTGCAGGGTCAAATGACTGTACTGCGTGACCGATGATGTATCCTGCACGAGTTGCACGCATACCAATACCTGCGGTGGTTGTGGAAACTGCAATAGCGTCGCCTGTCATAATGCGTCCGTTTTGAATTGAGACCAACGTATCGACACGACCATTTGCTGCGACTGGGACATTACCGGTCTGTGCACTATTCAGAAGTGTATGAGTTGTCATGACGCCAATTACTGGTGAATTCTTCGTTGCAGGCTCAACAACTCCACTCGTACTTCCGGTTGAGAAGCCGACGATCATGTTCTCAGAAATAGCTGTGGTGCTTGCGAAGTACCATGCGCCAGAACTTGTATTCTTACCAAAGTCATTATTGCGGTTTTCGTCAGGTCCAACCTCTCCGGATGGAATGATATCAAGACCGGAAGACAATGAAACGTTGGTGTTAGTTTCAGTGCCGGCAGGATCGTCTATCCATACGCGTAGTGATGCAACATCTCCCTCAGAAGAAGTAAGATTTCCACCAAACGTTTTTCCGACTGCGACCATTGGCGCCATAAGGGCTTGAACTTGGGCTGCGGGAGTGAAGCTTGCGACCACACTGCCATCAATCAAGAAGACATTGGTTGAACTTGAGACTTCGACGCGGAATCTGCGGAAGGCTGTTGCGGTTGTGGTTGTCGCAATTCCTGTATCGACGAATGTGAGTGCACCGGCATTGCTTACGATTGCCTGCCAATTTGCGGTAGTCGTAGCCGCGAAACCAATGAAGTTTGTCGGCAAGGTAGCGCCATTTCCTGTTGTTGCTGGTCTATCGCTAAATCCAATAATTGCAAGGGTTGTGCTTGCACCGCCATTATTTGTACCTTGGTAAGGGAACGTTACACGAGCTTCGAGTGCTGGGCTTGATGAGGCATTGATTCCGAGACCCAACGTTCGCAG
>JAYTYM010000082.1:0-6097 GCA_043742365.1 bacterium | reverse complement strand
GTGCGAACTGTCGTGCAGGGTTGATGGCGATGATGGCTGCGGTCGCTAAGATGGCGAGGATGCCGATAGCGAGAAGGATCTCGATAAGGGTGAAGCCGGCGGTCTGAGGTGACGTAAGGCTACTCAATCTATTTGTGTTCATGTATATGATTTTATCGCACTACGCTCGATAATACGAGCAAAAAGGTGGATAGCTTTATCCTTAAAAATGCGCAACATTTTGCCATAGGATTACCTCCGTGCTTGACCCGGATCTTGTCGCATCGACCAACACCCTCCTTGTATATAGCGAGACGGTGCTTTCTGTCTTCATGAACTTTCCCCCAGATCCGTCTGCCTCTAAAGCATATATTTTACAGGTGTTATCACCTACGGTGAATGTCTCGTTGCCTTCATATAACGCATCGAGTTTAAACTGTAGTAATGCATGCTCCGCGCAGTTTGTCGCCATTGTAAGCGCCTGTTCACCTCTCTCTTGGTCGCTCCCCGTCTGACTCGAGGCGAGTGAGCGCTCCGACATGCCAAGCGCCAAGAGAGTCATGATGGCAGTCATGATAAGGATGGATATAAGGGCGATGAAGCCTCGCTGCTTTGTATTTGTAATATTCATTTTGAATGGCGGACTACGGATGTAGTATAAAATGTTTGCGTAAATTCCCGCTCGGGACGAGCATCCGGATTTACGTGTGCGATCTCCAGCTGTATGCGTATCGCACTTGGAGCGCCTGAATAAGAAACATTTTGAAATTGCAGGTCAGAAACTATCACATCAGAAGTTGAGAATAGAACTGGTGTCGCAGTCCCTACACGTTCTTTCAATACCCCATCCTCAAGATAGAAGACGGTTGGGTCAGTGCTAGTGCTCGCGGTACGAAGTGTAAGCGACGTCGATACTCCTCCTTCGAGTGGTTCATCGATAGAGTTGGCCGTTTTTATTTCTGTTGTCATATGCTCCATGGCGAAGTTCGCATTGTATGTGACTTCGCTTATGGAAACCTGCCGTGCCTTATTGAAAAGTATCTGAAGTGAAAATGCGCCAGCAGCCAGAAGGACCACTGCCGTGAAAGAGACATAGAGGATAATCTCAAGTAACGTGTATCCTTTGTGTAATTCAACATTTCGGTTGAGTTTTTTATTGAAATTGTTGTTGTGAAAAAAAATATTCATATATTTATTTTTGCCAACGCGTCATGAGAAGTGTCATCGACGTCGAGGCAGGGCGGCCGGCAGCAAAATTCCAAGCCACCGTAGCCTCGATGTTCTTATTGTTCGCGTCTACATCGGTGATGACCATGCTGCGCGTAAACTGCTCAGGGCTATCGTAGCTACCCGCGAATACCCAGTGCCCGCCTGAGAGAGCGATGCCATGCGAGCCACTTGTGAGTGAATCGAAGTTATCATCACGGATAGAGCGCGCTGCCTCCAGACCTTCCCTTACATACAGCGTCGCTTGCGTACGCTCGAGGTCACCGCGCACCGAAACATTTGCATCAAGCACAAGCGAGCCGACTGCAGCCACCGCGAGCGTAAAGAGTGTGAGCGCGACCAGCACCTCAACAAGGCTTTGTCCTGACTGATATGTACGTGTTTGAAATATCGGAAATCGCATAGAGTTATTCAACAAGTCCTATTTCGTTTACTGTGACGTGCTCAGTGTCTGTGTTAATGGTCAACGTATACGTACCTGTCGCATTGGGAGTTCCGCTGCTTCGCATGAACACCAGCTCGTCTCTACCTGCTATCGCGATGTTGCTACCCACTTCTTGGCTTGCATCCTGCGAGACGTTGCGGAGAGAGAATGTCCTACCCTCGAAAAGAACATAGTGGTCGGCGAAAAATTTAATACCAAAGTCGCTATCATGTTTGCCTTGATACGCGCTCATTTGCTGGCTACGAAGCGATGAGGCGAGCGTCGCTCTGGCATCACCTAAGCTCTGCTTTTGATAAAATCGCAGACTTTGCGGAACGCTCAAGGCTAAGAGTATCGTGACGATGCCGATAGAAAGTGCCACCTCAATAAGCGAGAAGCCTTTTGTGCGAGGAAGTGCCCTAAAAGAAATATTTTGAAAGTATGTCTGCATATCAGCCTAACTAACGCGACACACCGCGGGTGATCTCGTAGATAGGCATGATGATAGATAGTGCAACAAACCCGACAACAAATGCGATAAGGATAAGAAGTGCCGGCTCGATGAGCGACGGGAGCTTTTTGGTCTTGAGGCGTACTTCTTTGCCATAATATTCCGAAAGTGAAGTGAATGCGCGCTCGAGTGACCCACTTTGCTCAGATGCAGCTATCATGATGAGCATGTTCTTGGGGAATAGCCACGCTTCTTGCTTCATCGAAGTGGAGAGCATGCTTCCCTCTTCGACACGCATGCGTATTCGCTCTAATGCGAGGCGGTAATGCACATTGATGGCGGCGTTCCCCGTCACAAGCAATGCCTCATCGACAGGCGAGCCTGCTTTGAAAAGCGTAAGAAAAAGCTGGCAGAAGAGCGCGAGCTGATATTCGCGAATAAGTTTGCCGAAGAGTGGCACAGACAGCCATATGCGATCGAGGACAAAGCGCACTCTCGGAATATTGCGTAAGGCATAATAGAGAGAGACAAGGATAACAACGCAAAGCACAATAACGAGCCAGTAGGTCTTGATAAATAGTGCGACAGCGAGAAGCATACGGGTCGTAAGCGGCAATGTGACGTGCAGCTGTTTGAAAACGGGGACGAGCTTTGGCAGGATGTATCCCACAAGAAATGTCGCAACGGCAATCGTGACTGTGAAGATAAATTTGGGGTAGATCATTGCCGAACTTACTTCCTGATTCAGGTCATAGCTGTGTTCGAGGTACTCGGAAAGGTAGAGCAAACTCTCATCGAGAGAGCCGGACATCTCACCGACACGCAGTAGACTCACGCATACTGCACCGAATACGTGCTCTTCTTTTGCGAATGCGGCAGCAAGCTGCGCTCCCTGCTCAAGCTCTTTCGACATGCGCAAAATGACCGTGGCGAATGTTTTGGATTCTGCGCCTTCGGCAAGTACGTGCAGCGCATCATTGACTGCGATGCCGCCACCTAAGAGTGTGGCAAAATTCTTTATGAATTCAACTTTCTCGCGATCAGTTATGAGGTAGCGTTCCAAAAGTCGCACGTATGATCTTTGTGTTTGCATATCAGGTTTTAATGACGCGTATCACCTCGGAAAGTGTGGTCACGCCCTTGAGTGCTTTTGCAACTCCATCATGGAGCATTGTGGTCATTCCCTCTTCATGCGCAGCACGTGCGATCTGCTCGGAATTCGCTTTCGCAACGATGAGCGTGCGGAGTGTGGGAGTAACTTCCATTACTTCGAAGATGCCGGTGCGGTCGAGATAGCCCGTATGTCCACAAAGATTGCATCCTGCGCCATGATAAAGAGTTATTTGCGTCAGGTCATCCTTTCCCGAAATACTTGTAAGTATCTCCAGAAACTCAGGATCAGACTGAAAAAGCGCCGCCTCTTCAGGAGTCATTGCATAGCTTGATCTGCACTGCTCGCAGATCTTGCGCAACAGGCGCTGACCGACAACCATGATGAGCGACGATGCACTGAGAAATGGCTCGATACCCATTTCGGCGAAGCGCGGGAATGTAGTCGCAGCGTCATTGGCATGCATCGTAGAAAGTAGTAAGTGCCCCGTCATTGCGGCATTGATGCCTATATCAGCCGTCTCCTGATCGCGAATCTCCCCCACCATGATGATGTCGGGGTCTTGCCTCACAATTGCGCGAAGCCCCGTCGCAAAGAGAAGTTCTTTTTCTGCATTGACCTGCATCTGCTGGATGTGTGCGATGTTGTACTCGACGGGGTCTTCAATGGTCATGATATTGACCTCAGGTTTGTTCAAGAGATCGAGGAGGACATAAAGCGTCGTCGTTTTGCCCGAGCCTGTTGGGCCGACAGAGAGTATCATGCCGTGCGGCTTCTGGATCGCGCGTGAGATCTTTTGCATATCGGCGAATGAAATACCGAGTTCCTCAAGTGGTATCTTGTGGGCGCGTGATTCAAGGATGCGGATAACCACATTCTCTCCTGCGGTGATAGGCGCCAGTGACACACGAGCATCAAAATGGAGGTTATTGTTGTCATAAGTAAATCTGCCATCTTGCGGAGTAGCATGTTCATCGATGCGCAAGCGCGCAAGAATCTTGATACGCGAGACTACCCTATCGTGAAGAGACTTGGGGTATGTAGCGACGTGGTGCAAGACGCCGTCGATACGGAAGCGAAGGGTTACCTCTCGCTCCATCGGCTCAATGTGCACATCGGACGCATGATTCTCGTATGCGTACTCGAGGATACTGTTTAAAAGCGCGACGATATTCTGTGTTTCATCAGGGTGCGCAGTCATCTCGTCGATGAATGAATTGAGCTTGGCGTTTAGGTCACTCTTGAAGTAGCGCAGCTCGCTTGCGACTCCCTGCAAGGTCGCATAATATATCTCCACCTTCTTACCCTTTTGTTTCTCAAGATTATCAAAGAATGCCTTGTCCCAAGGGTTTGCAGTTGCAAGCTTTACGTGCTCTGGAGTTACCTCAAAGATTATTGCCTTGTGTCCGCGCATTTCTTCCTCAGTCAGCTCGCCAAATACTTCGTCGGGAATGCGTATTGTCTTTAAATTTATAAAACGATACCCGAGCCCGTCGGCTATTGCGCGCCCGAGCATTGCATCATCGATGAGCCCCTGCTCGACGAGATACTGCTCAAGCGGCACGCCCTCTGCTTTGGAGTTCACGACTGCGTCATCAAATCTATCTTTGGCGATGTGCCCTGGGAGTACAAGCAGCTCTTCGAATTTATGAAGCGAAAGGAGCATGGAATTATTGAGCGGGGAGATATTGCATTATCTTTGCAATGACGTCTTTCATGGTCATCTCTGCTTTGATGAGATAGTCAACGGCGCCAAGTGCGTGCCCCTTGTCGATATCTGATGGTTGTTCAAGGTTGGTAAAGAGTATGACAGGAATATGTGCAAGTGTTGGATCAGCCTTGAGTGACTTAAGAGTCTCGAAGCCATCCATGAGGGGCATTATCTGGTCGAGCAAAATAATATCGGGCATTGTGGCGGCCGCTTGTGCGAGTACCTCCTTGCCGTCAGCAGCATTTATAACTTCGAAACCGGCCTTCGTGAGCCCGAAAGTGTAGGCACGACTAATATAGACATCGTCGTCTGCAAGTAGAACTTTTCGTTTGGAGATTACGCTCTCGCTCATGAACTTATTATATCAATAAAAAAATATTTACCTAGATACTTAAATGCAACTGTCACTTAATAAATGTCTCTACTTTTGCAACAACCTCCTTTGGTTCAAACTGGCTCTTCACGAGATATTCTACTGCACCAAGCGCTAATGCGCGATCTGCATCTTCTTTGCCGGCAAGATTGGAGAGCATGACAACGGGTACGTCTTTATACTTGGAGTGTTGCTTGATGTGCTCGAGCACTTCAAAGCCAGAGCGTTTGGGCATCATGACATCGAGCATTATGATTGCTGGTGAGGTGGGTAGCGTCTCGAGGCGGGTAATGGCCTCCTCCCCATCTGAGGCGATGACGATATCGAATCCTGATAACTTAAAAATACGCTCGAACATCCGCGCCATAAGCGGATCGTCTTCGCTAAAAAAGATCAATTTTTTTGTTGCTTCCATACACCTATACTACCACTACTTCTTCTTTTGCGTGAGTCATACAAGCGCCAGAAAGACACTCATCGGTCATTTGCACAACGTATGCCGCATCGTGTTCCATCTTGGTGATGTACATGTTCGCCCCGAGAGATAGAAAGAGCTGCTCGTTCGCAGGAACGAAAGAGTTCGTGAGCATGATGACGGGTACGCAGTCCCATTTTTTGTCATTGCGTAAACTGCGGAGTATATCCAAACCACTAACTTCAGGGATGATAATGTCGAGCAGTATTGCGTCAGGGATATCGACAGCTCCTGAAAGTCGCTTGAGCGCATCTGCCCCACTCGAACACTCTTCAACTGTATATCCTCCCAAGCGAAAGGCTCGTCCGTACATGCGCAGCAATTCCAGATTGTCTTCAACAATAAA
>JAYTYM010000081.1:0-14078 GCA_043742365.1 bacterium | reverse complement strand
CCAGAAAATAAAAATGAAATGTTGATCAGCAGGATCAACATGATCGATTATGTTGATCGCGAACGCCAGCGCGCTGTACGCGAGCTCGAGGGCAGACGAAGAGGGGATGAAGTTTTGCCCGGACTCAGTAAGCGTGCAGACGACCTTGAGGCAGAGCTTAAAACACTCGGTACCGATGAGCGCATTCTTAACCCCGAAGAACTGAAGCGCAAGCGCAGCCTAGAAAGCCAGCTCAAGCGACTTGTAGACGGTGAAACAGAAGCAAAGGCCTATTTAAATAAAGCAGATCTTGAGATTGGCGGAAACATCGAGATCGTCGTAAGTGATTTTAAGAATCTTGATGAAGAACTGCAGCAGGCTATACGCGTTGGCGATAAAGCCGTGCTCGATAAATACAATATGAATATGTGGGCAGCGGAGCGCATCATGCGTGAATTGTCTGCACGTGAGTGGCAAGAAAACCAGATGAAGCGCAAGAAGGCTGAGGGACAAACGACGTGGAAGGACATTGCAGGAGCTGTGGGCACCCCCGAGCTCGCGCTGTTCTCAGGCGATGAGATACGCGCCGTCCTCGCAGAGAGGGGTATTGCTGAAGCAGCCATTGGCGGCTCACTTGTGAAACTCCAGGAGCAACTAATGCAGGAAGATGCACCACGACAAAAAGTTGCTATACCCAAGAAAATACCTTCGCCTGATGCGAGGGTTGTAGGCGTGGATCAAGGTTTCGGCGGGGTACTTGATGCAAAACGCAATCCTACTAGCACAGAAACTGAAGCATTAGAAGTAGGTGACGGGCTCAAAGAATCTATAAAGAATGGCACATGGGAAGAGGTAGATCAGCTGATCTCAGACCCAAACGAAAAGATAAGCGCTCTCGCAAAAGAGGAGTGGAATAGACGTGAACAGGCCGCACTTCGCTACAGTATCGAAAAGAAAACCCGTGGCGCACTCGAAAACACCCTCGAGGCAATTGAGAGTGGTCATGGCGACACTGTTCCCAAAAAATGGCTAACAGAGTTTGCTGAGGTTCCCCGAGTTGCAAAATTCCTCAAAGAACAAAAGCCAGTCCAAATTATAGAGGCCCCAGTTTTAACTGAAGAAGTGAGCCAGATAAATCTCCCGGATCTTATTGAACCAAAAACAGGATATTTAGATAAACTTGAACGAAACTCTGCACGTGCACAGGCTGAACTCGACGCGCTTAATGTTGCTCCCGAAGCTCTAGTTAATGACCAAGTGGAAATAGAAATACCAATTGCACCGCCCGTTGTCGACGAATTAGAGGTGGAGCCACTTATTGCGCGCAATTTTAATCCCGAGCCGCCTGTCACGCCTGAGCTTATTCCTATCGATCAGACTACAGAAAGTCCTGAGGTTCCATTAGAAATAAATGAATCAGGCCCAGTTCAGGACCCGGAGTCACAAGAAGCAGACTACAAAAGATTTTTGGCAGAATATGATGGAAAGGAGGTGATGGTTATGCAAGACGACGGCAACGTGACAGCAGGTTGGGTAGTAATAGGATACTCGGTTAACGCTTATTCGCCTTTTGCGGCGACACTTGAGCGCGTGCTTGGTGATGGGACGCGCGAGCGTATGCAAGCTAGTCTTTCTGAGCTTGATAAATGGAATGCCGCAAGCGTAGAAGAAGTAAGTCGGCCTGAACTTGACCTCGACCTTAGTCTCGATCTTGAGTTGCCACTTGAGGATGTCCTCGGTGAGGGTGAGGTAAAGATAGAAGAACTTCCTGGTGCATGGAATCCGGAAGTCGAACTACAAAATATTCTCAAAGCTCCAAAGGCAGAGCGCAAAGCCCTTCTACTTGCATATCGCGAACGACTCGCCGCGCAAAAGATAGGCATAGGAAATGCACAAAAGGAATTGATCGGCCAAATAAAAGCTAATCCCGATGTCTCAAAAGAAGATTTCCTTGCACAATTTACTGAACTTACGAAAGCTTTCCATCCAACGAAAGAGCAGTTTGCGATAGCGGAGAAAGCGTACGACACATACAACAAAATTCATCTTGCAGTTGAAGAAAATTTTGAAAAATACAATACACCCGAAGCGCTCTTTACTGCCTGCTTTGGCATGGTGCCCGTAGGGAAGGTGGAGGTGATAAAAGGCCCAATGACGCTTTATTTCCGCATCCACGATGATAATGATTACGCGGGAGTCTATAAGGGGGTAGGAAAGTATGCAGTGAGCCTCGAACAAAAAGATATTGATGATGCGAAGCGCTCTGGAGGTTGCGCGGGTGTTTCAACAGTCATACCTGAACTGCGCGGTGCGGTCATTGCTGAGCGTGCTGAAGGACGACCGTTTGAAGGCGGCGCAATAGGTATATATGAACACGAAGAGCAGCACGCATTCAATGCAGTGCTTCTTGAGGGCCAACTGGCAAATTTTGACAGATCGATGAACGAAGCAGTGGCAAAAGATGCAATACAAAGCGCAAAAGAAGAGTTTGCCATCATGAACGGAGGTGCAAGTGCAAAAGAAAAAGAAAAAGCGTCAATGATGTTTGAAAAAGAGATGGAAAGGATCTCTATGTATGCGTCACGAGTATACCGCAACGAACGAGGTGACATTGCAGACAAGAGAGCCGCAGATGAGATTTTGGCATACATGAAAGAGGGGCGTGATCCAAAGATAATATATGAGGTTCTGACTCGAAGCAAAGAAGACGGTGGTTTATATGACTACTTGAAAGCTAAACGTAGCGAACCCGTCCAGATTGGAACTGCTGAGGGTGGAGCGACAGTCGCGGATCCAGAGTTTATTAAGCGCTTCATGCGCACTATCGAGGATGCCAAGAGTGAGGTGATGGGAAATGAATATAACGAACTCCTCGAAGAGGGCATCGCTTCATTCAAGAGCTTGACTGAGCATGGCCTCGACAAAGAAGCGATCATCAGTATTTTTCAACATGAACCCCTTACCCGCTGGGCGAAAGTTGCCGAGCGCTTGATAGAAGACTCTGCGCCCGCACCTGAGCCTGAAGTGGCAGAACAATTCAAAGAGAAGTTTGGTATCGATGAAGAAATGATAAAGAGTATTCCAGGCTTCAGAAACCTTTCCCCCGGACAGCAATTGCTTGCACTTAAGAATCTCGAGTCTATGGCGCTCGAAGATGTGAAGAAGGATGCTTCACAGCTTCAAAAGGAAGAGTGGGCAAAGAAAAGTATATGGAAGCGCATGGGTCTTTCAGCGATAACACTCGGCATGTCGCCTGATATCCGCGTGGCGCAGATAGAAAAGGAGCTCGCAGCAAAGCAGCGCGGCGGTGACGCAAATGATCCACAGCGGATGAAGATCCTTGCAAAGAATCTCGCCGCACTCGGTGAGCTTACTAAGGTAGCCAAAGCAGGTCCAGAAGTAGAAACCAAGGCAAACGGCGAGCTCAGTATTAAATACGTTTCATCGAAGGATGTTTTCGGCGCACTTGATGCCAAGCATCTGACAGGAGAAAATCTCGCTACCATGGAGCGCTTTAATGTAGCTGCCGATACGTATGCAAAGTTCCCACATGAGTGGGGCTATGAGACAGCTAAACCGGGACTGTTGGAACGTTTTTCTCAAACGCGCCGCGAATATAACGGTGCTAAGGCAGAGTATGAAGCCGCTCGCTCGAGCATGCTCGCAACGTACCAGGCAAAATTTGCCGAGCAAGGAGATAAGAATCCTCAGCAGTCCACAATGCTTGCAATGAACAAGGTAGATGAGCGAATGCAGCTTGATCAGCTTTTCAATACACATCCTGACGCACAAGATGCACTTCTTAAGGTGAAGGACCAGTCCGTTATTGGCGCAGCCGCAAAAGAGTTCTGGAAAAAGAAAGGTAGTTTCATGGTCTATGGTGCGGCGGCACGCGCAGCTGCGGTCGCAATATCTGGCGGTATTATGCTTCCCGTTATCGCGATGGTAGGCGGTGGAGTCGGCTACGGAATAGGGAATGCCGAGGGCAAGAAGCTGATGAAAGCAAAGCGTGCTGATGGACGTATGAGCGAAGAAGATGTGCGCGAGGAAATAGAATACGCAGTATTTAAAAAAGATGAGAACGGT
The DNA here is from genome assembly GCA_043742365.1 of bacterium. Classification (GTDB taxonomy): domain Bacteria; phylum Patescibacteriota; class Minisyncoccia; order Phycocordibacterales; family UBA6899; genus MHLP01. The sequence continues at coordinate 10,013 of JAYTYM010000081.1, read as the reverse complement.
AAAGAGGTCATCGATGAGAAGACCGGAGAAAAAGTCATTGAAACTGTCGAAACAAGAAAGATCCGCGAGTTCACGGATGCGAATTTCTTCGTGAAGCGTATCGATCGCTTGACGAACAAACTTGAACAGTCGACAGATAATACAGAGCGAGAACTTCTCGAAAAGAAGATCGCACAAACCGTCGCGCTCATGAAAGAGAAGAACGAACGCGGCATGATCAACTTTGGCGGTTCATCACTTGAAGAAGGTGACACGCGCAAAGGCAACACCATCGCCAACCGCTTAAGCTTCATCCAGGCAATGTCTAAGGGGGAGATAGAGACAGCAGTAGACAAGGCAGCACTTGAGGCGGAAATGAATCGCATCGTCGGCAACCGCCAAGAAACCATCGAGGATGTCAGAAAAAGCGAGGTGAGAAAGATGGCAATTAAGTCCGGACTTATCCGCGGCGGATTTGCACTCGCCGGTGGTGCCATTGTAGGAGGTGTGCGCGAATTCATGCACGTAGGAACACCCACGGGGGTACCCAGTGCTACCGCCGCACAAGAAGTGACACCAGCGGCTCCAACTGCGGGCGTTTCACAAGAAGCGATCGATATGACCAAGCATGATGGTTGGTTCAGCGAACTAGCGAAACATGCACAACAAGATCCTGCTTTCAATAAGGCATATATCGACAAATTATTGCCGTTACTTGGAAGAAGTCCCGCCACGAGTCTTTCTACGACTGAGCTGAACGCGCTTCAGGCAACCGATGTCCCAGGACGCGAGGCTGCTCACCAAGCTCTACTTAAGGCAATGGAATTCGCGAAGGGCCAGCTCTCGGATGATGAGGTTGCCAAAATTATGCTCGCAAATAATGTGCCCACAAGCATACAAGAGGCAGCTGTTGCCTTAGGAAATGAAGGAGCTGAAACAGAAATTGAGTCTGCGACGGCGGGTCACGTCGTGAGAGCAGGAGACAATCTCACCAAAATCATCAAAGAGCATATTGGGATAATGAAGGACCTTACCCCCCGACAACAGGATAATGCCATTCAGAATCTCTTGAGTAAGCTCACTCAAGCTGACATGAAGGAGATCGGTATCACTGATCCGAATCACATTACCCCAGGGCAGAGCATACAATTAGGCAAATTGAACGACCTCTTGGGCTCAGCAAGACTAATGAATATTAAAGGCGAGAGTCTTATCAATCACGCACAGCATTTGGGGGAGACGAGTGGAGGGGGAGCAGTCGCAGCTGAGGCAGCAATGTCAGGACACAGCCCCACATCAGGCTTCGGGGAAGTGCGTGAGTTTGTCGGCACCCTTTCGGCAAGTGATACTGCATCTATCGAGAGTACGCTTGGCCGCTCCATATCTGCCACTGAGTCAAACGTGCTTCACAGCATAAAAGGCCTGTCCTTACTCGCAGACACTGATGCGGCAAAGAATAATATCAACGAGGCGGTCGCTCATTTGGGTCAAGAAATGCGCACTACGAATGGCGTACCGCTTACAACAGAGCAGATGATGCATATCCTTCATCAGCATAATGCGCTTGATGCGCAGATTCGAATCCCAGAAGTGGCTTACGCGGTTTCCGTACCTCCTGAAGCAATGAGCAGTGCCAGCAAAGCCGCTGTAGTTGAAAGCGCTCCTAGCGTAGTGTCGCCTGAGGCAAGTATTCAAAGCGCGCACAGTGTCGCTGAGATTGCTGCATACATTAAGCATGCTCCAACTCCCGACGAATCATTCACGCTCACTAATCTCCTTGAGCTTGAGCAGGGCACCAAGATGAATCCAGGATTAAGTACAGATATTGCTGCCGCAAAAATAGAAATAATAAATGCGATGAAGCTTGCAAAGGGAGAGCTACGCCCGCTTGCAATGTATAAGATACTCGAAGCGCATCATCTTGAATCGAAGGTTGTTGTTTCACCTGACGCTGAAGGTGAGCTCCTGATGTACATGGAGACGCACAAGCGCTAGTTTTAAAACACATAAAACACCAGTTATGTGAGCCAATTCGTTGGTTGCATAACTGGTGTTTTTTGTTAGTATGGAGCGAATTAAACTTTAGCAAATACTAATTTCACAATATATGCAGCAGGCACATCCTAAGAAAGAGCGCACATTTGTCATTTTAAAACCCGACGCCATACAGCGCGCACTTATGGGTGAGATCCTCAAGCGCTTCGAACGCGCAGGCCTCAAGGTGGTCGGAATGAAGTTCGGCCTCGCCGATGAGCCAACGTTCTGGAAGCACTACAACAAAGACGAAGCATGGTTTATGAAGAAAGGCACAAAGATAGTCGAAGACAAAAAAGCTGCAGGCCACACCATAACAAAGGAAGCACTCGAGTACGGCAAAGACATCATCGGCTCACTTGTGAAGTTCATGACCTCAGGCCCTGTGCTCATGCTCGCTATCGAAGGCAATCAGGCGGTCGCCGTGGTCAAGAAGCTTGTCGGAGAGACTGAGCCCGCCACAAGTGATGTCGGTACTATCCGCGGTGACTACACCATGGACTCTTACAGCATCGCTGCAATAGACGATCGCGCCGTGCGCAATCTTATGCATTGTTCCGACCAGGTGAGCGAAGCGGAGCGTGAGCTCGGACTGTGGTTCAAAGAGGAGGAAATGTTGAGCTATCGCTTAGTGACTGAAGCAATTCTTTATGACGTCAACTTGGACGGGATACTCGAGTAGAATATGAGGAATAACTACGGTTTGCCTAGTGCCGCACTCGATAAGATTTATGAGCGGGATGTAGTTTGCGTATATTGCCGTAAGGTAATGACTGCGCACACGAAAAATTACCCTAGAAAAGATTGGTACACGATTGAACATCTAAATTATCTTCCCCCATGGAATAATCCTGAGACCGTCGTCATGTGTTGTTGGAGCTGTAATTCAAGTAGGGGAGCAAAAAAATTGATGACGTGGTTCGGTGTGGAATATTGTATAAAAAGAGGCATAAACAAGGACTCGGTGACTCAGACAGTAAGAAATTATATAAAGGAAATTGAAGAGAAAGAAAAAGTTTGACTTATGTTCTTTGGCAATACTCATGTGTATAAAACTGTGGAAAAGTGTTAAATAAGGCTAGGAATAACATGTTGGTAAGGTGTGGGTAGTGGGTGTATAATGTGTGAGTATTCGGAAAAACCCTAGTTTTGGAACAGGGCTGGCCGAATCACCGATACCCTTGGGTTCCCGGTTGAGGTTGCCCACCTATAATCAATTAGGTTCCATCCGAATACATATATAAACGAAGACATCCTGTCGCGATAATACGCACAGGATGTTTTCTTTTCTCTAACCTTTTATAAATGTGTATATACCAAACTCGTTGTCGAACGACAACGAGTTTGGTATATCTATAGACCCCACTAACTATTTGGATCTCAATTGTTATGTTTTTTTAACGTATTTTGTTAGGATGAGAACAATTATGAGATCGCGCCGTCTTACGCTTGCACTCGTTTATTTTATTTTCTTCATCTGGGGAATAAATACCATAGCCGATCAAACCCACCTGTACTACTTGTTGTGGTGGTTCGATATACCCATGCATATTATGGGAGGACTTTGGGTCGCGCTTATGAGCCTCGTCATTTACTACCACTCGCCTTACTTCAAGCGAAAAGATCGCTCGGTAGCATTTGTTATCTCATTTGCATTAGCATCAACTATGATTATTGGCCTGTTTTGGGAAGTTTTCGAGTTCAGTGTTGAGCATTTTGTGAAGCTAAATGACAACGGTCTGCTCGATACCCTCAAAGACTTAGTGGACGACCTCATAGGTGCTGCACTCGCTACCGCAATTTTCATCAAAAGAGGGTATAATAAATCCATATGACAAAAGCAAAAATTGGATTTTATGGTGCTGTCGATGCGGTTACAGGCTCTAATTTCATGTTCGAATGGGAAGGCAAGCGCGTCGTTATCGACTGCGGACTCTATCAGGGTGATAAATTTGCCGATGATAGGAATCGCGAAAAATTTTCGTATGACCCTGCTTCTATCGACGTGCTCGTCGTGACGCACTCACATATCGACCACATCGGTCGCATACCAAAATTTGTCCGCGAAGGTTTTAAGGGTGAGATCTACTCGACTCCACCGACCCACGATCTTGCGAGTATCATGCTCTCAGATACAGTGGATATTTTGCAGCGTGAAGCCACTCGTGATGGTCGTGACCCGATCTATGTGCAAAGCGACGTTGTGCAGACCATGAAGCTGTGGCGCACGCACGAGTACTACGAACCTTTCGATATCATCCCTGGGGTAAAGTGCGAGTTCAAAGATGCAGGTCACATGCTCGGCTCGGCAATGATGTTTCTTACAGCCAACGGTACGACGATGGTCTTCACGGGCGACTTGGGCAACTCTCCATCGCCTTTACTTCGTGATACGGACTCAATAAAAGGAGCAACGTATCTTCTCATGGAGTCAGTCTACGGCGACCGCAACCACGAGAATCGCGATGAGCGCAAAGAAGTCCTTCGTCAAACTATTCTCGATTCTATCGCCAAAGGCGGCGTGCTGGTCATTCCTGCATTCTCTATCGAGCGCACGCAAGAACTATTGTATGAGCTGAACGAAATGGTTGAGCACCACAAACTTCCCGATGTGAAGATTTATGTGGATTCTCCGCTTGCCATCAAAGCGACCGAAGTCTATCGCCGAAGTGACAAATACTTCAACCAAGAAACCCAGCACATCATCAAGAGCGGTGACGATGTGTTCAAATTCAAAAATCTGTACATGACCGAGACCAAGCAAGAATCTATGGCGATATGGGAGACAAAAGGCCCCAAGGTCATCATGGCGGGCTCTGGCATGGCTAACGGCGGCCGTATCGTGCATCACTTGAAGCATTACGCTTCCGACCCCAAGAACGCCATATTACTCGTAGGCTACCAAGCTGCCGGCACCCCAGGGCGAAAGATCTCCGAAGGCATGAAAGTCGTGCGTTTAAATGGAGAAGACGTCACCATCAATGCCAAGGTCTCAGAGCTACATGGTTATTCAGGACACAAAGACATGGATCACCTCGTCGAGTTCGCGGGTGAAGGTGCAGAGAGTCTAAAGAAAGTGTTCGTGGCAATAGGCGAGCCCAAGGCGGCAATGTTCTTAGCCCAGCGCATACACGACTACGTCGGACTCGATGCCAGCGTCCCTAAGGTGGGGGATGTGATCGAACTCGAATTCTAGAACCACTCATGAAAAATAGTCATGAGATCGATGTACCTCAAGCTTGGAAGCCACTACTGTCCGAAGAGTTGAACCGACTGAACTGCACTGAACTAGTAAATAAGATAACTTTGGCCTACGCCTCAGACGAAGTATTCCCGCCACAGGCACAGATATTTCGTGCGCTAGAACTTTGTTCACCACAACGGACGAGGGTAGTGATACTCGGGCAGGACCCCTACCACACCTCTGGGCTTGCTGACGGACTTGCTTTTTCAACCTCTGAGTCTAATCCTGTGCCGCCCTCACTTCGGAATATCTTCAATGAGATTGGGCAGGAATATGGTACTTGCCCTATAATTCCAAACCTGACTCGCTGGTCTAAACAGGGAGTACTTCTCCTGAACGCCACACTTACGGTCGAGGCAGGCAAAGCGAATTCGCATGTCACTTTCGGCTGGCATGAATTCACCAACGCGGTCATTGGTGCACTCAGCGAAAATGAAGAACATGTTGTATTTTTGCTGTGGGGGAACTATGCGCGACAAAAGAAGAAGCTTATCGATGCATCAAGACATTTAATATTAGAGTCGGCACATCCATCACCCTTATCTGCACATAAGGGATTTTTGGGGAATGGGCATTTTAAAAAGGCGAATACGTATCTCGATGAGCACAATAGAGGTCAGATCGATTGGAGCTAATCTTGCTTGTATAAATTGTCCTTGCAAATAATTAAAATTATGTTATAATAAAACACATAAAATATTGCATTAAAAAGCATAGTCGCTATTAATATGGAGTTATAAAATAGAAAATTTCATGCGTGAAAACCTTGCTCGTCTAGAACTATATGATGATGCTCCCACTGAAAAGCAGGAGGTAAATGAGCTCCCGCCCGGTTGGCCTTCGGACGCTAACGTAGAAAAGATCATCGCAGATGATGCTTTTGCAAAAACTGAACAGTCTGCCAAGGGAGAAGCGCGGCTTACTCGAGAAGATTTTACTGAAGAAGCGATCGCTAAGAAGCGCGCAGAACTACTGCAAACGTTTAATGGCGGGAAGGAAGAGTCGGCGCCTGCTAAAGTCATTTATCCTGAGGTCTGGAAGGTGGAGCCACATTTGCAAACAGGCGAAATGTATAGCACACGAACAAGAAGCGAATTTGCAAAATTACCCCCACTCGAGCTCGTGCCAGAACCAGCGAAGGAAAACAGTGAACCAACCTTCGAGTTTAAGAATGACAAGTTTCCCGAGGATGAAGACCTCTTGCCAGAACATAATTTAGCGGGGGATCGTTATGAAACCTTTATAAAACCCGAAGCAGAGCGTCTGGCAGAAGGAGATAAATTGCGACGGTATTTCGAACAATTACGAGGAAAAGAGCAAGCAATAGAAACTAAAGAAGCATCGCCCGCGCTCGTAAAGCCAAAAGCAGAACGTGATGCAGATCGAATTGAACTACAAACTTTCTTTAAAGGCCGCAATGGTCTGGCTAATGGTGAAAAACCTGAAGAGATCAAGCTTGACTTCGATCAGAATAAACAAAAGCCGAAAGTAGTTCCAAAAGGTTTTGCTCGCTTTATACCCGCATTTGCTCGACGTTTATTTGGTCGCTAAATAATGCAAAATCGCCATTCTCATCGTTTTTAAAGAGCGATCGTAAGACGATCGAAAAAACGCGCCTCGGCGGCATTGTCGTAACTAATCAGAAGCACGTTACAGCAGTACCTTTACAATCCCCAGTTTTCGTGGCAGAGCGCTTGCCAGCAGAAAAGGCTGTGCTAGGGTAAGAATATAAGAGCCTCACACTGCTTTCATATGAACGAAGGATACACAGAAACCAACATCGACCCAAAAGAATCTCAGCTCACCCCAGAACAGGAGCAATTGATATCCCTTTTTCGATTCGGTACTCAGGTGGTGGTTGAGCGTGGGGATGAGACCTTCGAAAATGACTGGATATATTTTTCCAGCACTGGAAGAAACGTACGCGTCGCCAAAAGAGATGGAAGTGGGACAAAAGACGTAGTCATCGAGGACTTTCTTAAGCTGAATGCAGAGTCAGTCGTGCTTGCAGACTGATATCTCAATCTGACGACCTTTGCCTATTATACTTTAATAAAAAACCGCTCTATTTAGATATAGAGCGGTTTTTTCGAATCTACTGTTTCGTTATTTAGTGACCATGACTTCCTTTGCAACACGCTCGAATGTTTCTGGGTTGAACTCGGCGAGGGTGGCGAGGATCTTGCGATCGAGGATGATCTTCTTCTTGAGCTGAGTGCCCATGAATTTCGAGTAGGTGAATCCAAGAGGGCGAAGTGCAGCGTTGATCTTCACCTGCCACATACGGCGGAAATCGTTCTTCTTGTCTTTGCGATGTGCGAACTGGTATGCACCTGCTTTGCGAAGTGCAACCTTGGCTTCGATCTCCTTTGTTGAGCGACCATGGCGAAAACCTTTAGCGGCTTTCAGTATTTTCTTGCGATGTTTGTTGGAGGTGACTCCTCGTTTTACTCTGGACATATATTTATATTACTTACATTTAGCCGATATTCATCAAAAAACGGTTCTTTGCCTTTGCGGACATGTCGAGTACACGACTGCTCTTGTTGTTGAGCTGGGTCGAGCGGCTCATCTTTGCATTGAAATGGTTGATACCTGCCTTACGGACAAGTACCTTGCCTGACTTTGTGACCTTTACGCGCTTTGCGAATGATTTGTTTGTTTTCATATTATTTTGGTTCGGATGGTGTTTTGGGTTCTTCTGCAGCTTTTGCGCCCGGAACTACGGGACTCTTTCCGACTGCCTTTTCGATGACTACTGTTAGTCCCTTGGGGCTTTTCTTTGGGGTCTCAGAAACGCGGTATTCTTCAGAAACGAGACGTAAGATGCGATCGAGTCGCTCCTCAAGGAACTTTGGTTCCATGTATTTCGTTCGTCCTGGAAGAAAAAGATCGAGTTTCACGCGGTGGCCTTCTTTGAGCCACTCAGAGCTCTTTTTGGCCTTTAATTCGAGATCGCGTTCGGATGTACCGATCTTGATCTGAATTGTCTTGGTCTCTGTAACGTGTGCTTTTGCGCGGGCGTCTCGGTCTTTCTTCTGCGCAATGTACTGGAATCTACCATAGTCCATGATTTTTGCAACAGGGGGCTCGGCGTTAGGGGAGATCTCTATGAGGTCGAGGCCTTTCTCCTGTGCTTTCTTAATGGCATCCTCGGTGTTCATGAGGCCGAGATTGCCATCCGCATCATCAATAACCCGAAGTTTCGGGGCGCGGATCTGGTTGTTTATACGGACTTTTTCTTTCATTTAAGGTAGAGATTCTGTCTTAAGAGACCCTTGGATTCTAGCAGGAAATGAAAAAAAGGTACAGCAGCAGCTAGACAGATAGAGGGTTCCTGGGTGGGCAGAATACTAATCTCATATTTGGGGATATTTTGAGGATTTAAGAGTGTCATGTCACAGTAATTTTCAAACTCTGTTATAATTTATGTGACGCCATGAGGGCGCCATTTAATATAAGAAATTGAGAAATATGAAAAAATCTTACAATGTAGCTGCAATGGCAGCTATGACCGCACTTTTACTCGGAGCATCGTCGGTGGCATTCGCTGAGGGTGCAAGTACTACAACTACGGTCACGGGCTCAACCACCCCTCCCGTTGTTACCCCAACTCCTGCGCCTATGCCTCCTGTTATGCAGTCAGGCGAGATGAAGCTCGAGGTAGGACCAAAAGGACGCGCGCTTATTCGCGGCAACGTCGAATCAGTCGGTGTTGACTACGTAATGATCAAGAGCTGGGGCGGAGCGTGGAAGGTTAAGGTCACTGCCTCTTCGGAGATCTTACCGAATGTAGGTGGCGGACTCGCAGACCTGACAAAGTACGCAGTCGGTGATTACGTCGGCGCGCAAGGCACAGTCTCAACTACTGACGCGTGGACTATCAACGCAACGGTCATCCGCGATCGCACTGAGCATAAGGCTATCGTAGCGGAGCGCAAGCAGAACGAACAAGAAATGCGCGAGACAATGCAGGCAGACCGCAAGGCAGCTCACGACGCTGAAGCTCGCAATTACGAAGGTACTGTCGGTAGTGTCACTGGTCTCTCAATGACGCTTACGAATGGCAGCACATCTATCGCAGTTACAACCTCGGCTACAACAAAATTCGTCAACCGCAACTGGGCGACGATCACATTTGCTGATGTTAAGCCAGGTGACACCGTGCGCGTCTACGGTCCAACATCGTCTTCAACGGTGATGGCACAGGTTGTGCGTGACCTTTCGGTACCTCGCTAGTTCGCACAATAAGCACTTAAAGAAAAATTAGAAGCAAAAAATGACCCCCGCATAGCGCGGGGGTTGTTTTTATTTTTCAGAAGAATCGCGTGCCGAGCATCGTATCCTCGATCTCGTCTATTTCTTTGGGTGCATCTTTTGAGAGCACTTCGTTGCCGTCCTCGGTCACGAGCACATCATCCTCAATGCGGATACCAATGCCTTTGTAGGCATCAGGAACATCTGCGTCTTGGGTGATGTAAAGACCGGGTTCAACGGTGAGTACCATCCCCGGTTCAAGCTTGCGCATCGGCAAGTCCTTGTCGTTACGCCGGTAGTCTCCCGCATCATGCACATCGAGTCCAAGCCAGTGTGAGGTGGAGTGGATGGTGAAAGGCTTGTGCATGTCAGCCTCAAATGCCAAGGCGGGAGTTTTGGCTGCAATAAAGCCCAAGTCCATGAGTCCTTGGCAGAGCGAAAGCGAGGCTGCCTTGTGCACGTCGTAGAAGCTCACCCCAGGGCGCACCATGGCGATAGC
>JAYTYM010000080.1:0-11160 GCA_043742365.1 bacterium | reverse complement strand
GCTGCCGTAAAAAACTTTATGCGAAGCAGCGCCAAGACATTCCTATGCGAAGTCTTACGTTGCATTATAAGGATGAGCCATGAAATCCACGTGAACTCCTTCGTTAGCGTAAACTCATGAGTCACGGAGCATGCTATATGGTTGCGCGTTCAGGATGAAACCATTCCATTTCTTTTTTTCTAAAAATCACTTCCTTGATGAACTGCTCAATGAAGAGCCATGCGGTGACGTATTTCAGCAAGACATATTGCGGAATAATAAAAAAAAGGTCTCGTCGTCCATCAAAGAACACACCCACGATAGTAAGGACGAATGAAACAACAAAGGTCAGCGCGAGTATCCATAATGCAAGTGGCAGATTGAGCAGTGGTATGACGAACATGAGCACAGAGTAGATGAGGCCTTCGCCATAGACGAGCGAAAGCTCAAGCGACATTCCGGGGTACTTAGGCACGTTCATGTGCTTCAAAAAATTCTGCCACGACCCGCCGAACCATCGTCTCATCTGGTTAATGTACGCATTCAACGTCATTGGATCTTGTGTGTAGCACACCGCCTTACGATCATATTTGATCTTATAGCCGCGCTCGTGCATCTTATAGGTGAAGTCGAGATCTTCGGTAAGCGTGTCGTGATCGAAGCCGAGAGATCTGAATATGTGCGTACGAAAGGCGCCAGCTGCACCAGGAATAACGAGCATGAAGTCCAAATAATCCTGTGCGACCTTGTCGATATTCTGACCTATCGCATAATCGAGCGACCGGCAGGCTGTGAGCCAGTTCATCTTCAGGCTCTTGATATATCCTCCGACCGCATGCACACCCGGATCTTCAAAATCCTTTTCGATATATTCGACGAAGCGCTCATCAAGTAGCGTGTCGCCGTCAGTTGCAATAAAAATGTCCCCCGTGATGAACTGAAGTCCGTATTCCTGTGCTGAACTTTTGTTGCCGGAATTTTTAGGAGGACGCACAACCAATATTCTCCCTTCAAATTCCTTGAGAATCTCAGCCGTCCTGTCCTTGCTACAATCGTCGACGACAACGATCTGATCCGCTGGCCTTGTTTGATTGAGCCAAGAAAGTGCAGACGACCGTATTGACTTTTCTTCGTTGTAACAGGGTATCAGAATGCTTATTTTCATCCGAGATTTCAGTTGTAAAATATTTGTTGATATCATGATTTTTCCGTTCTTATAGAATGACTCACGAGTAGAGCCTTAAAATTCTCTGCGCTATATGTGCGCTAACTTTATGGAGTCACAGACAACGATCACTGTCTTCGCATGAGCAATCTTTTTATTCCACGGACGGATTTAAAGACAACGATGACGAGTAGGTGGACAATCATCGATATGCCTCCAACGGGTGTGTTTGGCATGATATTTCATTATTGTTAATCAATACTAAAATTTTTTTATACAAGTTGCGCACAAGAGGGCGTCTATAAATTTAATTTTCGAGTTCGCTTTAAACCCTATAATATAAAAGCTATCACAGTCACATGAACGAGAGATGAATACTAGATGAGCTTACTCTGGTATACCCTGCTTGAAAGCAGTGAGCGTAGCGGGATCAGAATTCACCAGCCAGTTAGCTTCTTTGTTCTCATTGAACCAGATCCATCCGACCACCTCTTTATGCTTAGGAATTTCGACGGTCAGGGCATCGATTATCCAATCGGGCTTGAGTGGTCCTTGTTTTGAAGCCATCGAAAGTATGTAAATCGGTTTGTGGTATTGGGATAACTCACTCAAAACTCTATCGAAGATCTGAGCAAAGGTGAGCCAAGGATCTCCATCGTTAAAACCATCAACGCTTACATAATCTACATACTCATCGCCGGGGTAGTAATTCTTGATCGCGTTTGCTTCTGTATTTGGATGCGAAGCGCTATTTATATTCCATGCAAACTTTACATTACTTATGCCCTTGAATCGGTCATGGATATGCTTCCAGGCCAGTATGACCTTTGTGGGTGAATTTCCTCTTACTGCACCACTCCATGGTGCCCAATCGCCGTTCATCTCATGAAATGGAACGAGTATAATTGGGCCTTTATAAGTTTTTGCTCCCTTTGCGAATTCATCTATATAACGATCGGCACTACCATTTATTATCTCATCGAGACTAACGTCATATTGCTCCCAGAATAACACCAAGGTTTTACCTTGATCGCGCACCTGCGGGCCATAGCGAAGTGGAAAAGGTTCATACCATCCGATAAAGATCGCTTGCAGGTCGACCTTACTACCAACGAGTTGCTCAAATTGGGGCATAGAAGTAAGGTGGTCACCTGCATATGCACCCCAGACAAGCGTAGGGTTGAAAACATGCCTGACAATGGTCACTGGTACTGCGATAACATCTTTCGCAACCATGATTACGGTGTTTACTGTATTGGCGACAATTTTTTCTGCAGTATTGGTGGTGCTTGCTGTGCTGCTTGCCATAGTGCTGGGAGAAATATTTTTATCATTTGTACTTGTAACGATAATCTGACTTTGTTCGGACTGTGCTTGTGAAGTTGCTGCAGAAAAAATATAAGGACCAAAAAAACCAAATAAATTGAGAACAAAAATAGACAGAGCGAACACCGCTATGCCCGCAAGTATGCGTATGACTATTTGTCTTTTGATTTTTCTTTGCATGACTTAAAACCCTGCACAACTGCCGAGTCCTTTTAACCTTGAGTATAACTACACTAGCAACAGCACATGAATATTGAATGATGAAATGATGAAGTTCCTCGACAACATGATCAAATAAAAGGAAATATGCTGTATGGATAAGCTGCTTCTGATGCATCTCTTGCCACAAATATATAGTACAAGAGTCCCTTGATCTCCATAAAACTAAATTCGTCTTTACCAGATTCGGGCGTAGGCAAAGGAAAGAGATAGAGCGGGGTACCTGCGGGGAACGGTTGATAGCGCTCAATCATGTGAATTATGCGGCATAGATGCGGTGCATGAGAAACAATAGCAACACCTTTCCCAGCCAGTGATTTGTCATTGGGCAATGCAAAACTTTTTACCTGATCAACCGTTATCTTAAGGTCACCATTAATAATCTTCACTTTCGAATTAGGCATTAACTCATCTTGCCTGAGAGCATCTTCGAGAATTGCGTTTTGAAAATTATATCCGTTATAAATAAGGTAAGGACCATTATCCCTGATCGCACTCTGTATGCCACCCTCCACTTCAGTGCAGAATGCCGTGAGCTGTTTTATTAATGCGAGAGCACGGTCGATGCGATGTTTGTCCATCCACATAGCCCATGGCTTCTCACGTAAAAGTGGATTATCCGCAATGGTGACCGGTTCGCGGTATGTACCTGTTCCTGCTATGGCCCAAACCGCGCCGATGCTTTGGGCCAATTTTGAAGAGATGACCATCTGACCCGCCATATCTGCGAGTGCCGCCTTCTCGAATATATCGATGCGGTTGAGCTCGGTCGCAATGATCTGCTTTAATTTTACTGCGGGTATGTCTCTAAGCAGTGTGTGCTCATGCGTTGCAGTACGATATATTGCTTCGATGCGCGCCGTATCGTTTCTCCCACTAAGCGAATTTTCCAACATTTGCTCAGTATACTAGATTCTCTTTATCCGGGTATTTAAGCAGCCACTCACGCGTCTTTGCAACTACAACTTTAAATTGAGCTACAGAGGAGGTGTGCTTAAAAGAAATACGGACGACATCCTTGATCGGTTTAATATAAATATTGTGTTCTGCAAGGAATTTAGTGAAACCCATAGGGTCATAGATACGAAGCGATATGATATTGCTTTGTCGCTTGTGGTCGATGAATGGAATATTGTTCTTCCTAAGTATATTCTTAAATGTCTCGAGTAACTTAATATTCTTCTGTTCGATATTGCGAATACCTACGGTGTTAACATATTTAACAGCGGCATGAAGCGCGACGATACCGATAAGATTCTGGGTTCCGTCCTCAAAACGCGCCGCCGTATCTCTAAGTTCATAGCCTGATTCGTCGAACTTGATCATACTGCGAATACCGACCTTGGTATCTTTAAGAAATGGCATAAGTTCTTTGTTTACATAGAGAAAGCCGATGCCCATGATACAGCCGAGGTACTTCTGTGCACCACACATTAAGATATCTACGCGTGTTTTTTCCAGATCTAGTTCGCGAATACCTATCCCCTGCACTGCGTCGATGACAAGATAGATCCCACGCTTATGACATATATCGGAAAGCCTATCCAGATCACTTATGTAGCCGTCATAATGTTGCGCCCATGATACGGCGACAACCTTAGTCTTTGGTCCGATGCTTTCGATAAGCACCTCAAAGGTCTTCGCACTATCCCTTCCGGGAATTATTTTCAAGTCGATGCCGTCTTTCTTTTTTTTCAACCATGAAAGCATGCTCGCGGGATATTCGTTGCCGAGAATAAGCACTTCGTCACCCTTCTTAAGCGGCAGTGCTTCTGTCGCAATATGTGTTCCTTCAGTGGTATTCTTAATATATGTCACTTCACTTGCATCGCAGTTGAGGAGTAGTGCAAGTTCATCTTTTAGCTTGCCCACATAGGGATCGTACTTATAAAGCACGTCGGGTGGGCCGATACGATAATATTCGTCAAGAAACCGTGATGCAGCCACGTATGCATCTTTTTCCATTAACCCGACGGTCCCATAACTGAAGAATATTTTCTTTGCCATCCTACTATCACTACTGGGCAACTTTTAATTCCGATCCTTTCCAGTCAATTTTCTTTACCTTAAACGATGCGTCGTTATTTTGTTCTGAGACATTACTGTTGAGAGACACTTCAGTCACTTCCGATATCTTAGACTTCTCCCACTCTACTTTAGGGCAGATGATGGAGGCATCGATATTGTCCTTATAGAGCGCGGTAAATTGAACTAAGTCTGCCAGCTCTTTGTCGAGGTTGGCCTCCTTGTGCTCATGCTTGTCTTTAAGCAGCTCGTGCACTTCAACAGATTTTGTAAGCTGCCCAACTCCCTCCTTTCTCGGATTCTTTATAAAGCTTGCCTTTGCGTTCTTGTCTATTTGAATGAGTTTCTTTGCAATATCTAATATAGAGTAGCGGAGCGTGTAGTTATGCACGACTTTATGCTCACCAGCTTTTACTTTCATCTTTGCGAATTTTAGGAAATTATCAACTGTGTCAGTGAGACTTATGAGCCCCGTTGTCTGGTTACCGTCTCCGTACACGGTGAGAGGGTGCCCAATAGCAAGTTGGCAAACAAAACGATTGAGGACGGTACTGAACACTGCGTCGTAGTTGAAGCGTGTCGAAAGACCGTGGTGCGAGACAGGAAGATTCTCGGCAATGGTCGCACCAAAGATAGTTGCCTGTTGCACGGTGACAACCTTAAGCCCCCACATCGTGGCGCACAAGTCATTGATGAGAAAGTCGCTTATTTTTGATTGATGATAGAAATCCGTGGCCTGCATCGGTATCCAACTGTTCAAGATCTTTCCCACCTTGCCGTTTTTTGAAAATGACAGGTCGACTTTTTCAAGTGGCACATAATCCGTATCGATATCCATATAGCAGCCGCCCGAGCCAAGCTTGATATAGGTGATGTCTTTGTCGATATCACTGATTGCCCAGAGGATATTTAGGTGACCAAGAATATTGTTTTGAAAGGTCACCGAGGCATTCTTTGCATTCATCATGGAAAATGGTGCTGAGGGCTGCTGTGCGGCATTGATGATGGCGTACGGCTTGTGCTTTTTAATGACCTTTGCAACAGCATCATAATCCATAAGCTCGACTTTTTCGAAAGAGATATTCGATTTACCAAACAGCTTATTGTAGAGTGCGAGCCGCTTTGGCATTTCCTCGAAAGGAACAAGGAGCTTGGCGTTGACTTCCTGTTCCCATTGTCTTTTGACGAAATTGTCGACCAAGACGACATTCTCGTCGGTCCTATTACCGAATGCAAGACCCAGGCTCCAGCCAAGATAGCCGTCGCCTCCCAAGATCATGATGGTTTTATTTTTGTTATTATTTTTAGGCATATTAATTAATTTTGTACGACCGATAATTATGAACGACTCGCAACTAACCTCTGGTGAACCGACACATTATTTCTTCAATTCATAAGTACAAACAGCACTCTTCTGAACAAAAAGATAATGTCGGTGATGAACACATGAAGCGGTGTGGGCTTCGTATGATAATGAGTCAGGACCTCCCCTTTGATCTTTGTATATCAGGTCAGTCTTGGCTTATGTGTACATCATACGAATCACTCATGAATATTTAGTGAGACTCAGCAGTATTACAGCGTTATAAGCGAATACACATCAACACTCAATGTCCCCACACCCGCAATCGCATGGTAGACCGTTACACTGACCGCCCCCACAGGGGGCGTAAAGTGTGCTGTAAATGGTGTCCAGTTCGCCGCAAGTCCAGATGCCCCAAGATCTTCGTACACGACCGTACCGTCCGCTAAGGTATATTCGAGGGTCACCGAGTTGTCGGTATCGGCTTTATAGAAGTCGGTGAACTCATATTCTTTCCCCGAGGTCACGGGCATGGGCGCGAAGTACCACTTCGCATCACCGTCAGTGTATGCGGTCATTTGCACCTTGCCTGACTTCTGCGAATTGTACCCAGATGACTGGTGGGTGAATATTGGAGTGTTCACCCCCCAACTTCCCTGCAACCAGAAAGTAGGGCCACTGGCGTCACTATTCTCAAACGACGGATTCTTTATGAGATTCGTCCCAGTCCCTGCCCCTGTATTATTGATAGTCACATTTACTATTGGTGCGGTGCCGACATTGCCTGCGGCGTCTTTCGCACGTGCAGATATAGTGTGTGGACCGTTAGCATATGTACGAGTATCGAGAGAGAGAGTGTAGGGAAATGCCGTGTGTGGAGGACCAACTGCGACTCCATCGAGCAAGAACAGCACGCTTGTTATGCCGATATTATCTATGGCTTTTACGTTAACATCATTTATGCCTGAAAGTATCGCACCTTCTATGGGATTCATGACAAGAGCATCAGGGTGTTCGATATCAATAATTTCACTTGAAGATGCCGTTAAACTTACGTCGTCAATTGTTAAGGTTGCAATAGAGCTCACTAAATGAAAAAGTGTGATGCTTACAGCTCCAACTGGCGGTATAAATATTCCCCGCGCCTCTGCCCATTGCGTTGTAGGCAATAGCTCCTTTGCTACTCCGATATATTGAACAGACCCATCGCTCATGGTGTATCGTCCGATTACATCAGAAATATCGTCACATTTATACCAATCACTATATGTATATGTAACGCCGGCAATAACAGAAACATCATCAGGGATCCATTTAATGTCACCATCTTGATAGGAGGTCACACTAAGCTGTGCAGCATTAGCTCCTGTATGACCCGCTACGGGGTAGGTAAAGATCGTATTATTATTTCCCCATGCGTCTCTTGTCCAACCAATCGGCAACGTATCTTTTGATATTTCAAAAGATGGATTCTTGATGAGATTCGTCACACTCATATTATTTACGGATACAGCGACAGGGTTTGTGGATGTGATATTTCCATCTTTATTCCGCGTCCGAGCAGAAATATTATGAGTACCATTCGCAAGGGTGCTTGAGTCGAGAGAAGTGCTGTATGGAGCCGTAGCTACCATAGCACCTACGGGCATATCATCGACCATAAACTGTACACCTGCCACATTACTGTTATCACTGGTCGCTGCGGCCATGCTTACAGTACCAGTC
This sequence comes from bacterium, assembly GCA_043742365.1. Classification (GTDB taxonomy): domain Bacteria; phylum Patescibacteriota; class Minisyncoccia; order Phycocordibacterales; family UBA6899; genus MHLP01. The sequence continues at coordinate 3,418 of JAYTYM010000080.1, read as the reverse complement.
AGAATTTCACCAGCGATAGGACTTGTGATTGCCATTCTATTCCCATCAGGAATTAACTTAACGAGAGAGAAATCATCAATAGTGAGACTTCCTACGCTGCTCAGAATATGCAGGATGGCTACGGTGCGTATACCTTTCGGCATAGTCAGTGTTGTATTAAAATCTTTCCACCCTAAAGACGCTGGTGCCGTGCCAAGATTGACGAACTGTTTGGTGCCATTGGTAAAAGAGAATTCAGCAAATACATCTGTTGTCACATTCGCAACATGGTGATCTGAGAAGCTATAGGAAATGTTTTCCTCCACAAAAACCGGAGAGGAGTGCCATTTCGCGTCTCCTTCATTATATGTTCTGATCTCTAACTTTGCGGCACTTGATGTCCCGCCGGCGTATCCCAAAACAGGATAGGTAAAGACCGGATCAAGATTCCCCCACCAATCCATCAACCAGCCCTTGGGCTGTGTGGGATACAATGCATCGCGTTCTTCAAATGATGGATTAATAATTATGTTGCTATCACTCCCTGCATTATTTAAATACATATTTACACTGGTGGTGTTGGTGAGTCCGCCACTATCAGTTGCGGTAAGCTCGACCTCTGTGTACACCGATGGGTCTTTATGGTCTGGGGCAGTAAATGTGATGTTATTCCCCGCGCGTGTTTCCAGGATATGAATATGGGTATTGTGATGCAGTATCACCCTCCATGATAATGACGAGTTAGGGAGGTTTCCATCCTCTAGGTCTTTGCCTGAGCCAGAGAGCATGAGCGTATCACCTGGATTATAGAATGTTCCCGCTTTCGGTGAAGTAATGATCGCCATCGGAACATTATTTCCAACGCTTATCAAAATACTTTTTGATTGAACGCCTCCCCTATTATCACGCACAGTTAGCACTGCATTATAACTGCCATTGCTTCCGTAAACATGCACGGGTGATGCATCTGCCGATGTGGTATTATCTCCAAAACTCCAAAGGTATGTTAGAGGATCAGCATCGGGATCGTAAGTTCCTGTTGATGAGAAATTGACCGAGAGAGGAGCGTATCCGGCCGTCTGATCAGCGGCGACAAGCACGACTGGCTGTCGATTACCTAATGTGTGGGTGATGCGCTTCAGCTCACCTTGATATATTGCAATAAAATAAACATTTCCCTCAGGACCAGTTGCAAATTCAACTGGTCCGTTTGTTTTATCAGCACCGCCGGCAAAATCTGTGACTCCCACAAACTCTGATATTGAACTTACCTTCATCTGTTTTATCCAATTCTGTGCATAATCGCCAAAGAAAAATGTGTTCGCATACTCCGTTGGGTATGCATTGCCTGAAGGAAAAGCCCCAGAAGTAACCGCACCAGCCCCCGCGGAATTATGTCCGTAATAATAGAATGGGTCGATTGCATTCACCGCAGTACAATCATATCCGACAGTCGGGAGTCCGCCCTCGCGACAAGGCCATCCATAATTTCCGCCGCGTACGATCTTGTTCACCTCTTCCCAATTATTCCAACCCACGTCCCCCCCAAAGAGTTCTCCACTTGGCTTAAAGTTAAACCGGTACATATGCCGAAGTCCGTATGCATACACCTTTGAACGGTTTGCATTGGCATCACCGTTATAAAAGGGATTGTCACCTGGCGCTGTTCCGTCCGTATTGATCCGTAGCATTTTTCCGCCGAGGGCATCAATATTTTGTGCATTTAAAGAATTCGCATTCACAAAATCAAAACTTGCTCCCTCTCCCAGAGTTGCATAAAGCTTGCCGTCAGGACCAAAGCGAAGTCCACCCACGCTGTGACTCGATGAATCTGAAGTGATGCAGTCTGCGGTAATAGGGAAGTTTGTACACGATGGCGAATTTATATCACCCCCTACGGTACCAACCAAAATAACTTTACTTGATTCATCAGCGATATCACCCTTAACAGTGATGCGCGCAATGTGTCCTGTTTTAGAACCGGAATAGTTAGTTCCAGGGGTATTTTCGTGAGTATACGAAAGATAAAGATACCCATTTTGCGAAAAATTAGGATCAGCAGCAATCCCGATAAGTCCTCGGTCGCCGTAATCGTTCACGTCAGTGAGTCGTATGAGTGGGTTCGGCAGTAATTTTCCGTCCTTATAGGTAAGTATTGTACCGTTCTTTTCCGCGATAAAAATCCTACCATCGTTTGTGAATGTGATGGCCGTGGGCAAGGTCATTCCTGATGCCAAAGTCTCTATCTCAAACCCAGGTGGGAGCGCTGCAAAAGCAGCTGCAGGTATCAAAGATCCAGAAAGTACCAACAAAGAAATGGCTACAAATTTAAGGGCTTTCATAAATTGAAAAAATAATATTTAAAATATTTAATAAATGTTCACAAAAATCTTTCTTAAAAACCCTGAAAATGAATTTAAAAATTATTCGTTTTTTGAAAACTCTATTCTAACTAGATGAGATGAATTGCTGATGAGCTTACAAAAAAATACACCCCGTGTAGGATGTATTTTTTGAAAGCGAGATATTGCTTTACTTGGGTATGGCACCAATGAAGGCGGTGAGGGATGCGGGGTCAGAGTTTACCAACCAGTTGGCTTCTTTGTTCTCGTTGAACCAGACCCAGCCAGCGATCTTTGGATGCTTCTGTATCTCTACAGTGAATGCGTTGGTTATCCATGCTGCTTTAGCGCCGCCTTGTGCTGAGGCGGTAGAAAGCACATAGATGGGTTTGTTGTATGTCTCAAGCACGGCGAGCGGTGCATTGAATATCTGCGCAAACGATACCCAAGGATTTCCGAAGTTAAAGCCATCGACTGAAACGTAATCAACATACGCATCACCTGGGTAATAATTCGCTATTGCGTTTGCGGAGGTATCAGGAACAGAGTTGCTGTTTACATTCCAGGCAAATTTTACATTCGTGTCACCTTGGAAAAGGTCGTGCACATGCTTCCATGCCGCGATAACCTTTGCAGGAGTGTTATTGCCAACGCACCCGCACCACGGCGTCCAGCTACCGTTCATCTCATGGAATGGCACAAGCATAACTGAGCCGCCATATGCTTTGGCCTGACTTGCATATTGCTTGATATAGGTATCGTTGCTTCCATTGGTGATATCGTCGAGTGCGACATTGAACTGTTCCCAGAAGACAACGAGTGTCTTACCTTGGGAACCTACTGTCGTCGAGAATTGCGATGGGAATGAGTCTCCCCAACCTGAGAATGTTGCGACAAGGTTGATCTTCTTTCCAACAAGCGACTCCATTTGTGTGGGTGCGGAGGCGGTGTCACCGTTGTATGCACCCCACTGTAGACCTGTGGAAGTAACAGGCACTGGTGTTGGAGTTGGTGTGGGAGCAGGAGTTGGGGTTGGGGTGGGGGTCACCGTACCTGAAACAGTGAATGTCCGCGTCAGGTGATTATTCGTGACGTTT
>JAYTYM010000079.1:0-6430 GCA_043742365.1 bacterium | reverse complement strand
GCGACCTTAACTGGTGTCGACATAAGCGAAGAGCTCATCACCATCGCCAAACAAGAATCGATGCATATCACCTTCCATGTAGGCTCAGCTGAGGCGCTCTCAATGCTCAAAGACAAGAGCTTTGATAAAGCGGTCATCGTTCTTGCGATACAGAACATCGAGCATATCAACAAAGTACTCTCCGAAACAGCACGCATACTCAAAAAGGGCGGCACTTTCCATATTGTCATGAACCACCCCGCATTCCGTATCCCCAAACGTTCATCGTGGGAGTATGACGACAAGAAGAAAGTACAGTTCCGTCGCGTAGAGCAATATGCGAGTGAGTCGCGCGAGTCCATAGACATGCACCCTGGTATGAAAGACTCACCGCAAACGCTGTCTTTCCATCGTCCGCTACAATACTATTTCAAGCTTCTCGGTAAGGCCGGCTTCGCAGTCGATCGCCTCGAGGAATGGATCTCACACAAATCAAGCGACTCAGGTCCTCGCGCCAAAGCCGAGAATCTTTCACGTAAAGAGATCCCACTCTTTCTGTATCTTAGGGCGCAAAAAATTGACTAACACATTATCGTGTGTTAGTTAGAGGTGAGTTGTTCAACCCGTAGCACAAAAGGAGAAGGAGAAATATCTTGCGTAAACATGTACTACCGCACGTGTATCCATGTATTACCTGCGGAGTTAAATACCAAACCATGGCCGAAGCGAATGGATGTAATGAGCGAGGCGCAGAGCCTCATCGCTTTCATGAGTTCCAAGTCGTCGAATTTACCAACAAGAACGGTAACTTCCCTGCAGTCGTTGAACATGCAGGTGGTGAAGATGAGAAATGGAACCCACATTCGGGTCCGTCACAATATGCGCTAAAAGTAGACTTTGCATATTTCTACAAACAGAAACGCAAACCATCCTTCGCTATCGGAAGCTTTTATAGGGAACGTCTGACGCTAAGCTTCCATCGCAAGTCATGCTGCCCTCTGTGTAGCTCGAGCAATCTTTCGCTTATGCACTCTGCATACACCTGTGTAGTTTCCTCAATTTTTTCTGTGAGACTTGAGGATATTGCACACATGCGCTGCAAAAGTTGCCGCACATCGTATTTTACCCATCCACAGCTCGAAGACATGCTAAAAAAGGCAGCTTCACTAGCCGAGATGCATGAACTCGAATGCAGGCATATTGCATGAACACCGCCCTCCAAGTTTTACTTGGAGGTTTTTTATTTGCATTAACTCAGACCAGCGTGCTCTGAGTTTTTCTCGTGCCAGAAGCGGTAGAAGAGGAGTTTCACTACTTCTGTAGTAGCAAAATACGCAACAACAAGTCCAAGCGCTATCGCCATCAAACGCGGCTCAGGAACGATGAACTTGAAGAAATGCTGACCGAATGCAGTATATGGGATAAGAATCGTGAGTGCTGCAGTGCTTCCAGTTAGTAGGAAAATAGTTCGAGATGGAGCGCAGGCCCTCCAGAATGGCAGAGTGGTGCGTATAGAGAACAGCAAGATGAGCTCAGTAAGCACACTACCGATGAACCACATCGTTTGTAGATTTTGCTCGCCGAACTGCACGAAATATCCGAAGAATGCAAAGTCGTAGAAGGTGCTGACTGCACCAAGTACGATAGCTATCGTTGTGAGTTCTTTAACCTGATAGCCGCGCGGTGCCTGCAGTTCTCCTTCATCAACATTGTCTGTTGCGATAGAGATCATCGGAAAATCAGACAGCAGGTTCAAGAGAAGTATCTGAATAGAGAGCATTGGTAAGTACGGAATAAATAGGGCGGAAAGTGCGAGCGCATAAAAATTGCCGAAGTTCGAGGCAAGCGTCGCGCGGATATACTTGATGCTGTTAGCAAATATCTTTCTTCCCTCTTGTATGCCATCGACGATGACATGCAAACTGGGATTAAGAAGTATCACGTCTGCTGCGTCTTGGGCGATGTCAGAAGCGTTCGCAACTGCGAGCCCGACGTGGGCCATCTTAAGTGCGGGTGCGTCATTGAATCCTTCTCCCAAGAAGCCGACGAGATTATTTTTTTGCAAAAGCTGAATTATCTCATACTTCTGAAGCGGCATGGTGCGGGCGAAGACGTGATAGGTGGTGACCGCCACGAGCTTCTCTTCAGGAGTCATCTTGTCGAGCTCGTCGCCAGTAATGACCTTCTCAGGGGAATTAATGATACCCGCTTCGAAGCCTACCCAGCCTGCAACTTCGCGACCATCGCCGGTAATTATTTTTACCTGAACACCGAGCTTTGCTGCATCTGCGATAGCTCCCTTTGTGCTAGGTTTGAGCGGGTCTGAGAATGAAATTAGTCCGACGAAGGTCATACCCTCCTCATCCGAAGCGAGGATCTTCTTCTTGTCCCCTTCACCGATCTCTTTTATTGCGACTGCAAGCACGCGGCAGCCCTTTGTGCCTTCACTCTTAACCCACTCATTGGCTTCCGTCATGTTGGAAGTATGAGCTGGAATAGTCTGCTCAGGTGCCCCACGCGAAACCAAAAGAAGTTTTCCTTCCACACGCACAAGAACGCTCGAGCGTTTGCGAATAGGATCAAACGGCATTTCATCGATGAACTCTATCCCTTGTGGAAGCGCGCCCTCACCAAGCGAGGCGGTGATGGCATTATCAAAAACGCTATTTTGTGTACTGCGTGAATCCGGACGAGAGACTGCAGCATATGCGGCATAGCGTACCACCTGTTCCTTGTCGCCGAAGGTGTCATGAACCGCGAGTTTGTTTTCGGTGATGGTGCCGGTTTTGTCACTACAGAGAATATTGATACTGCCGAGGTCTTCGATAGCAGAGAGTCGGCGTGGAACAACATGCTTTTTTGCCATCTCCATTGCGCCACGCGAAAGGGAGAGGGTCATGACAAGCGGAAGCGCTTCAGGTATGACAGAAACAGTAAGCGCGATGGCGAATAAGAGCATCTCGCCGAAACGGAACGTATGAAAATGTACGAAATAATTGAGCGCGAATATTATAGGAATTGTGACCATCACCATCTTAAGAATGAATGTGCTGAAGCGTGAGATGCCAACTTCAAATGCACTCTGACCATTTGCACCCTCCATTTGCGTGACAATAGTCCCTACTTCGGTATGGTTGCCGGTGCCAAAGACTAGTAAGCGTGCGTCGCCTGCAACAAGTGTCGTTCGAGAAAATCCAATATTTTTCGCATCGTAAAAGTTTTCTGGCGCGGTCAGAACCTTGCCCGCCACTTTTTCAACCGGCTTTGACTCTCCGGTCATCGGTGACTCATCGACCAGCACATCGTCAGCAGAAAGGAAATATCCATCAGCGGGGATCATGTCGCCCGCATCAAGAATTACCACATCCCCCGGCACCACCTCGCGCACAGGAATGGTCTGCTCTTTGCCATCACGCAAGACCTTGGTCTTCCGTTCAATGAATTGCTTCAAAAGTTCCAGCGAGTGTTCGGCGCGAAATTCCTGAAAAAATCCGAGCGCTGCATTTATAACCAAGAACAGGAGTATCAGTACCGCATCAGAAGTCTCCCTAAGAAACACCGACACAAGAAAGGCCGCGAACAAAAGATATATGAATGCGGATTTAAACTGGCGAATGAGCACGTCCTGCCAAGTCGTTTGCTTACTCAAAATCTCGTTGGCTCCCAGCTTAAGACGCTCGACTGCTTCGGCGCCACTTATACCCTCTCCCTTAGACTCAAGTGAGAGAAGTACATCCTCGGGGCTTTTTGTTGCAGCTTCTTTGAAAGTAATTGAATTCATATATTAATTTATTTAAAAAAGTTATTTACCAGAGCATGCTTCAGACAATGCCTGTGGCAAGACCTCGATTATCTTGTCTCTCGTCGGCGAATAAAGTATAGAAAGCTGTGATTTGCAGTACACAAGCACGTCGTCCCCCAACAGTGCATTTCTGAAGAATCTATTTCCCAAAAGCGCCTTCGGGTCGCTTACTTGTGCAAGGACCGGCTGCTCGTTGGCAGGTAGCAACATGTGCTTGTCTACGGCCGAAATTACCGCGGCTGCGGGATTGGTAGTATTTTGCGCGGATACATTTTGCACGACATCGCGAAGCTCTGCATATTTGCGGTAGTAATGGAGTGCCAAGAGAAGTGCGCCGACCGCTACTATAAGCAAGAGCATATTGCGCATGCTTTTTGTTATCGAAGTGAGACTAAGAACCGTCTTTTTGCGACTGAGGTCTATAGAGATCTTACGTCTTTTGAAAAATGCCACATGGGCATTATAGCCTGTGCTACACTCCCAAATCAAATGACAGGGGCGGAATATTGATGACTAGTGAACGATTTTTTTGGCCTGAGAAAGCAACCCATCATCGATAGTAAGGCCGAGTTTATGGATCACTTTATAGTTGATACTCAATTCATTTTCAGGAGTAATGACAGGCAGGTCACTTATTGGAATACCGTGAAAGATCTTATCTGCGAGTGGAGCTGCGAGCATGCCTGAAGAGAATGGATTTTGCGCATAGCTGAACATTGATCCATAGTCTGAATTCGTTATTATGCCACCTCCAATGGGTATATGGTGTGCATCAGCAAATTTCCCCATGATCTCAACATCCTCTGAAATAACGACAAGCGGCTCAGCTATGACTAATATCGCATCGAAGCCGAGATCGCCACTCGCGGGAATATGACTAAAATAGTTGATAAACTCTGGCGGACTCGTAAGGGGAATTTTTATCAGTGTAACACCCGCTGCCTTTGCAACAGGATCAAGTGCAGCAAATTGCGGAGCAACAGACGGGTAGTCTTTTAGGTAAAATATCGCCATTCGTTTTGCTTTTGGGGTTAGTAGATGCAGTATTTCAAATGTCCTGAGTGACGCCTCTACACCAGGAAATCGCACGCCGGTGATATTCTGCTCGGGGTGTTGAGCATTCTCTACAAGAGTAGTGTTTTCAAAGAATGCATCAACGGCAATTACGGGAATATTTTTTTCTTTTGTACCTTCTTTGGCATCAAGAGAAGCTTCGGTAGGAAATGCGACGATGAGGTCGACGTTTGCATCTACAAACTTTTTGATTACCGCTTGATTGCCGACAGGTGTTGAGGCTTTCACTTCATCATAAAAAATATTTTTGCCTTCTTGGTAGCCCAATTCGGACATTTTTTGCTTGAAACCGACGGTTGTATCTGAAAGGAAGCTAAGCGCATTTAATATACCAATGTGATATATTTTGTTTGGTTTCTCTATCGCAAAATTTTTTTGAGTGCTTAAAAAAAGGTACGCCCCCAGAATAAAAAATATTAGGACAGAAAGGGTAACTATCAGAATTTTTTTCGGCTGCATGAAATGATGTATTGCTTAGGCAATAAAGTATTGAGTTATTTTATTATAGCAGATTTATTTGCAACCAAAGGAGCATTTGAATTGTTTAAATCAGAAATCGGCAGCGTCAATGAGAACGTACTCCCCTTGCCGAGCGCACTTTTCACAAGCGCTATTTCCCCGCCCATACCCTCTACGAGGAGCTTGGATATATAGAGTCCGAGGCCGGTTCCCGTCACATCACGACTGATAATACTCGAACCTGCCTGCTGGAATTTACGGAACAAAAGTGCTTGGTTCTCAAGTGAGATTCCCACACCAGTATCTTTGATACTCACACGCACCACATTTTCTTCGACCTGTGTCGAGACACTGACACTTCCGCCTATCGAATGATTAATGGCGTTGCCAATGAGGTTCATCAGCACTTGCTTGAGTCGATCTTGATCAGCGGAAACGAGTGGCAGACGCTTCTTTCCACCAACAAACTTGAGCACGATACCACCCTTGCTTGCGTTAAGCTCGAGCTCTTTGAGAGTTCCTTCAATTATTGAAGCAATATTGAGTGGTACGTTCCTGAACTCCATCTTCTTTTGTTCGAGTCGTGACACATTCAAGAAGTCGTTGACGATTCGAATGAGGCGTTGACTTGAGACGAGCATGTCGGCGATCATCTGCTTCATGTTCGGATCATTCATTTTGTCGACATAATAATCCATAAGCATTGAGGCGTTGCCGCGTATTGCGGTAAGCGGAGTGCGGAGCTCGTGCGAGGCAATAGAGAAGAACTCGTCACGACTGCGTTCAACGATTTTCTCTTCGGTGACATCCTCGATGAGGATGACCGCACCGATGATCTGGTTGGTGGTGAGATAGAACGTGATGGGCGCGACGAAAAGTTTGAGGGTCTTGGCCTCATAAACAATGTCATTAAGGTCAAATGACCGCCCTTCGTTCACTGTCTGCTTGAAGTAGTTGAGTAAGTCAATATTGGGGCCCATCTTCTTGAAGATACGCGGAAGGGTTACATCTTCATCTTTAAAATCGAAAAGGTTCTTCGTGGCGGGGTTAATAGCAATGATGTTTCCGAGCTTATCTAAGGCGATGAAGCCGAGTTTGAGACTATTGATAGAAGCA
>JAYTYM010000078.1:0-4498 GCA_043742365.1 bacterium | reverse complement strand
AATATTTACAAGTCGATCAATGAATCGATCAAGAAATTCTGGCACGTTCCCGATGTACACTTCTCATCTTTTTCGTACACAGCATTCGATACTATTCGGGATATTTTCACCGACGAACAGACTTTCCTTTTTATGGATATTTCCGGTGAGGTTACTGACATTTCGCTAGCCAAAGACAACGTCCTTCTTGAATCCATCTCGTTCCCCGCAGGCAAGAACATGCTTATCCGCGCCCTAATAGCGGGCATGAAGACCACCCCAGCCGCTGCCGCTTCTGAACTAAAGCTTTATCTTGAGAACAAATGCACTCGTGAGCACGCACAGCGTATCGAGAAGTTACTCGAGAGCGCAAGTAAAGAGTGGCTCGTCTTCTTTGAAGATGCGCTGCTTCAGTTCGCATCAGAGTTTCCTATACCTCGCACAATATTTTATACCGTCGATGACGATGCGACAAAATGGTTTGAAACGGCAATTAAGCAAACAAACTTCACGAAGTTTTCGCAAGAGGAAAGTACGTTCGTTGTACGCTCGCTCGGTACTACCTTTCTCAATAAATTCATTCAGGTCCTCGAACCTGACTTCCAAGATCCATTCCTTGCTATCGAAACCATATTTGCCAATAAATTCAGCAATTTACAGAAATAAGGTAGCTCCTAGTCTATTTATTATAAAATTATCCGCATTAAGCAGTAACATGAAAATGACAAAATACCTCATCCAAGACATCATTCCGGCCGACAAGAAAAAGTCACATGACCCTGCTCACAAGCGCTCTGCTATCGAACACCCACACCATGAGGGCGGACATTCAAAGATCCTAGAGAAGGTGACTCTCCATTCGCCCAAGCCCACACATCATAAAGCTGCAACCATCAAGCCTCATCATACAGAGGCCCACCATAAGGCTGCCGCTCATGACGCTGATAATCATGCAGAAGTTCACACTGAACACGCCAGCGAGTCAGCTCCAGAACACGACGACAGTAACCACCAAGAATTCATAGAAAATGAGCGCAAAGTCGACACAACAGATACCACCGTAGATCCGCGCGGAATTCTTCTCGAGCAGTTATACAAGGGCAACCAAGTAAAGACTGAGGTTCCCGAAGTTGCAGGTGAGTGGCCCTACAACAATAGCAGCAACGTTAGGCCATCGGACTCAAGCAACGTACCACCACATTTTCCTGAGGAGAGACAAGCATCAGGATTCGGAAGCTGGTTACCGTGGGTCGCTATACCCGCAGTCGTCCTTGCGGGCGTTATCGTCATACTCAACTACTTTGGCGGGGCTACAGTTTCAGTCATTGCCAAGCACGACATCATTCCTATTCCTGATACACAGACATTCATGGCAGTAAAAAATTCCACAGATGCAAGTTTGGGATACTCCATTATGAAAGTTACACTCGACGACTCGCGCGAAGTGTCAGCTACGGGAGCAAAAACGGTCACCGCCAAGGCTTCAGGCAGCATCATTGTCTACAATGAGCAAACTGTCGCACAGCGACTGATCAAGAATACGCGTTTCCAAAGCGCCGCAGGTAAGATATACCGTATCAACGATTCCATAACAGTACCAAAAGCCACAACACCCAAAGGCGGAAAGCTTACGCCCGGAACGATTAAAGTAATCATTTACGCTGACGAAGCAGGCCCCGACTACAACAGCTCACCGACAGACTTTAGTGTCCCAGGTCTTAAAGAAACAGCACAAGCAAAAAAGGTTTACGGACGCTCCGTTGGGGCAGTCACGGGCGGTGCATCCGGCACAACTAAGAGTGTTTCCGATCAAGACCTAAAGCAGGCGAGTGATGACCTCAGGGTTTCACTTGAGACAAAGCTCCGTACCAAAGCACGAGGCGACCTCGCCCCATCCCAAATTGCATATGATCAGGGGATCGTTGTCGATCTCGGAGAGGCTACGCTCTCTACCGACAAAGCATCGAGCAACGACAAGGCGGTCGTAACAGAGAATGGTTCTTTGTATATGGTGGTCTTCGATAGAGATGCGCTTATTAAGACGCTCGCAAAGACCCTCGTCCCAACATATGCTGGCGAGAATATTCAAATAAAGAACATTGACGCGCTTACACTCGCGATGCCTGACGTAAAAGGGGATACACTATGGAAGAATACAACTTTGAACTTGACTCTAAAGGGTGCACCAGAATTAAGCTGGATAGTCGACGAGGAGGCCATAAAGAAAGACCTTCTTGGTATACCAAAATCAGAATTCAACACAACAATGGCTAAATACACGACAGTCTTACGTGCGAAAGCGAGCTTAAGACCCTTCTGGAAAAGCACTTTTCCAGACGATGCAAAGAAAATCAGCGTAAGCGTGGTGACAAGTATCGCTGAGTAGGACAATATTCCTAATTAATCTCTTTTTTCGCAGCCCTTGCGAGCAAGTTTTTTCTAAATTTTAAAACTTGTGGAATGGTAATCCAGTGAAAATCAAAGTAACGTCCTAAATTCAGCAAAATAACGGCTAAACAAAGCCATTTCACTCTGATATTATCTCAAAAAACTACGCAAAGATGAGGTTAAAGTGAATATGAAAGTTATGCCCAGTCTTTATTTGACTTAATAATATGCGTCTGCTAGGATGCTACTACTACTTTGAGATGAGCGAAGAAAAGAAAAAGGAAAACTTGGTCATGGGAACCATCACCGAAGCACTGCCAAACACATTGTTTCGAGTACAGACCGAAGATGGTCAAGAGGTCTTGGCGTATCTTGCCGGAAAAATGCGAATTCATCGTATTAAGGTATTGATAGGCGACAAGGTAGCTCTCGATGACAATCCTTATGGCGGAAAGCTTCGAATCGTTAAAAGGTTATAGGTTATTATCTTGATTTCGTCTCGTTTTGACTTAAGCTTGAATTTAGATGGCTTGAGTGAGAACGGGTCTTATTTTATTTATTATGCGCGTACGAGCCTCAGTCAAAAAAATATGTGCGAAGTGTAAGACCGTCCGTCGTCGCGGAGATCTTTACGTTACCTGCGAGAATCCACGCCATAAGCAGAAACAAGGTTAATTCACTCTAAACTAATTCTATTTAATACATATGCGCATCCTAGGTATCACCGTTCCGGAAAATAAGCAGTTGTGGGTAGGACTCACGACCTTTTATGGTATTGGTTTTACAACTGCAAAAAAGATACTTAAGGAAGCCGGAGTTCCAGCTACCAACAAGCCAGCTGACATCACCACCGAAGAGGAGACCAAGATAAGAAAGGCTATTGAGGCCATGAAGATCGAGGGAGACCTCAAGCGTGAGAAAGCGGGCAACATCAAGCGCTTGAAGGATATCAAGGCTTATCGCGGTACACGACACGCTCGTGGCTTGCCAGCTCGTGGACAGCGCACCAAGACCAACTCTCGCACTGTTCGCGGTAACGTCCGCAAGACGATGGGTTCGGGTCGCCGTAAGCTCGATAAGAAGTAATTCTTAATACAGACATAAACATTACTAACGATAAGAATGCACAATGGGTAAGAAACGAATTGTTAAAAAAGCAGGTGGATCAGTAGATCAAGGACTCAAAGCCCGATCGCTTTCACGTGTTCCAAAAAAGAAAATCATACACGGAGTACTGAATATTCAGTCGACCTACAACAACACCATCGTTTCTCTTGCTGATGCAGAAGGAAAGGTGCTTATGTGGTCAACCTCAGGATCGCTCGGATTCTCAGGTGCCAAGAAGGGAACACCATTCGCAGCGGCGAAGATCGGTGAGCTTCTTGCAGAGAAGGCGCAGTTGATGGGCCTCAAGTCTGTCGATGCCGTAGTGCGAGGAGTCGGATCGGGACGCGAGTCAGCTATCCGCGCATTCATCGCCAAGGGCGTTGAGATTCATTCGATCAAAGACAAGACACCGGTTCCTCATAACGGGCCTCGCGCGAAGAAACCTCGCCGCATCTAAAAAGAAGTAATCACAATAAATATTATGTCAGACCCTAAATGTAAAGTATGTCGTCGCGCAGGAGAAAAACTCTTCCTCAAAGGAGAGAAGTGCTTCACTCCTAAGTGTACGTTCGAAAAGCGCCCCACTCCTCCTGGAAAGCCCCAGAATGAGCGCAAGCACCGCAGCATGGTAACAGAATACGGTGTGCAACTTAAAGAGAAGCAGAAGATCCGCAACGTCTACGGCCTTTCAGAGAAGCAGTTCGCTCGCTACGTGAAAGAAGCCACAGAAGAGAAGGGAGGCAACCCAGTTGATCACTTGTTCGAGAAGCTTGAACGCCGTTTAGACAACGTTGTCTACCGCCTTGGATTCGCACACTCACGCACACAGGCACGTCAGATGGTTGGCCACGGACACTTTGTAGTAGGCAAACACAAGCTCACTATTCCATCCTACAAGGTAAAGAGCGAGGATATGATCACGGTCCGCGAGGGCAGCAAGTCGTCACCACTCTTCCAGACTGGCAAAGAAAAGATGGCAAAGCATAGTACCCCCAACTGGCTCCTCTCTGATCCGACCAAGCTC
>JAYTYM010000077.1:0-3954 GCA_043742365.1 bacterium | reverse complement strand
TGCCAGAATGGAGAAAAAGAATGTCAGATCCGCAAAGAAAGAACCTCATCGAATTCTTCGAAGAACTCAGGTAAAACAATTCCAGTGGTTGGCTGTTTAGCGATGGCGTAAATTGGGATGCGGTACGAGGCGTCGAGAAATGATGCCTCCCGAGACGTATTCGTATACGTTGAGCGGGGCTCATTTTGAATGACAACGACGTAATGCGCCCAATTTACGCCATCGCGCTAGAGGGTGATCAAGGAGGCGATGCTATCCCCGTCCCTCAGCTTCATAATTCGCACTCCCTGCGTCTGTCGACCCAATATAGGCACCTCTTTAAGCTCAACCCTTATGACTTGACTCTGTTTTGAAATAGCCACAATTTCTCCTTCGCGGTCGGGGACTATCATGCCGGTCATCAATTTGCCGGTCTTGGGTGTGACCTTTGCGGTCTTTATGCCTGAGCCACCGCGTTTCTGAACTTTATATTCGGACATCTTACTCATTTTTCCGTATCCTTGCTCACTCATAACAATGAGGAGTGCGTCTTCATATGATTCTTTGATTATATCAGCGGTGACAATTCTATCTGCTCCTTTCAGATTCATTCCCCTTACACCACCCGCATTTCTGCCCATTTCGCGCACGTCGGTATGCTTGAAGCGTATGGACTGACCAAGAAGTGAGACGAGCGAAATATCGTCCTTGCCTTCAACGAAGCGCGCAGAGAGAAGCGTGTCCCCTGTCTGTAGCTTGATTGCGAGAAGTCCTGATCGACGTACATCTTTAAAGCTATCGGCTGCAACCTTCTTAACGATTCCCTGCCCCGTTACAAGCAAGAGTGAAAGCTTTGAAGATGCCTTCGCCTCTTTGGGCATTGCGAGCATTGAGGTTACCGACTCATCACCCCCGAGGGAGAGGAAGTTCATTATCGATTTGCCTTTCGTTGCGCGTTTTCCTTCGGGGAGCTCGTAGGCCTTTATTTGATAAGCCTTTCCGCGATCCGAAAAGAAGAGAATATCAGCGTGTGTGGAGGTAGTGAGGAACATCTTCACGAAATCCTCTTCTTTGGTATCAAGATCGACAACGCCCACTCCGCCGCGGCGCTGGGTACGGTATTCAGAAGGATCAGTGCGTTTGATGTATCCACCTGCTGTGAACACGAGCACTGTCTCCTTTTCTGGGATCGTATCCTCGACAGAGATAGTCTGCACGCCACCGCGCATGACCTTGGTGCGGCGATCGTCACCATACTTCTCTTTGATGGCGAGCAATTCTTCACGAATGACTGAGAGCATTTTCTTGGGGCTTTCGAGTATGGAAAGCAGTTCTTTAATGAGTATTCCGAGCTCCTTGAGCTCATCCTCGATCTTCTTGCGTTCAAGGCCTGCGAGTTTTTGCAGTTTCATTTCAAGAATTGCAGTCGCTTGCCTGTCGGAGAACTTAAACTTACTCATCAGGTTCGCGTGTGCCGCAGGGGTATCCTTCGAAGCCTTGATGGCTTTGATTATCTCGTCGATATGATCAAGTGCTTTCTTGAGCCCGAGCAGAATATGCTCGCGATCTTTTGCCTTATTTAAATCAAATTCGGTACGGCGCTTTACTACAACCTTGCGATGCTTAATGAACTCTTCGAGCAAGGTCTTAAGTGAAAGTGTCTGCGGCACTCCATCAACGAGCGCGACCATGTTGTAATGGAATGTTGATTCAAGCTCTGTGTGTCTGTATAGATAGTTGAGAACTTTTTGGGGAGGAACAGCGGCCTTGAGATAAACAGCAATGCGAATATCACCCTTGGCTGACTCATCACGAAGATCTTTAATTCCTTCGAGTTTTTTCTCACGAACAAGCTCGGCTATCTTCTCAAGCAAAGTGGCTTTATTTACTCTATATGGGAGCGAGGAAATGATGATCTCGCTTTGACCTATCTTGGTCTCTATTATTTCGGCTTCTCCGCGGCAAATAACTCCTCCGCGACCAGTGGCATATGCATGTCTAATGTCAGTTTTATTATAGACAATACCTCCTGTTGGGAAATCAGGGCCTTGCACGAACTCGAGCAGGTCTTCTGCCGCTGCTTCTGGGTCATCGATAAGACAAACAATAGCGTCAATTACCTCGCGCAAATTGTGCGGTGGAACGTTCGTAGCCATACCAACAGCAATGCCCAAGGTTCCGTTCAAGAGCAGGTTGGGTACAACAGAAGGCATCACGGTCGGCTCTTTTCGAGATCCGTCATAGTTGGGTCTGAAGTCAACAGTATTTCTATCAAGATCGCGCAATACCTCACCTGCGAGACGCGACATCTTTGCTTCAGTATAACGATATGCAGCAGCTGCATCTCCGTCTATTGAGCCGAAGTTTCCTTGTCCGATGATGAGTGGATAGCGCATCGAAAATAGCTGTGCCATTTTTACCATCGCGTCATACACCGAAGCGTCACCATGGGGATGATACTTACCAAGCACATCTCCTACGATGGTTGCAGATTTCTTAAAACGCGAAGAAGCAAAAAGTCCCGCCTCCTGCATCGCAAAGAGAATACGACGGTGTACCGGCTTGAGTCCATCGCGCACATCAGGAAGCGCGCGTGCGACGATGACGGACATCGCGTAATCAAGATATGATTCGCGCATCTCCTTTGTGATGTTCATCGATACAACATTCACGTGTGGGGTTATCTTTGGCGCGTCCTCTGCTTTTGCGGCTGGTTTTTTAGTGCTCATGGAATTGAAAGGTTAATTGCTTTGGGAATGTGAACTTGTTGTGGACTGCTTCTTATCAAATACTTGATCGGGATACACCGTCGAATTAGCTGAATTAGACGCAGCAACATTTGCTGTCTGGGTTTCTGTGGTACTACCCTGTGTTAGTTGTTCCTGGATTGTCGTTGCCATGCTTGCTGCGTCATCCTTGAACCCCATCACCATGTTTGCAACGACTCCGAGCGGTGTGGCAACTTCTGTAACAGGTATTGAGCTATCACTGACCGGAGACTTCCAAGATATCCACCATATGTTAACGATGACGAAAAAAATTCCAATTGTAGTGAAAAAAGCGATACGACTTCGTACGTGCTTGGGTTTACGTTTTAGGTTGTTGATAAATTCGAGCATTTTTGAAGATGTTTTGTGATTAGGCGTGTTGCAGTGGTTCCAAGAGTACAACTTCTCCTTCCTTGCCTTCAATATCTTTTTTCTTAAGCGTAAGCTTGTCGACGGGTTTTAAGCCTTCTGCTCCCGCCTCCTTCAGAAATAGCTTGAGTGATTTATCTTCTGTGCTTTCCCACGCAAGTGGAATAACGAGCTTTGCCCCAAGTGAAACAGCGATCTTCTCGGCATCGGCAGGAGAAAGTAAGTCGCCCCCACTTATTGGCACGAACACAATATCGACTTCGCCAATGCCCTCCACCTGCTCGCTTGTAAGTTCTGAAGAAGACAGCGCTCCGAGCAAGCAGAGTCGAATACCTTCAAGCTCGATAGTATATATCGTATTAAATAAGCCATCTTCCCCATAAGGCTTTGTTGCAAGAAATCCCGAAATAGCGACTCCACCTACTTCATACTCACCTGGGCCAGAAATAACAAAAGGGATTTTTTCTCCATGTGAAAGATTTTCAACGCCGTTGTAGTCATGGTGGTTTACTGACACAAGTCCGATTCGTGCACCAAAACGGATCTGTTTGAATTTTGAATTTTTGCCAAACGGATTGGCGGCAATCACTGTATCTCCCTGAGAGATCTTAACGAATTGCCCACCGTGATAAGTAATGATCATTTGAGGAGTATAGCAGTTTTCCTAAAAAATAAAAGCAGCAATATGAACAATTAATGATCTATTTGCCCTTACTTTTGATCCTGCAAAATGACCCCCTCTAGGTTCAACAAGTAAGTGCAACACTCCTATAATATAGTAAGTGTTATGAACTATAAGCATTTCAGCATTGTGGAGCGCGAAAAGCTCCAAGACGGA
>JAYTYM010000076.1:0-4179 GCA_043742365.1 bacterium | reverse complement strand
GAGTGTTTTGTGTGATAACGCAGATTGTCTGCCGACGAAAAGACCATAATTATGTTCTTAAAGCAGAGTCCGCGTGTGTTGCTCGATGATCACACCTTTTGAATTGTCCATTTCTTCTCCTGAAAAAAAGAAATGAACGTTTGTATCTTTCGATACATCTATCTACGGCAGTTTATCTACGCGAGGGTACTTCCCTCCGTTATCCGCGACAGGATTCTTATTTCAAGTAGCTTCTTCCGTACATCCGTTTCCCTAAAAAAAATCCGCTTATTTTCATAAGACGGACACAAGCCAAACTTCGGCGTGTATCTCGCTTATAGCTGGAATTTCATTAGGTTTCTCATAACTGATATTCCCTAGTATATGTATGGCGAGAATACTGTCAAGCACATCGATTTATGGGGAATAAGTGTGGACAACTCGCCCCCCAAAATAGCAAGCATTTGCTTGACATTTCTCGATAAATTCATTATAAAATTTTTGTCTTCATCTAAAATTACCTATACCCTGCTTTGATAATGCCGAGAAAATTCATGTGCATGTGGTAAAATGATTTCTTCGATAGGCGAAATATCGCTTGCCGAGACTTATTCACCCCTTACTCAGTCTTAACTAAATACCGCAATGAAAAATGGATTTGTCGTTAATCTCGAGCTCGAAACTATTAAAAATACAGACTATCGCCGCGTTCTTTACACCGCAGAAAACATCCAGCTGGTGCTTATGAATTTACTGCCCGACGAGGAAATAGGTGAGGAGGTACATAAACTCGACCAATTTATCCGCATTGATGAGGGTGTAGCAACCGTAGTTCTAAACGGAATTGAGCAGGAACTACAGGATGGGTATGCCGTGGTTATCCCCGCAGGCGTGAAGCATAACGTCATCAATAAATCAGAGGAACCGATAAAGCTGTACTCCCTGTATGGACCGCCCGAGCATAAAGATGCGCTAATTGAGAAAACAAAAAAAGACGAGCACGAAGAACACTTCGACGGCAAAACAACAGAATAAGAAAACCAAGCGGGAGCTTGGTCATAATTTAGCGCTTTTTCGGATGCAGTGCGAGATATTCCTCGTACACCTTGTACCAATCTTTTCTTATGGCTTCCTGTGCATCAGCAAGCGAGATCTCACCCTTGCAGACCCTGTGATGTAAGTAGACTTCGACGATATCTTTTTCGTGATATCCGGGACGCGGATAAGCAGGTTCGGGCCAAAGATTCAGCACATCATTCGCGCCGCCGAGCACGAGCGGAATAAAGTGATCTACTTCGAAGTCCTCGTGATCTCCGTAGTCAACTCCATAACGCGTGAATACTTCTTTTTTCATCGCGAGGGTTACGTGACGAGTTTCTTTTGTGTGGTTCGGGGTGCAGACCTTTTCCTTAGTTTCATTCGGGTCGATCTTCCCCGGTGTCAGACTCATGTTAGGGTACTTCGAACCCCCAGAAATTTGATTGTATTGAGTTTTCCAGCAAAATACACCGAGAGCAACTGCGATCAACAGTACGACAAAGACGGCTATCTTTGTTCTGCGTTTCATTCTTTCTCCTTAGAACTACTATCAGCAATTTACAATAAAGAAAAAGACCGTCAAGGGACGGTCTTTCCCCACAATCATTTTTTACTACACCTCCCGTCCGTGCTTTATCTCCGCGCGAACATCTTTAATGAGTTCTGCTGCAGCGTCTTTGCCACCTAAGCCAAATGCAAGACCGCCTGCCAATGCGAGCATGGCGATGATACCCGTGAAGAGTATGCTCATGTACTGCGCAGCGATACCCAGCTGCGTGAGCGCGATCATAAATGCGAAGATCCAGATCGCCCATCGCGTTACACTGCCCAAGATATTGGCCATATTGGAGCCCATTGCCTTCGTAGCTCCCGAGACCATGCCACTTAAAAGATCAGAAGCGATAGAGGCGACAAAAAGAATGATGGCGGCAACGATGACCTGCGGAATGTAGACGAGTACCTCATTTAAGAAAGTGTTCACCTGTGATAGTCCGAGAATATTGAAGGCAGGAATAAGAAAAACAAGAATGAAGAAGATCTTTGCAAGCCAACCGACGAACGCACCTGCGTTTAACTTATATCCTGCACGAAGAAGGAACTTGTCGACTCCCACCTTCGCAAGCCACTCATCAGCTTTCATCGTGTCGACAAGCTGCTGCACGACGCGCCCGACTGCGGCACCGAACACCCAGCCAACGATGACGAACAATAATGCGGCAAGCATCCTTGGTACTAGATCTGCAACCCCTGAGGTAAGAGTTTGTATAGACTGAACAAACTCGCTTCGTAACATGTCGAACATAAGTATGGAATTTAGTATTAGATAATAGGGTTATTCCCTAAGGAGTATTATACCAAGTAGGCGCATATGTGGAAAAGGCGTGTATAACATGTTCAAAAATTGGGGAATTGTCGAGAATAACGCCCCGTTTTACCACAACCTTTCTCCAGAGAGAGTCATGAATTAACGAAACCACTCCTTAAGGCTTTCGAGGAGCCCCTTTGGCTTTCGCGCAGACAATGAATCCTGCATCACTTTCCTCGTTCGTTCCATCTCCTCGGCGGAAGGGACATGAGGCTCAGCTTGAGCAGATACGGGAGTTACAGAGTTTTCAACTTGTTCTTCGGGGGGCATGATCGTATATATTAATTAAAATAAATTCAATTTATTGAGCACTACCAAATGTGGGTAGTCGATGATATCACGTATGAATTTGTCGTAGATGCCGAAGCGATACTCAAAGTCAGGAGTTTCCATAATGCCGTAGGTGAGTTCTTTGCCAAGCTCTGCCTCGAGACGGCGCAATACTCCTTCGATGATCGGCTTCTTCAATTTGTCGCCGACCAATAGTACATCGACGCGTGAATCGGTCTCATCGAGGAAAATTCCCGATACAATGATGAGCTTCATTTGTCCGCAGTTCTTGAAGCGTGCTGCAACGTCTTCTTTGCCAAGGGCAATCTCCGTGACAAGTGCGCGCAGTGCTGCGAGATAGGCGAAGCTTACGTCGAGGCCATATCCGCTCACTTTGCGTTTTTCCATTTCTCCTTTGCCTGATTTTGCGGGCTTCATCTTTACTACAACCCGCGACTTGATGAGTCCGATGTCTTCGAGAAGTTTTATCTCTTTGCGTAACGTATCGCCTGAGATCTTGCTTCGCTTTCCCATCTCCGTCTTGTCGAACACATCTTCAGGGTTCATAAGAAAAAGACGCATGAGTTTCACGCGCGATGATGAGCCGAAGAGTCTCCCTAAAACGTCCATGGGGTTATTTTACTATGACAAGAGAGGAACGGAAAGAGTGTTTGGTGCCTTATGTTGCGCATAAAAAAACCGCACCATAGGATGCGGAATTTGGCGAATCGGGCGAATCATCTGGCTCTACCTATAGCCCGACGATACGCTCCATTTCTTTCATTTGGCGGTATGCATGAGCGGGCGTCATCAGCCTTGTTGCTAGTACCTCGAAGCGGGTTATGTCGTTGAGTTCGATGGTGACCTGCATCACTTCGCCGTTCGTGACAAGAACAACCGAATCACGAGGGTCACAATCAGTTTCCTCCTGATGCCTCCGTAGGACGCCACAGAGCGAGTGCGGCAGATGAGTCGCAGTGATACGAACTTCTTGCATTTCACGTGCGAGCTCGGCTTGATGAGTGCGAATGGTCACGCGAATATCCGTCGCGTCGATGCATGAGCGCGGTGTGATCATGATTTTTCCGTTCTTATGAAGAGTATGAAGAATACAAAGATCAGTGCTGAGCTGCGAAAAATTTCGGCAGTTCAAGGTTATGCGTTTGCGGGTCGAACTTGCTCGACACACAGATTACCCCCTTTGCAGGGCTACTTCCTGGGCACTGCCCATCGTGTAGGCGTTCAGTACAACGCTCGCTCTGTGGTACATCACTGCAACGCAACGCCTTGAAGCTACCAATGGGAATGACTTGAGCCATGATTTCTCCTTGTTTGTCTTATTTTATACTACGTAACATTCTTATGTTTGTCAAAACACTGCGTGGGGCAAACAAAAAACCGCCTGTGCGGTTTTTTGCTACGAGATGATAGTGCTTACTTCAAGTTTACCTTGCCTCCAGCTGCCTCGATCTTTGCCTTGAATGCCTCTGCTTCGTCCTTCTTCATACCAGCCTTAAGTATTGAAG
>JAYTYM010000075.1:0-16407 GCA_043742365.1 bacterium | reverse complement strand
AGTTTTCAAAATCTTACGACTGGTCCTAGGTCCGGGCGACCAAATTTTTCTTAGTGGTACTCCACTTAGAAAAATGGAAGTACTCCTGTGGTGCCCTAGTGCGTGCACAAAGTTTTGAAAAAATTGTAATGGAACATATGAACAAAAAGGTCCGTATCCGCCGCATCGATAAAGCAATCGCGCTGCCCCAATATAAAACCCCTGGTGCCGCGGGCTTTGATTTTAGCGCACGCGTACGCACAGTCTTTCCGCCACGCACAGTGGGATACGTTCCGCTCAATGTCGCTATCGAGCCGCCAGAAGGTCACTTCACTCTACTTGCGGCGCGATCCTCACTCCACAAGCGCGGGCTAATGTCTGCCAACGGACTCGGTATCATCGATAGTGATTATGCCGGCAATGATGATGAGTATACCGCAGTGCTCTACAACTTTACCGAGGCGGAGGTCATCATCGAAGCGGGAGAGCGCATCATGCAGGGAGTATTTATTCCGCATATGCATGTCGACTGGGAAGAGGTAGATGATATGGGCAATGCCAATCGCGGCGGTTTCGGTACTACCGGAAAAAAGTAGATGACGAAATGCTCGTGTTCTTGCTATGCTATCAATATTAATAAGTATCACTTACTTTCATGACACAAGAATCAACAGTAGAGAATTCGTCACTTACCGAGCTCGAGGATCTCACCACTCAAGAGGTCGCAGCTATCGTACTTCCCGTACTTGTCGCAGGGGAGGCGGTTATCGATACTGATCTTGAGCTCATCAAGAAACGCGCAGCGATGCTTCTTACTGCTGATGCGGCACTCTCGCTTGAAGATGCGCTCTTTCGGGCAACCGACGAACGATTCAGTGCGCGTAAGGGCCTTGTGGGCGACAGTGTCGCAGTCGTGAACGAACAGGACAGTATGGTGTATGCGCTTGGAGAGGATCAAAGCAAGGCAATCGGCGACGCGCTACATCAAAGCGGCCGAGAATAAGCCACGCAAAATAACTGCACTCGAGCACGACGCACAACTTTCTGTGCGCCGTGTCTTTACATTATGGTGAGAAGTCGTAATCTTTACTGAGATCAATTTGAAAGGAGTACAACGTGAACGATAAAAATGTTCCAGTCTCAGCAACTTCAACAGACGCAAATCCCGTCACCTTAGTCTGGCTAAGCGATACGAGCGCACACTTGTTTAAGCTTGCAGATGCGATGTGGTGTCATCTTTCGCCTGATGCGCCGCATGTTCCCAAAGCAAAGATGAGGGCGCGCATGTGTAGGGCAGGAAAGCATTTTTGGCTTTTCGCTTTAGAAACATCCGTGCTTCCTGTAAAGCATCCTATCGGGATGGCGTCACTTTACTACAAAGCAGATTCATCGGTAGCGGAGATCCACGAAGTTGTGGTCGATCCTGCATCGCGAGGACAGCATCTCGGTGAGCAGATAGTCACAATGCTCATCGAACATGCCCGACATGAATCTTTGCGGAGACGTAGTCCGATAGAGCTCGAGCTCTCGAGTAAGCCCAAGCGCATCGCCGCGAACAAGCTTTATCTCAAGCTCGGATTTGTGTGCATTGCTCCCGCGGGCGAGGCGCGAGACTCAAACCACTACCGCATGGCCATTGCTCCACAAGTCGAATGAACAAACGATACCTCACGGTGTCGTTTTTTACTTACTGTTTTTTAGGTCACTCAAAGTGTGTGGCTTTCTTGCGCGAGGCAAGTCTTTCTTCGAGTCGTGGATATGACAATAGCGAGATGTCAGCGTGTAGGATGCGCTTCGCTTCTTCTCGCGCTGCTTCAACCATCTTGAGATTCTTTATCGCTTCCATGCCTATGTCTGAGATGCCCCACTGCCTCCCACCACCGAGCTCGCCTGCACCGCGAAGATTGAGGTCCATTTCTGAAAGCTCAAAACCATTTTTGGCTGTTGTTAATGCTTTCAATCGTTCAAATGTTTTTTCGCCTTTTGTTTCCGAAAAGAGATAACAGTATGCTTGGTGGTTGCTTCTGATGACGCGTCCGCGCAATTGATGCAGCTGTGCGAGACCGAAGCGCTCAGCACCCTCGATGATGATGACGGTGGCATTGGGGACATTTACACCCACTTCAACCACCGAGGTAGCGCAGAGGATGTGCGTCTTGCCACTGGCAAAATCTTCCATGACTGCGTCTTTTTCTGCGGGCTTCATTTTGCTATGCAGTATATCTATCTCATACTCGGGAAATACTTTTTCTTTCAAACGCTTCGCTTCTTCCTTCACTGACTTCGCGATGAGTGCCTGCTCTTTCTCAGGGTCAGGTTCGTCGATGCGCGGGCAGATGACATACAGCTGTCTGCCTTCTTGTAAGAGTATGCGAATCTTTTCATAAGTTTGTTCGCGCTTTCCCACTTGTACTATCTCAGTGATGACTGGCTTTCGGCCTGTTGGCATCTGGTCGAGGAGCGTGATATCGAGGTCGCCATAAAGGGTGAGCGCAAGTGTGCGTGGGATGGGGGTGGCGGTCATGCTTAGGAAATGCGGAGCGATAGGCTTTTTTTCGGCCTCCTCTTTTTGTACAAGCTTCGCGCGCTGGGAAGTCCCAAAGCGGTGTTGCTCATCGATGATGACATAAGCGAGATGTTTGAACTTCACACTCTTCTGAATAAGCGCGTGTGTGCCGATGACGATAGGGATCTCGCCGCTTGCGACCCATTTCAAAAATTGCGGACGGGAGATGGTGGTCCAGCCGGACGGATCGACCTTGGAGGGGAATTTGCGGCAGCCGCTACCGGTGATAAGGCCGATGCTAATACCCGTACCGACAAAGTATTTGATAAATGACTCAAAGTGCTGCGATGCCAATATCTCGGTAGGGCACATGTACCCAACCTGCAGGTTGCCGAAATTTTGTCCCGCGGGGCGGGTAGTGACTGTTGCGTACGTTGTGGTTGCTGCGACTGCGGTCTTGCCACTTCCGACATCGCCTTCGAGTAAGCGAAGCATGGGGCGCAAGGATGCGAAGTCACGAAAAATCGCTTCGATTGCATGATCTTGCGCTTCTGTCATTGGAAAGCCGAACTGATCGATGAAATCCGCGAGACCTTTCTTCTGAGGAATGATAGTGAATGCCGGATTTTGTTCGTAACGCATGCGACTTTGCTGACGCTCGAGCTGTATAAGAAATATTTCCTCAAATGCAAAGCGCTTTCGTGCCGAGCGGGCATGCCCCTCGTCACGCGGAGAATGTATCCATACCAGCGCTGTCGGAAGGGTAGGAAGATTGTAGCGCTTGAGAATGTCCGCGGGTATAGGGTCCTCGCACTCGTCGAGAATTCCACTTGAAAGAATGCGCTGAAGTTTGTGATAGAACCACGTCGAGCTGATGCCTTTTGATTCGGGGTAAACGGGGAAGAAGCGCATGTCTTCTTCGCTTAGCCCATCGGCAAAGAGCGAGCGCCCGATATCTCCGGGGAGTGCGGGGATCTTCTCGATCTCAGGGTTGATGAGGGTGACAATGCCGTTCTTTTTCTTGACTACGCCTGATGCACGCACGAAGTCACCGACGACGATCATCTTCGCCATGTATGCTTGGTTGAACCACACGAGTTTCATCTTACCGCTCGGATCTGAGATAGTGGCCTCACCCATCGGTACATGTCCACGAAATGATTTCTTTACTCCGGTCTTCTCCACTTGCCCGTAGAGTGTAGTGCGCTCCCCGTCACTCGCCATCTCTATGGCCGAGGCCTTACCTGCATCGATGTGGCGAACAGGGAAGTGATACAGCAGGTCGCGGATAGTAGAAAGTCCAAGACGTGAAAGCGCTTTCAATTGATCTTCGTTCACACGCCCCAAAGAACTGATGGGATCACTCATCTTTATTGTTTGCGTTTTTGTGTTTGCCGCGCCTTGGAACATTTCCACATGATACGCAATAGCCGAGCTGGTGTCATCGTCTCTTCATGGGTGAGTCTTATAATTCACCTATGAATGCATCCACGCTTATGTCACTATTTACCCATGAAAAACCTCGTGAAACGGACGAGAACAGCGCGCAGATCGTATTAAATGACGAAGGTATCATTGAGATATCTTGGGTTGGAGATGTCCGCTGGAAGTCGTACACCAATGCCTTGCAGGGTGTATTCCAGCTCTCTTCCGAGCTCGAACTCAAAGGGAAAGAAATAAAACTACTAGTAGATTTTAGTCAGATTGAGAACATCGAGCCGCGCACTCCACACATTGCAAGTAGGGGGCTCAAGGATATTCCGTACGAAAAAATAGCAGGATATGGCATAAAGCTGGAGCACCAACTTCTGCTCGATCAGATCAAAGAAGATGCGCGACTGAACAAGGGAGAAATAAGAGATTTTGCAACGCGTTCATCTGCGCTTAAATGGTTGAGGCAACAATAATCAAATGAAAAGCAGAGCTAAAAATAACTCATCAATAAACAAATAAATACTGCTGAGCAAGAATTAACAAAGTCTAAAATAATTCTGGTGCTTTGTCCTGATTCTGCTATACTCGCGAAAGTAATGCTCTTCTCACCTGCAGCTCCACTTGGAGAAATACATGGACTCATTCAATCTGCTTTTTTCGGGAATGTTCTCGCTTCCGTGGTGGGGATACATCGTTTTGGTGCTCGTGCTCACGCACATCACCATTGCATCGGTAACGATATTCCTCCATCGTGCACAGGCGCATCGTGCGCTCTCGCTCCACCCACTTGTTAGTCATTTCTTTCGCGCGTGGTTGTGGCCAACGACAGGCATGATCACCAAAGAGTGGGTGGCCATTCACCGCAAACATCATGCAAAGTGTGAAACACCAGACGATCCACATTCACCTCAGGTCTACGGCTTGCACCGAGTACTTTGGGCAGGGGTCTTCCTCTACGTGAAGGCATCGCGCGACAGGGCGATGCTCGCACATCATGGTGTCGGCACACCCGATGATTGGATGGAGCGAAACGTCTATTCCAAATTCCCCAAACTCGGGATCATCTTGCTGCTCATCGTTCAGGCGACACTCTTCGGCATCGTGCCGGGACTCCTCATCTGGCTTGTGCAGATGATCTGGATTCCGTTCTTTGCTGCCGGTGTCGTGAATGGTGTAGGCCACTTTCTTGGCTACCGCAACGCTGATACGCCTGACGCATCACACAACATCATGCCATGGGGCATCATCATCGGCGGCGAAGAACTGCACAACAACCATCACGCGTTTCCTGATTCTGCGAAGCTGTCATCGAAGTGGTATGAATTCGATATCGGCTGGATGTATATCCGCTTGCTCGAATCGCTTGGCCTCGCAAAGGTCAAACGCCTCGCTCCTGTGATGATGCAGTCGCGATCGTTCATCGATCACGACACCATCAGCTTTCTGCGTAAAGATAAAGGCTACGTGCGGCGCATGTATCGCAAGATGCTCTTGCGCGTCGTAACGCAAGAACTGAAAGGTGCTACGAACGAAGATCGCGTGCGATTCCTCTTGCTGCGTGACGTGCTTGAGCGCGCCTCGTGGAGAAGCGACATGTTCCACGAATATGCGGCACAATTGCGCGCCTTCGAAGGCACCACAAGCTCGCTTCCACAGCTCGGAAGATTTGCGGAGCTTCTCACAGAGATCCAAGCAACGTCTGTTGCGGTCAAGACTACGCACGAGCGCGAAAGTTCGCTTGTTGCCGAACTTGATCAGTGGATCAGAGAAACGCTTCTCCTCACGCATCCACGCGTAAAGAAGTTCACTGATATCCTGACAAAAAGCTATATCCCTAAATTGAATTGAACTAAAAAGCCTCCACGGGAGGCTTTTTCTTTTTGCGGGCTTTAAAAATCGAAAATAACGAGAATCTAAGCGTGTGTAAGCTCACTATCGGTTGATACTGTTGCCTCGGGGGTATCGTCCTTATCTCCCGCGCCGTCTGATGCTTCTTCACCCTCGAGCGGTCCGTCCGTCGTTGGGGCAAATCTGTCGAGTATTTTGGTTCCCTCTTCTTTGTTCATGTCGCGCTCACTTGCAATCTCAATGACCCTGTCATCGATAATGACATTGAGCTCAGAAATCCAGTTCGGTTCATCGTACTTCGACTCAGGTCTTACGTAGGTCTCCCAATGCATCTCAACCCCAGCAGGGAATGGGGGAACATTTGTTTTGCCGCTAACGAATTCTTTGGCAGACTCATTGAGTGTTTTTGATAGACGAGCTTTCATCATTTGAACAGCCTGTTCAAGATTCAGTGCCCTGCTTGCTTCAGAATCATTTCTGAGGCCTTGCTCAAATTTTTCAGTGACATCTTTTTCGAATTGCTCGATTGATTTTTTGCGTAGTTGAAGTTCTTCCTTTTTTCTTTCCTCTTTCTCTTCTTCACTTAATTCGGGTTCTTCTTCCAGCTCTTCGGAAGGATCCACTATTTCGTCACCGTCCTCATTTCGTTGTTCTGTAAGTTTTTCTCGCTGTTGTTTGAGTTGAGCTATCTCCTCGTTTTCGGACTGAATAGATGGTGGTTCTTCTTGAGTATCAGGAAGGCCTAATTCTTCGCGTAATGCGGAGAGCTGCTCTCTTGTGTCAGCATTCAGTGCTTCTGCGTCTGCAATGGCGTTGTCGATAATATTAATTTCACCTTCAATAGTTATTGGATCCGAGGGAGCGATCTGCTCAGCCGTAACAGCTGCCACACTCTCTCCTAAAACCTCTCCCGGCACTGCTTCAGGGACTGCATCAGGCGCAATTCCTTCATTTGAGGCAGATGATTCTAAATTAG
Source organism: bacterium (assembly GCA_043742365.1). Classification (GTDB taxonomy): domain Bacteria; phylum Patescibacteriota; class Minisyncoccia; order Phycocordibacterales; family UBA6899; genus MHLP01. The sequence continues at coordinate 9,664 of JAYTYM010000075.1, read as the reverse complement.
TATCCATTACTTTAGTCTACATCCTTTTTCAGCTTTGGAAATGGCTATCGTCTTCAGGCAATTAGGGGGGCAGCTTCGAATCCTCAAGTTACGCGCTATGGCAGATTACCCCCCTCTTCTTATCCTAAGCCCAAATGGTTCACGGATATCCTTACAAAAAGCTATATCCCTAAATTGAATTGAACTGAACAGAGAAAGCCCATCAATATGGGCTTTTTTTATAGAGCGATAAGCATTCTGCTATAATCGAAATGTGAATGATCTCTTAAAAAAGATTTGCGTTGGTGTTGCGATACTCTGTGGAATTATCTTTGCATACCCCGCCGTTGCACAAGAGCTGGTTCCAGATAAAATAACGACCGCAAAGGCCGTGGTCTTAGAAGTACTTAAGCAAGAAACAAAGAAGATACCCGGAACGGATGTGGACAGCATCAATCAGACGATCACCGCAAAGATACTTGAGGGAGACGAAAAGGGCTTATTGGTGACTGTGCCGAATGACTATCTTGTGCTTAAGGTCGGCGAAATCTTTTATCTGACACACACCGTAAACACTCTTGATGGCTCGGACTGGTATCAAGTTTCCGACCCGTATCGCTTACCCGCAGTGTATTTTTTCGTAGGGCTTTTCGTTCTGTGTGTCTTGCTGGTAGGTGGAAAGCAGGGTATACGCGGGCTCTTGTCGCTTATCGGCAGCCTTGTTGTTATTTTATATGTGTTGCTTCCCGCTATCCTCCATGGATATCCGCCGATAATGGTAAGCATCGGTGTTTCTTCGCTCATCATAATTATTGGTTCGTACGTCACGCATGGATTCAATCGCACGACGACTTCTGCCGTAGTGGGAATGATTACGACCATAATATTTACCGGAGTATTGGCATATGTTGCAGTGCACACCACGCGTCTGTCTGGCTTCAATACCGAAGAGGCGGTGTATCTTAATTTCAATACTCACGGCGCAGTTGATTTTGCAGGCCTTCTGCTCGGCGGGATTATGATCGGACTTTTGGGGGTACTCTATGATGTATCAATCGGGCAAGCTGTCGCCGTCGAAGAACTCTATAACGCAGCAAAACACTTTTCCCGTAAAGAAGTCTTTACCCGCGCACTGCGCATCGGCAGGGAGCACATCGGAGCACTGGTAAACACACTCGCGATTGCCTATGTCGGTGCATCGCTCCCGCTTTTGCTTCTATACTATACTTCAGCTTCTGACTGGCATATGACGCTCAATCAAGAGATATTCGCAACCGAGATCATCCGCATAATGATAGGCAGTATCGGCCTCGTGCTCGCAGTACCAATCACTACCGCGCTGTCCGTACTCATGGTCGTAAAGAAGGATGAAGCAAAAATGAAATAATGACTTTGATACGCGCGAAACTTGTGCTAGAGTAGCGCAATTGGACGAATGACCATTGTCCAAAAGGAATCTAGACACCTCAATGCAGTAGCCGTAAGATAGAAAGTTCAGTGTAGATATCATCGTATTGGAGACGTGGCTGAGTTGTCCGAAAAAAATCTAGACACCTCACTGCTACAGTTCGCAAGAATCGCAAAGAAGTAAAGAAGAGAAAAACGCTGGAGACGTGGCTGAGTGGTCGAAAGCACCTCACTGCTAACGAGGCGTCCCCTTAAAAGGACCGAAGGTTCGAATCCTTCCGTCTCCGCAAATACAAAATCCCGCCGTAAGGCGGTGATTTTGTTTGCGGAGACGAGAAAGTGCCATGCGGCACTTTCGTGAAGGATTCGAAGCCTGATCACTTATTTATAAATGATTCCTATCATGAATAAATTGGATCAGGGTACTGGTCGTGTAACGACCGAAATTCCTTCCGTCTCCGCATTAAATATCTTTTATCGAGAGATTTAAGAGTCTTAGCTTTTAGGTTTAATTTTCTCCTTATTAGTTTCGAGGAATTCGACCATCGCAATCAAATACAAATCTAATTTTTGAAAAAGCTCCTTGAGGCTCTTCGATGGTGCTATTTGATGCTTAGTCTGGTTGTCTTCTGAATCTGATGGATAGAAAACCATCCGATTTATAATCAGACTATTATCAGATCCTGGCCCAAAGCCATGTATCAAACGAGGGTTGTTTGTATGTTCGATTTTCTTATTTCTATCTTTAACTAAATGCTCTTGCAACCAAGCCATGACTTCAGAAAAATCAATCCTATCATTTACTAAATTTTTATTCCTGCAACTAGAATCAAATTCACGTTGCATCTTAGAATAACTTGACCCACCCATAGACCCTTTTAAATCGAAATAATAGTTAAAAGAATCCGCTGTCCTATCGAGGAGAATTTTGCTGAAAAGATAGAAAGCTTCGAATTGAAGTTGCACTTCACAGTTAAGAGCTGAAAACTTTTCAAATTTACTATTTGATATTTCTCCGAAATCTTCAGGGGTTTCGGTCTCTATGGTTACAGACATTTCTTGAAACTGAGAGCTTAGTTGTTCGTGCTGCTCTTTTAGTATGAGTAAGAAATTATAGTACCGAAGCCATTGTCCAATGCTCAAACCCAATATAGTGCCGTTAGAGTCCCTAGGGCTTTGAAAGTCATCAATGAGTCCTAATATTTTAGTTTGTGCATTCATATGATAATTTTACTACCAATCAGGTGCAAAAGTAATAAGCCCGTCTGCATTATTATTTGAGGAGACGGATGACCCGAGTGCCTCAGTGGCCACGTCAAAAAATCGTCGTATTAGACTTACTGTATCTCACCACTTTTTGCACTGAACCCAGGTAGTCTGCCATGAATAAAAACAATAAGATGGAAGGTTTTTTGGCCTTGCTTCGCTGTCAATGTTGTCCGCATGTATAATAATCTAAAATGAGTAGAATCAGTGCAGCGTGCAAAGGTCTACAAAAAAATATATTAACTACTTTATTAAATAATTTATATGAATTTTATATCTACAATAATTGCTGTTGTGTTTGGTCTATATCTATACGATCTCATAAAAGAAATTGGAGATTATTTCAAATCTAGTAGAACACATAAACAACTTTTGAGATGGAAAAAGGAGTGTGAAGATAACATTATCGTTGGAAAAAATGTAGAAGAAAACAAAAGCCATCTTAAGGTTGTCGAAAAATCACTCGAAGAATTTTACCAAAAAAACAACAGGAACCAAGATTCTTAATATAATAACTTTAATTTATGTTCTGGAATAAAAAAGAAAAAACAAATGAAATCAATTTGGACTCAGCCATGGTTGAGCTTGGCCGAGAAATTGAAAGGGGTCTTTTACTTTTAGGCGCGCTTATTCATCAACACTGGACAATTGAGGAAAATGATTATGCTAAAGCAGTGTCCGTCACAATGGACATGATTTTGAAGGACAAAACATTCACGAATGCGGATAGAATAGAAAAAGCAAAACATATACTTGATTGGTCAGGGGTGTATAGAAAGTTTGTAGAGGCTTCGTCATCTAAATACGGAGATTTTATTCTTACAAGAATAAATCAGTTTGAGGAGATGTTAGAGCCCCTGCCAAAGACAAAGCCAAATGAAAAAATTGAGCAGTGGATAAAACTTACTCGGGATTTGTGTAAAATTCGCGCAAGCGAAATTACTGCTATTGAAGCCCACATTGAAACCGATGATTTTATCCCAAAGCTCGTTATTAGAGACGGAGGAAATTCAGAACAGAACATAACGGAGGAGGAGAAAAATCAATTTGCACACCTAGCCGCTACTTACGGTTCTAAGCGACAGCTTGCTTATGAAGCCGAAAAGAAAATTGAGCCGATGAGGTCAAATCTATCCGAAAGTATGTTTGGAAAACTTAATGATTATATGAAAGGTGGTAGTTACTCCAGACTACTAATAATGAAACAAGAAGTTAGATAGAATGGCTCAACAAATTAAAAAAGAAAGATTGCCACTCCAATCTGTTTTGTTTTCTCTGAACATGGTCATGGATGTATTTTCCGCATTAGCAGAAATAAAAAAATTTCATACTGAAATCGGAGGAATGAATCTACCCATGATCGAAACCACATAATTTTTAGAACCCCTCAATGTCACAAAAAGACCTTCAGGTCTTTTTTAATACACTACCGCTATCGTAAGCATATGCTTGGGCTTGTACGCTTTGAGGGCGCGCCTTGCGTCGGCCATTGTTGCTCCAGTTGTGATGACATCGTCGATGAATACCACGGTCTTGTCAGTCAGGTACTCCCTCGCCGTACCCCGACTTACTCAAAAACTTACTCTTCAAGACGCGATTATAAAAAACTTTAAACCTTCGCACTGTATTGGAGTATCCTCACCTCGCTTTCGTTCGCCAACAAGGTGAGGATAGTTTATATCGTGTTTTTTGGAATACTCGAGGTTTCATTCAAGAAAACATGGAATAAGTAGGGGATTTAAAGTTTTACTGTACGCTAATGCGCCACCGCTATCGCAAGTACACGCTTGGGTTTGAATGCTTTGAGGGCGCGGCGCGCGTCGGCCATCGTTGCTCCTGTCGTGATGACGTCATCAATGAGGACGACGGTCTTGCCAGTTAGGTACTCGCCTCTGCGTACTGCGAAAATATTCTCAACGTTCTCTTGGCGTTTTTTGCGTTCACGCACACTTACTTGCTGAGGGTTCTCTCTCTTCTTATAGAGAAGGTCATCGCAGAGCTCAAGCTTCAATCCGTCATTCTTCGCCGACAGGACGATCATGCGCGCGATGATGCCCGCGTGATTGTAGCCTCTGATGGCCACCGCCTTCCGTGAGGCGGGGACGGGGATAAGTATTATCTCTTCGTTTGTCTTCTTGCTCCCATAGGCGAGCTGCTTAAAGAATTCGCGGTAGAGTGCGACTCCGAAATATTTTCCAAGAGAACGGCGATGCTTGTACTTGAGCGCCCATATCGCCTTTTTCACCAATGGGTTGCGATAGTCAAAAAGTGCAGCACTGGTGCCTGAAAGTGCGACGGCTTTCATCGTGATGGTGCGTTCGCATATCGCGCACAGCGCAGAGCCAACCTTATTGCAGCCGATGCAGCGTTCGGGAAATATGGCATTGAGTAGTTCCTCCCACATATATATATATAGAGTAGTAATACTACATTTCTTGGCAATTATGTATAGACTAGGGTATTTTTGGCGGCGTTATGTGGATAAAAACATTGCTGCATTGTGCTACAATAACAACGTGAATAATCCTTTTCAAAAAATTCTCGGTGGCATTTTCCCCAAAGCTTCCTCAGGTGCTGTCGTCGGGCTTGATATCGGTGGCTCGTTTATTAAGGTGGTGCAGCTACATAAGAAGAACAACAAAGCTTTTTTGGACACCTATGGCGAGATTGCACTCGGCCCCTTGGCAGGTCTTGAGGTCGGACAAGCGACAAATCTCCCTGTCGACAAGCTCGTCGAAGCCATCAACGACCTCTTCGCCGAAGCAAAGGTCACCTCGCGAGACATTGTTTTCTCACTTCCGCTTACCTCCACCCTGCTCACTGTCATTGAAATGCCTGACCTAGGCGAAGCCAAGCTCAAAGAAATGATCCCGATGGAGGCGCGCAAGTATATACCAACTTCCGTGTCCGAGGTCTCTCTTTCACACTGGATCATCCCCAAGCTCACTCGAGTGTATGTTGACCCCGATGAGGCAGACCGCCCTAAGGGTACGCCTAAGGTGGATGTGCTATTGGCGGCTGTGCACAATGACATCCTTGCGAAATACAACGAGATAGCACAAAAGATAGGCGCCACAAGCGCTACATTTGAGATCGAAATCTTCAGCACCATCCGCTCAGTACTCGGGCACGATACGAGTCCTTCGATGATACTTGATATTGGCGCTGCCAATACTAAAGTCGTGTTGGTTGAAGAGGGAATAGTACGTAGCTCTCACCTCACCAACGTCGGCTCACAAGATATCACACTCGCACTTTCGCGCTCTCGCGGTGTAAGCATCCTTGAAGCTGAAGAGGTCAAGCGTGAATTCGGTCTCCCTGGCGACCCCAATGACGCAACGGTGGCTGAGATAACACGTCTTGCTGTGGAGCGCATATTCTCAGAGGCGAATCGCATCTTGACTCACTACCAAAACGAAAAGCATGTGAATGTGGGTAAGGTTATTCTTACTGGTGGTGGAGTCCTACTTAAGGGCATACTTGAGCTTGCTGCAGGTAATTTTGAAACAAGTGTCGTGTACGGCAATGCGTTTGAGAAAGTAGAAGCTCCCGCGGTGGTTGAGCCACTTTTGAAGGATTCGGGACCCGAATTCGCCGTGGCTATCGGCCTCGCCCTACGAAAGCTGTAGGAAAAGTCCATTTTTTGCACACTACTTGTAATTCCTCGTCTTGATGCGGGGAACGTACTCCGAGTACGACCCCACGCATACAAGCCAAGTCCATTACTTCGTATTGCGCACAAAACTGAACTTCTCCTTCTCGCCGCCTAATCTGACATCTCTTTTTGAGAATTTTCTACTAAGCTTTTCCCTCTGCTTAGAATGTATGTGAACAAAGTACACCCTCCGGGCATACAAGCTAAGTCGATTACTTCATATTGCGCACAAAACTGAATTCCCCCTTCTCTTGGCGTCATGTTGCATAGCTATCTGGAAAATTCATTGACGTTCCCATGCAGACAAGTCAGGTTCGAGCATTCCCATACTTTCAAAATATGAGTTTGGTCTAACTCGTGATTCATAATGAATTAATGATTATCAGTGAAGATAGTTTTTCTCAGTCAATTTTTATAGATTGCCAATATTGTTGAAGTGGTTCTCTGCACTTTTTGGTTGTAAACAGTTTCTGTTCATAACTTTCTCGCTATTGATGTGCTTCTCTTGTACAATAATGGCTAGGAATGGCAAATTTACCAGAGACATCTTTCATGCCCCAACAACCACTTCTACGAGTAGAAGGGGGTAATCGTCGTAGTGAGCCGATCAACCTCGCGCTCGTCGTCGGGATCATCGTCTTTTTTGTCACGCTCTCGGTAGCAGGCGGAATCTATTTCTATAAAACAAAGCTCGACAAAGAGGTTCTCGCAAAAGGCCAGCAATTAGCAGACCAAGAAAAGAAATTCAACGTTGATGAGATCACTGTCTATAAAAACCTGCAAACGAGCCTTGCAACAGCCAAAAAGCTTGTTGACTCCCACACTATTTTTTCGGTTATTCTCGATACGATAGAAGCACACGCAGCCGAAAATGTCGGATTAACCGCATTTGATTATAAAAAGGATGATGGCACTATCAAGCTGTCAGTTTCAGGACAGGCGCCAGGATACGCTGCTGTTTATTTCCAGGTACAAGAATGGAGGAAGACTCCACACGTGAAGCAAGTAGACGTTACGACACTTGCGCTTGATGAGCGCACATCGGTTGTCGGTTTTTCAGCGACCATCGATATCGACCCGTCGTATCTCGACTATGCGCAAGTATTACAAGAGCAATCGCAAAAGCAGGTACAAGCACAAAATGAAACGCCCGTAACCCCACCTAATACCAATTTGCCAAAGCCACCGACCATTGCGTCAGGTACGCCACAAGCATTACCACCTCCTCCCATAATGCAGACAAAACCTAAATAATATGAACCGCTACGCAATTCCATTATTCTTCGTTCTACTTTCGGTCGGAATATACATTGAGTATATCGACCCGACTATTACCGCTATCCAAGCAGACAGAGCAAAGTCAGCCGAATATACTAAGTACATTCAAGAGGCGGGAGAGGCACAATCTCAGCTTCAAGCCTTGAAACAGAAGCAGCAAGATTTCCCTCCGGGCTATGATCAGGCACTTGCGACAATACTGCCTGCGAGTGTCGATCCGACTAAGCTCATCATTGATATCGATGGCATTGCACAGTTGCGCGGACTTACCATAAAAAGTCCTAGTTCCAAGATCTCAGCCGCAGGAACAGGCGCATACGCAAAGCATACGATAAGTTTCAGTGTCTCGGCGCCATACACCGTCTTCCGTGGTTTTTTGCGTGACTTAGAGTCGAGTCTCGCGCTCCGCGACGCAGCTGCAGTATCCTTCACCTCAACCTCAAGTGACGACAGTAATGGAACAAAAAACCCTGAACTGAAAGCAATGGACTATACGCTCACCATTATCACTTATTCGCGTGGCTCTTAATTTATGATGGGAAAACAAGCTGTTGTGGATCTCTTGATAGTGCTCGTATTGCCTGCGTTTATTGTTGGGGTGTATTTCGTCTGGTTTCGCAGCAGTGATTCGAACGTACTCTTAAGTGCAACGTCAGGGCAAGCAACGACACCTGCCAATCAGCCTGGTGCAAAGACCGAGCTCGCTCTCAAAACACTCAAGTCGATCCATCTCGACGATAGTCTTTTCAAAGACCCCGCATATCTTTCACTCAAGACCTACACCATCAATATTCTTAGCGTCCCCGTTTCACGACCATTCCCGTTCACACCTCCACCTGTCGTGTTAGAACGCTTGCGTGATGCGCACTATAATGGAAAAAACTCCACAGCCACGAACGTTGCCTCGTCCGGGACAAAGATCGACGCGCTGGGTATTTCCAACAAGATCAACCTCCTCAAAGTTAAGTAATTTATTTACTGATTAAATTTTGTTATTTTATTCGCGCCATCTGCGTGGATTTGTTATCATTGGAACATAGCATATTGCTTAACTATGAGCTTTCTTTTATTTTTGGCGAAAAAAGGTTTATTTCGTGAGGAAGATATTCCCGAGCTTGCTTCGCAGTCTTCGAAAACCCTCGGAGGTCTCGACGAGATACTCAGCAAGGGCGGAATGACGAGTGCTGATATTAATACGCTCAAGGCAGAGTATTACGGAATGGAAACACGCTCACTCGAGGGACATAAGGTTCCAGGAGAAGTGCTCAAGTATATTCCCGAAGAATCCGCACGCCACTATCAGGTCGCTCCGCTTGGGGTTGTCGACCATACGCTCGAAGTAGGTATTGTCGATCCTGATCTCACGCAAGCACGGGACGCGGTGCAGTTCATTGCGGCGAAGCTCGGCATGCCGTTTCGCCTTTTTATCATATCGCAGGGGGACTTCAACCAGCTTTTGGTTCAGTATCAGAATCTTTCTGGAGAAGTAACGCAGGCCCTTTCTGAGATCTCACCCGAAGACGCTAAGGCAGCGCTTGAAGAATATTCTGCGACCGAGCAAGATTCGTCGGCAGACACCCACGAACACACCGAAATAAAAGGCGGGGAGACGAAGATCGTCGAAGATGCACCAGTCACCAAAATAGTCGCCGTTATTTTGAAACACGCTGTTGAGGGTAATGCTTCCGATGTGCACATCGAACATACGGGAGACAAAGTACGCGTGCGCTTCCGCGTTGATGGTGTGATGTACACATCGCTTATTCTTCCTGCCAACATTCACAATGCCATCGTTGCGCGCATCAAGATATTGGCCCAGCTCAAACTAGACGAGAAACGTAAGCCACAAGATGGCCGCTTCAGCGCGCGCATGGACGGCAAGAAGGTAGATTTCCGTGTCTCAACATTTCCTGCGTACTATGGCGAGAAGGTCGTGATGCGTATTCTCGATACCGGCAAGGGAGTGCTCACGCTTGATATGATGGGATTTTCGCCCGAACACCTCGCGCTCGTGCGCGACGCCATCAAGACTCCATACGGCCTCATCCTCGTTACAGGCCCAACAGGCTCAGGTAAGTC
>JAYTYM010000074.1:0-2779 GCA_043742365.1 bacterium | reverse complement strand
ATCCCCAAGGAAGTTGGCGAGCGGGTGCTCCTGCTACGGAAGACTATTGAGCATTATCGCTATCAATTTCATGTCCACGATAAGGAGGAGATGAGCCCTGAGGCGCTTGATAGTCTCAAATACGAGCTTGCAAGCCTTGAAGAAAAATATCCTTCGCTCATCACTCCTGATTCACCAACGCGGCGTATCGGCGGCAAACCCCTTCCGGAATTCAAGAAGATCAAACACCAGATAGCACAGTGGTCTCTCAATGATGCATTCAGCGAAGAAGATATCCATGAGTTTGATGCGCGGGTGAAGCGCATGCTGCTTGGTATTTATGGTAAATCTATCACCCCCAACTATATCTGCGAGATAAAGATTGACGGCTTAAAGATTGTCCTTACCTATAAAAAAGGCGTACTTATAACAGCCGCAACGCGAGGCGACGGCACAACGGGCGAAGACGTGACTTCGAATGTGCGTACCATAGACTCAGTCCCGCTTCGACTCAGAGAAGATATGGACGTCGTTGTAGAAGGTGAGGTGTGGCTCTCGACCAAAGAACTCGCGCGCATTAATAGTGAGCGCAAAAAGTTGGGGGAGCAGGTGTTTGCCAATCCGCGTAATGCCGCTGCCGGCTCCATTCGTCAGCTTGATCCAAGTATTGCCGCCAAGCGCAAGCTTGATACGTTCATTTATGAACTTTCATATGCAAACAAAGAATTACCCAAGAGCCAGCATGATGAGTTGCTCGCCCTCGGCAAGCTCGGCTTTAAGGTCAATCCGCACTACAGACAATGTAAAAATGTAGCAGAAATAATTTCCTACTGGAAAGAGTGGCAAAAGAAAGCCGACAAGGAGCTGTATTGGATAGACGGCGTCGTCGTTAAGGTTGACGAACGTGTGTACCAAGAAGCCCTTGGCTACACAGGCAAAGGTCCGCGCTACGCCATCGCATTTAAGTTTCCGACCGAACAAGTCACAACAGTCGTCGAAGATATCGTTCTGCAAGTAGGGCGCACGGGCGTGCTTACTCCGGTCGCCCACTTAAAGCCCGTGACCGTGCTCGGGACTGTAGTGTCTCGCGCAACGCTCCACAACGAAGATGAAATCGCGCGCCTCGATGTCCGCATCGGTGACACGGTCATTCTCGAGAAAGCGGGTGACGTCATCCCTGATATCGTAAGCGTGGTTAAGGAAATGCGCACCGGCAAAGAAAAAAAGTTTGTTTTCCCAACACATGTTGATGCGTGCGGGGGAGATGGGCGCATTGAGCGGGTCCCTGGAGCGGCAGCGTACCGCTGTGTTGACCGCAACTCGTTCACCCAACTCAAGCGCAGAATGGCATATTTTACCTCACGCGGTGCTTTTGATATTGAAGGTTTGGGTCCGAAGATTGTCGAGCTATTAATGAAAGAAGGACTCGTTTCAACACCCGATGACTTATTCACCCTCAAGAAAGGCGATCTCCTCAATCTCTCAAATTTTGGGGAAAAGTCGGCGGATAATCTCTTGGCAGCGCTTAACAGCGGAAGAAAGATATCCTTGCCGCGATTCATAACTTCACTTTCTATTGATCACGTCGGCGAAGAGACTGCGCACGACCTTGCGCGCGCATTCAAAAATATCGACGCTCTGATGGAAGCCTCGCAAGATGAGCTTACTGCTGTCGACGGGGTCGGCGGAGTGGTGGCGGAATCATTTGTGAGCTGGATGAAGAATCCCGAGCATAAAGTCTGGCTCAAGCGACTACTCAAGCATGTTGAGGTCACCCGCGAGCGAACAACACAGACGAAGTCAGCACTCTCTGGAATGAACATCGTACTCACCGGTGGCATGCTCTCACTTTCTCGTGATGAAGCAAAGCAAAAGATCCGCGAACGAGGTGGAAGTATCTCAAGTGCGGTCTCCAAAGAAACAGACATCGTCGTAGCAGGGAGCGATGCTGGTTCTAAGCTTGATAAGGCGAGAAAGCTTGGCATACGCGTCATCGATGAGCAAGAATTCCTGAAAATGCTCAAATAAAAAACGCGGCGTTTGCCGTGTTTTTAAAACCTGCGGGTGAAGGTGCTGCGTAGAGCCTCAAACATTTCGAGAAACATCTGCAGCTCTGCTTCTGACAAACCTTCTCGCTCGATGGCCCAAGTTTTGCTTCCCGCTAATTGCACAACATCATTTGCGGGTGTTTTGCCCATACAAAGATTGTCCCTCAAAATGTTGGATTGAACTGGAGATAATTCAAAGGTTTTTTTCTCTCCGTTATCTGCTGTGATAACGAGTGCAATGCTTGCCATGGCTACTCCTTCGCTAAATATAAATGTTTCTTATCAAATACTACGCTCCGTCCTGCGTGTGTCAATTCAGCAGCCTTTGACTATTTGAACAACTATTAAAATAGGGTAGGATGGAAGTTATGTTAAAGAAAGAAGACGTTGAACACTTGGCAACCCTTGCCCGTATTGAGCTTTCAGATATGGAGATGGAGGAGGTGGCACAGAAGCTTACCCCTGTACTTGATTATGTCTCAGAAATTAGCAATGTGGTTACTGACGAGAATGCAGAGGCGCGCGTCGGAGAACTGCGCAATGTAATGCGCCCTGATGGCGAGGCGAACATAGGCGGTGAATACACCGACGCAATACTCAAGAATGCTCCACGCTCGCAAGACGGATATTTTAAAGTTTCTCAAATAATGTAGTATGTCCATCGATACCAACACACTGACCATCGCACAAGCGCATGCAGATCTTGTCGCCAAGAAATATTCTGCCAAGGAGCTTACTCAAGCCGTACTTCT
>JAYTYM010000073.1:0-6244 GCA_043742365.1 bacterium | reverse complement strand
TCCTCACTCTCGACGTGTATCTTGCCACCGTGTTTCTTCAGGATGGTTTGTGCGATCGCGAGCCCAAGTCCAGTGCCGCGGACCCCTTCATTGCGGGCCTCTGTGGTGCGATAAAATCTTTGGAATATCTTGGTTCTGTCCTTGTCTTTCATGCCCCTACCTGTGTCTATTACTTTCAGTATTGCATTTTGCTTCTCTGTTTCAAGTGAGAGGGTAATGTTGCGTTTGCTACCGCTCCCCATGTATTTCACTGCATTGCTCATCAGGTTTATAACTACATCTTTGAGCTGCTTCTCATTACCCTCTATAACCACATTGGGAATAAGGTGCGTCTCTATGACGATGTTCTTGGCCTCGGCGATAACATGGACATATTCTGCGACTTCCATTGCGAGCTTGCTTAAGTCGACGTTGGTAAGCGTGATTGCTTCTGTCTTTTCATTCTCGAGCTGCGCTAATCTCATCATGTCGTAAAGCAGGAGCGAAGCCTCGTCTATTGCGGTCTCGGCGGCTCCGATCTCTTGGTTGTGTTCACCGCGGATATGCATGATCTCAATGCTGCCCTTGATTATTGTAAGGGGTGTTTGAAGCGCATGTGAGATGTCGATCATCATCTGGCGTTGCTCCTCTTGGATCTTTTTGAGTGCGGTAGTCCTTTCGCCTACTCGTGTTTCAAGTTCGCGAGAGTAATCTCGCACCGCTTTATAAAGCTCCGATTTCTCCAGCGCAATGCTTGCCTCATAAGCAAATGTCTTAAGGAGTACGACATCTTCTTTGGTATACGCATCACCCGAGCGCTTTTCGCCAAGGTTTATCACCCCGAGGACCTTCTTGTCGAGCATAAGCGGGACAGAGAGAGAAATTCTCCCACCCAGACCAAGTGCGACAAGCGCCTCGAGTATGTGGGTAGGGATGTTTTTGATGCCATAAGCGCGGAGCGACGAGTGGGTGATGATGTCGGGATTTTTGCGCAGTGCCTCGCGAGCTATCTTCACGATCTCTTTGCTTGGCTGTGCTACAGCGTCATCTGAGAGTGTTCCGTCGACGTAGATAAGGGGAATCTCAGTAAACACAACTATGCGCACGGTTTTTGATTTGAGGATCTGCGAAAGAAGCACCGAGGTGTCTCTCATCAGTCCGTCGAGCTCAAGATTTCTATTGAGCGATTCAGAAAGGGCATGAAGCGCATCAGAATATTTGTACCGACCTTTGTGGAACCATCGGTCAGTAACATCACTAAAATACTTTTCGACGTAGGGAATGCTGAACACCCCAACTAAGACAGTCAGGAGGGCACTAACAAAATTAGTTATGCGTGTCGCGAGCAAGAGGTAGTGTTCAAGGGTAAAAAGGCTCGCGATATAGAAGCAAACAATAATGGCAAACAGGAGTGAATAGATAATCCCGCGCTGAATGATCAATCTGATATCGAGGAGCTGATGACGAACTATCGCATACCCAGTAAAAGAAACGAGTGCGACCGAGGATATTGGTCCCAGCAGGTTAAAGTTGAATATGCCCAATGCAGGAAGCACTGCATCGGAGATGAACGCGATGAAGAGAAAAAGCGCAGCACCAAGGATGAGATATTGCATTTGCAGACGCTCGAGTCCACGCGCGTGTCGGTATTTTTTAATGAAAACAATGAAGCCGAGAATTATGTAAAAACCAATGATCGCCGCATAAAGTGGATAGAGGGGGGCATTGATCGGCTTAAGAGATTGGTCAGCAAGAAGGAGAGTTTTTTCGATGAAGAGATTGAAGGGTATAAGCAGTGCAGCCACGATGAACGGCATTGAGAGGAGGAGGGTGGGCTTCCAGCCCTTCGTGGAAGTAGGAAAGGTGTCAGTAAAAAGATAGAAGCCATATACCATGATGAGCGCACCATAGAGAATCACCTTATCGAACCAAAAATTTCGTGTCCATACAAGCAAGATTATGCCTGCGCCCCAGAGAGCACTGCCGCCAACAAAGATAAAAAAATTTTTATGCGTCGCACTTTTAGGGTGTTGTATGAAAACTAAAAAAGCAATAAGCGCATTGATGAGCGTAGTGATGACGATACCGATATATCCGAGAAGAATTGTGCTCATAAAGGAATACTGTATTGAGTGTATGGAAAAAAGTGGCTTAAGTAAACTACCTCACAATAAAATGTAAGGTAGTGTTTCGATAAAAATGAATATTTGTGGCTCATCTCCTTTTGGTGATGTTCTCTTAATGCTTGATCAGATTCAGAACTCAAGTGAACTCAAGACTGACAATTCCTTTCTTTACTAGTGACATGCTCGGCTTCTTGAGCATCATCTTCATATGTGCTAATTCCATCACAAAGAGCTCAGGAACCGGAGGTGTAAAATAATACGACGTATCCTGCGGGAGTATGCGCTCAGTGCATAGTCGTACGCCAGGAATCTCATGCAAGATGAATCCTATGGATCGCAATTTGTCACGTGCATCGCTTTTGACTACACACCAGGCATATTTTTTGCCTGATCGCATCGCATGATGTACCGCAGAATATATGAGCGGAGCGGATACTTCTGGCACCACTGCCGCCCAGCGCCCGAATTGAATGCTCACCGGCCTTTCAATGGAAAAGGGGAGCTTACTCGGGTCGTGATCGAACACGTGTTCCCATGGGAAAGGGCGATCCGCTTCTGCGAGGTCTACGGCAAGAGTGGCGACGATATCGCCCTCCTTGTATGCCGCAAAGATGATCTCGGGCGGTGTCGGGTCTGCGCCGAATTTCTCACGGAAGCGCTGTGAGATGAACTCGAGTGCTTTTGCGCGACCCTCCTCAGTGACTAGCTGTATGACTATCGGATGCGTGTCCATTATCTCCACCTTCCTTCAATAACTTTTGCCTGCATAAGGGCCGCATCAAAGTAGAGATATGCGGGCATGGCGGGTGTCTCGACAATGCTGCGTTTCGTTTCTGAGTTTCGCAGCAAATACAGAAGTACGCGGTCAGCCAAAAATCCTGTTGCAAGCGGGGGATTGGTCGCAATGATAGAAGCGCGGCCTTCAGTCAACAGCCTCTGTCTCACTATCTCCGCATTGCCACCGCCTTGGTAATAGTCAGGAAGTTCGGGAACAGGGCCTAGGAGCATGCTTTCTAGGACGCGAGCGATCTGTGCTTTGCTCGCAGTTTTTTGCCCGAGTGCCGTTGAGAGCTCCATGCCTTCTTCGAGGCTCATATGAAGCAGCTCCTCCATCGTGCTGCTTTCTGGTGTAAAGAGGAATAGTCGAGTACCAAAGCCAACGGTGTTGCAGTTAAATACCGGAACATTTTCCCTGCGGGCTTCTTGGTGAAGTAATATGCGCGGGCCGACAGCCCAGAACTCGATCTCATCACATATGACGTCGCAGCCATGAGTGAAGTCGTGAACTGATGACTCGCAGATACCCCGCGGATAGACGACGATCGTATTGTCATCGCTTACGTCGCGAAGCATTCTTGCGGTCGCGAACGCCTTCGAGATGCCGACGGTTTTGCGTGAGGCGGCAAATTGCCGGTTGATATTTGAGACATCGAATGCCTCATTGTCTGCAATGCGTATCTCGCCAACTCCTAGACGAAGAAACTTCTCCGCGAGTTGCGCACCCATTCCGCCGCAGCCTGCGATGCCTATGACTGCACGGCTGAGAAGTTCCTGCTCTTCACGCGTGATCCAGCCGATATTGCGGTCGGTACGTTCGCGGTAATAAGCTGCGTCAGCGTTATGCGGTATAAGCCGAAGCACCTCGTCTATTTTTGGCCTCTTGGGGACATTCGCACACACGCGAACTCTTGGTGTGATTTTCTTTTCCACTTAAAACTCCTAGTAAAAGGACAAATCCTCTTCTATTGTAGGAAAAAGTTGTAAAGGAAATGTAAAGAAGTTGTAAAGAAAAGGCAATATCTGTGTGGATAACTTATTTACACAACAGAAAATGGAGGATGGGGAGAGAAAAGTGCTTATTTAAGCACATCAATACGATAACCTCTCCGCGGCTGAGTATGGATAAGCTTTTTCATCCCTGGAAGATCTATCTTTTTGCGCAGATTTTGAATATGTATATCGATCGTGCGCGAGAATGGGTCAACTGACATATCCCAAACATGCTCCATGATCATTGCCCGCGAAAGTATGCTTCCCGCATTGCGCAACATATATTCGAGCAACATGATCTCTTTGCTGCTGAGTTCAATGTTCTTTCTTGCTCTTACGGCGCGTTGCAAGGTTATGTCCAAAATAAGGTCATCAAGCTGGAGAACACTACCCTTGAGTCCTTGTGGTCTGCGCAGTAAAGCACGTATGCGGGCGAATAGTTCGTCGATCGAGAATGGCTTACTCAAATAGTCGTCTGCTCCGGCATTCAGGAGGTTGACCTTGATATTTGTTTCGGTGCGTACCGAAAGGACAATGATGGGGGTAGTCTTGCCTTTTTCGCGAAGTTCTTTACATATCTCAAGTCCTGTTTTATTCGGCAGAATGTTGTCGAGTACGATTATATCGTAGTCACCCATTCTTGCTATATATAAACCCTCCTCACCGTCTTCGGAGACATCAACAGCAAAGCCCTCCGCTTCAAGGCTTGGCTTCAAAAAATTTATGATATTGGGTTCGTCTTCAATGAGGAGGAGTCGCATATTTCTGAGACTTGAGTATTCAGGCTATTCCGAATACGGTATCATAAGCGCATATTAGCAGAGTCAAGTGGGACTATCAATTAGCAAAGTATAAAAAACCCACTCATATTACAGAGCGGGGAATTGCCTACAGGGAAAAGAATTTCGACAGACAGGTCATGGCTCCGTCGATCTTTGCAAACTCTGAAAGGTCGAGCGCAATGGGATTGAGCTGCTCCTTTCTCAAGATCTTCGCAGTCTTTGTGCTGCCCTTGTGAATGAGAATATTCGACTCGTAGGAAATGCAATTGCCGGCAAAACGCTCTTCGGCGGGGGTAACGATGATACGTTTTCCACTACCTTCGAAATGCTCTGCTATTTCTTCTGAGACAGTCACGAAGTCTCCGCGCGCATGATAGGTCACCTCGCCCTTGAGGTGAAGGTACGAAGCGGGGATGGGAATCAACTTCGACTTCCAGTGGCAGCGGTCATAGGCGATGCGGGCGAGCTGCTCAGCGCCATGTGCATTGGTGCGTTTCGAAATACCAATATAAAGCGTCCCGTCAGTTACGAGCACGTCACCACCTTCGACAAAGCCGGGCGCTTTGATGTGGGCAATAGTCATGTTCTTGAAAAGCGGCGTAAGCGTACGCTCCATCAGTGCTTCTTCGCCTTGGCGGGCTGGATTTGCAAGACGCGCACAGACTAAGACCTTGTTGCCGATGTTTATGGCGGGGTCTTCTACGAAAGTGCTGTCAGGGTAACCTTCTTGCTTGGGCATGGCGACGATGACACAGCCAAACGAACTAAGCGCGCTTACATACGCTGCATGCTGCGCTTTAAGTTTTGCAACATTTACTTGCCCGAGGTCCTGCATACGCAAAGCGCCGGCGATAGTGTCGGCGGGGGAACAGACGAGTGCATATTGTGTCATGATAAAGAACTCCTTTGGGGGTGAAACTGGCAGAAGCGTAACAAAAATAATTCCAACGGTAAACAAAAACACCACAAAGACACATCTCGTGAAGAAAGCGAGCAACTGTTGACCAATGGGAGAATTCTGATAGACAGAGTAAAGATAGTTTTTAAAGGAGGATGTCATGGGAAACGTTGTTTCACTACGTGCATTTGTGGTACATGCCGGTGTGTCCGTCGAAATGCTACTGCTTTCGATCCAAGCAAATCTGGTGTTCGGGCCGTTTGACTCAAAAGAAGACGCGCTTCAGTTCTGCGAACGGCTGGAAGAAGCACATGCACAAAAGCATCGCATCGAGTGCTTGGAAGCGGTGGAAGTGTTTCAAGATACTGGTCTCCCGACCGCACCATACCTCGATGTGCATCTCGGGCATTGCGATGTTGCTGAGCATGCGCAAGCGCGCAAAGAGGCGGAAAGTCTTATCCCACCTGGAGTTCCCGAAGAGGTCGAAGCCAAGCTCGGCGAATATGCGCTCCGTGCCGCATTTAAAGACACGAGCTATGCCTGCGCACTCTTGGACGAAAAAGCCGCTAGTTAATAGCTCAAATGCCCCATATCGGGGCATTTTGTTTGCGTTCGGGGGTCTTTTTTCTTATGATAACCACACTGCTTTCGGTAGTGTGCCAAACGATTGAATTTGAAATTTTGCTCAC
>JAYTYM010000072.1:0-6558 GCA_043742365.1 bacterium | reverse complement strand
CAGCGCTCTTTTATGGAGGTCTCCTGTGGACACAACGCCAAACTACCCACTCTCGCTACTCAGTTTCAACTTTGACTGTCTCACTCGCGAATCCGACGTCATCGTCATTGCTTCTGCGCGACACTTCGGAGTACTTATCCCGATCGCCAATCTCCCACCAGCTTCAAGTACTCGTAGTAGTCATCAATTACACGACCTGATGATCAAGAATGTGGTCGATGCGTTCTACGAACTTGCAGTCGATTACACCGAAGCATCGGCAGAAAATGATTTCCCCCTGCCGCTCCCGGACCCTGATCAATTAGGCAATTGCTTCTTTCCAACCACATTGGAACTTACTGGAAAAGTGAGCGCGGATGATAAAGACCCATCATCACAGCCCCTCATACTCGAGGGTGAGTACATCTTCGTCGCAGAACAGCATGTCGACATCAGCGAATTCCTAATAGAGACCGGTGTGCGCGCCAATAAGCTTCACTAAAAAAGCGCCCTTGCGGCGCTTTTATTATTCATTTCTTATTGACCAATACTATAGATAGTGTAGTTTTAATTTCGGACAACACAGGAGTTCTGTATGAGTGGTTTTACTCGCACCTTGCTACTTGCCGCCCTTTTTTCAATTTCTGCCACTTCCGCTTTCGCAAAGCAGGCTTCCAGTCCGCCCCCGCTACCGGCCGACCTGGAAAGCAAGTGGACGATGGTATCGCAAAAAGACTGCGCACCAACACCCGACCGAAGCGTCCGCATGACCATGCGGGGTAATCCGAGCGACGGCGAGATGATGACACCGCTTATCACAACGGTCCTACGAAACGGTGAACTCGTGAGCGCATCGTTTGGCATGTATGTTTATTCTGTCGGCATCATTGTCGAAAAAACCTACGTCAAGAATCAAAAAGGCAAATGGTTTATGCTCGACATGCAAAACGACAAAGACAAAGACATTCGCAGATCAGAAGTGTTCGCCTCTTCGGGGATTACCGAAGAAGAGTACACAAACTGCAAGCGCTAGCAAAGGCGCCATCGACTGATGGCGCTTTTTTATTGCACTTTTATTGAACGAGATTTGCTGGTGTTCTGCCTTCAAAGAATGCAATGAGATTGTCTGCGGCGAGCTTCGCCATTTCATCGCGCGCGGCTTCGGTCGCAGAAGCAATATGTGGAGTGAGCACTACGTTGTCGAGTTCACATAGTCCTGGGCAAGTTTTGGGCTCATTCTCGAACACATCGAGCGCGGCACCTTTTATCACTTTATTCTTGAGCGCATCCGTAAGTGCAACTTCATCTATTACTCTACCACGTGAAGTATTTACGAGGAATGCGGTGGGCTTCATTAGCTTGAGTGTTTCGGCGTTTATCATATGTTCAGTTCCTGGCATAAGCGGGACGTGGATAGAAACGACGTCAGCATTTTTCAAAACTTCCTCTACTGTTGCACAATATTTTGCACCTGTATCTGCTTCAAACTGCGGATTCTGATTCACATCATGGTAAATAATATTCATGTCAAAGCCAGAATGTGCTTGATGTGCAAGCCGCGAGCCAATTCGCCCAGCTCCTAAGATGCCAAGTGTCTTCCCTGCGAGGTCGGTGCCCAAGAGCTGCATCGGACCCCAACCATTCCACGCATGCGAACGCATAAGCCTATCGCCCTCAACGGTGCGCGTTGAGATAGCCAGAATAAGTGCCATGGTGTGCTCTGCGACAGTGTTCGATAATGCTCCGGGAGTATTCGTGATGGTGATTCCCCTCTTCTTCGCTTCGGGGATATCGACGTTGTTGAAGCCGACCGCATAGTTGGCGAAGATTTTTGTGTTTGGACTTGCGTCGAATGCGCGTGCGTCGATAGTGTCTGTAAGTAGCGATATGACCCCATCAGCATTGTGTATCTTAAGCATCTCGATCAACTGCTCGTGAGTGAGTGGTGCATCTATTTCGTTCACTGCTACGGTGTAGCCTTTATCGGTAAGCATTTTTATTCCAAGCTCGGGAATCTTACGTGTCACGTATATCGAAGTCATATCGTTTGTGATTATGGGTAATTCAACTTAGCAATGACATTATACAACAAAAATCCGCTTCTCGAGTGTGTCGAAAAGCGGATCTTTAAAATTTCGTGGATTAGCGATCAGTGTTCATTTCACTTACTTTTGCGCGTGTCATTGGTCCGAAAACCCCGACAACTGCAATTCCGTTTGCCTTCTGGAATTGCATGAGCGCAGTCTTGGTGCGAGGACCAAAGAAGCCAATCGCATTGCCTTCGGTGAGAAATCCCTTGCGAATAAGGAAGAGCTGAAGGTTGGTGACATCTTCACCGGTTGAACCGACCTTAAGGCTGCGCTTCCAGGCAGCATTTACGAGACCCTTTGGCATTTCGCCCGCTCCACTTCCTGAGATGGTCGTGACGGCTACTGCTGTGATTGTAGCGGTCGTGGCAGTGCTTGTCGCACCCTCCGTGCCGACAAATACTTTTACGGTTGCAGAATCGCTTCCGTATTTTGCGTTGCTGCATGTAAGTGTGTACGCGGCATCGGAGCCAAGCTTCACAAAGACCTTACTGCCTGAAGTTCCTACAGCATCATTCCAGCTTCCGCTTGCAGTACATGAATCAGTATTTACCGATGACCAATTAAGCGACACTGAGCCACCAAAAGGTACATGGTCATCAGAGATACTAAAGCTTACCTTTGGCGCGACGGCTGCGGGCACAGTAGGGCGCGCGGCATTGCCTTCTGTGTAGAGCGCCTTGGCTTCTTCTGCTGTTAAGGCACGATTATAGATACGTACATCATCTAAATAGCCATTGAATGAGCCATTAAGCGGTATCGCATCTAGTGCGCCAATACGATAGCTCCATGTTTGATTAGTAATATCGGGAAACCAGCGGCCGATATTGTCTCCTGCGACCACGACTTCTTCTCCGTTTACGTATACATGATAGCCCAGACCATTGGCAGTAAGCGTGAGGTTGTACCATTCATTCCTGTTCAAGAGGCGTGTCGCCTGTGCCTTTCGATCGCTTGCATTGGTTGTATCACGGAACTGGAACTGTGGTCGTCCGTCGCGGTCAACAGCAAGCGCTGCATAGACATTGTTGTCGGTCGTTGATTTGGCAGAGAATATTATATTGCGATCAGAAAGATCATTCATATCAAACCAAAGTGAGATCGAGCCCTGACTTCCTGTAAGTATGCCGTTAGGGAGTGCGACTCCCGTCCCTGTCGTGCCGTCCATGCCAATTGCGGTGCCAACTTTCCCCGATGCCCAGCCAAACCCAGTTGAGCTTCCAAAGAGTGCGCCGTTCTGTCCACCAACGCTATCAGAAGCACTACGTCCCATACCCTCGTCAAATTTCCAATAATTTATTTGATCATTCGTCGCTCCTAATGCAGTGCTTCCCGAAAGCATCGCGACAACTCCGACAATGAATGCGATATGTTTATTTCTTTTCATAAATCTTAATTAATTAATATGTAAATTTTTTTTATAGGAATTTTGTAGCCGAGTACGATACGACGTCTTGCACCGAAGCAATGTCGAGAAGACATAGTCTGCTATGTTGACTCGACTTGCTGAGGGAAAGACTAGTAGCGTGCCGGCTGCGAAAGTCCTATAGGTCTTGGCTGGTTGAGACAAAATCACCTCCCAATTCCTTTCCCTCCAACTTCCCATCCCGAGCCTCAACCGCAATAGCGAGCTGATGTGCAAATATCTTTTGTGCACCCGCCACATCTTCACGATGCTCCGCCCAGTATTTGAGCACTGGGTCTTGCAAGGCGCGCGAGTATGAGAACGTTAGCCCCCAAGGATGTGGCCCTTTCTTGGCTATTGCATCGAGATTAAGAAATGCCTGTGTGGGTGTTTGACCGCCCGAAAGGAATACTACACCACCCAATTCCTTAGGAACATGTGCGTGTAGTGCGCGAACAGTGCGGGTCGACACATCTTCTGGGTCGACGACAATGCCTGAGTCCTTACCAGGAAGAACCATGCTTGTCTTGAGTATCGCGCCAGGAAGATGAACCTTTAAATCGTTCATGGCTTTAAAGAGTGCGGCATACACTCTGTTCATAACTGCTTCGCAAGTCTCCGATGTGTGAGTGCCATCAAACAGCACTTCAGGCTCAACGATCGGAACGATATCAGCGTCTTGGCAAATGCGCGCGTAGCGTGCGAGCACAAATGCGTTGGCATTTATACATTCATCACTGGGTATCCCGCTACCATTTTCATTTGCAATTGTAATGACTGAGCGCCACTTAGCGAACTTGGCTCCTGCATCTCTATACTTCGCCATTCGCTCAGGCAGTGCATCAAGCCCCTTTGTGAGTTTCTCACCAGAAAATCCGGGCAAGTCGATCAATCCTTCATCTACTTTAATTCCCGGCATGATGCCCGCACTCTCGACATATTTGGCCATCGATTCTCCAGAATCAACTTTCTGCCAGAATGTTTCATCATAAAAAATGACACCCGAAAGAATTCCCTTCGCTTCGGGAGTGGTGAGTAAAAGCTGTCTATACAGACGGCGATTTTCTTCTGTCTCTTCGACATGCACGAGTGCAAAACGCTTATTGGCGCTTGTGGTTGATTCGTCGGCAGCCAGTATACCCTTACCACTCGCGACAAGTGCTTTCGCGACTGTTTCTAATTGTGATGTGTTCATCCGAGCATTATAACAAAAAATATCTTCTTCTGCAGTTTTATCGTTAGTGCAAGTTTACGCAGGTTTCTTTATGCTGCATTGACTTACTAATATAGGAGCTGTAGTTTAAACGAGCTTTGCAATGGTGCCGAGCTTGTTCTTTAACCCTTCAGATAAAGCCACATAAGGCTAGGGGGTTCTATGTCTTACGATCCACATCTTACACATTTTCATTCACTTCAAGTAGAAAATCTGCTTCGAAATAACGTTAAAATTGGGCAGTCACTTGATCTTGGAAATAAACGTTCCGGTACCGCAGTCGGTTTTGCGAAGAAGTACATCGGTCGCGACGGGCTGCACCATAAGTATGCGGGAGTTTATATCGACTTTGCCACAGTCATCGCAGCTCCACGCGATGGAGGACCGGATGAGCTGCTCGCGTTCAATCTCGGTTCAAAGTCCAAGATCGCTGACATCCATGTGCGTATCCGCGATCTTCCCGAAACGCCATTTTGGGAAGGCGACGTCGTGTCATTCGCCCCGGAAGTATGCACTGACCCTCGGTCAGCCGAAGAACGCTTTGTTGTTGAGAGCATCTATTACGCAGTGACGCCGATGCAGGTGAGCATGCGATCATTATCTGGCTTCAGTGCTGGAGGACCGCTCTCTGCAATGAGACTCATTGAACGTGGCAGAATTTGGAAGTTTGAACACTGTGAACCACTTAATTTTTCTGATATTGAAGCAGAGGCAAAGTTCTTTCAAAAGCTGGGCATGTCTCACAAATTGGAAGACGCTGGAGAAGTAGCAAGGTTGAAAGACCATGCAGAACGCATCGAGTTTCGAGACGCGAAAGAGGAGGAAAGATTCTATACATCACGCGGCGAGAGTCATGGTGCAAACTACGTGACCGACCTGACAGTGCCGTTCGCAGATGCTATACGAGCGGTGCAGCGTGGAGAAGCCGACGAAATGAAGCTAAAAGACAAGAAAAATCTGACTTACGTGCTCATCAAATACGAGGACAGAAGTTTCAGTCATCGCATGCGTGAGTACACACTAAAAAAGTTCGATGTTTTTGAAGCAAGAACAGGCTGCGAAGCCTGACACACAAGCACCTCTTTCTGGGGTGCTTTTTTATACTTACTACTCAGTTACTGGGAATAACCGCTTTTGTGAGATTTCGTGCATGTTATACTTATCTAGTAAATAATTTTAAATATATGCAACCAGACAACACAGGAGAATATGATTTTATCGCAATAGGCGACACCGTAACCGATGCATTCATCCGCATTCAGCAAGCAAGCGTCATGCACATCGAAAATGGTGACGGTGCGGTCGACGAGGAGCTCTGTTTCGTGAACGGTGCGAAGATTCCATATGAGTTTGCAAAAGTGCTTGCAGGTGTAGGTAACGCCGCAAATGCCGCAGTATCTGCATCACGACTAGGACTCAAGACTGGATTCGTCTCAGATGTCGGAGCGGATGAACAGGGTAAAGAGATTCTTGAAGCACTCAAGACAAACAACATCGATACGACTTTTGTACGCTCACACGAGGGTAAGTCATCGAACTATCACTACGTCCTGTGGCACAATGCAGAGCGTACAATACTCATCAAGCATGAGACATATCCGTACGCATTGCCTGAAATGGGCAAACCTCGCTGGCTTTACTTTAGCTCAGTCGGAGACAACTCACTTCCCTACCATGTCGAGGTAGCAGCATATCTGAAGGCACACCCCGAGGTGAAGCTCGCATTTCAGCCTGGAACCTTCCAGATAAAGCTCGGGAAAGAGGCCCTGAAGGATCTTTATGCAAATACTGAGATATTCTTCTGTAATGTTGAGGAGGCGCGCATCATTCTTGAGACGAATGAACCAGCGCCCGCTAAGCTTCCACAAATGATG